>NZ_JBMDJX010000027.1:0-69481 GCF_057809415.1 Chromobacterium sp. FG22 | reverse complement strand
CTACGACGCGCTGGGGCGCAAGGTGGCGGAGCGCAACGGCGACGGCGTGTTGAGCGAATGGGACTACGACGCGGCGGGCAACGTCCTCGTCCAGCGCGTCTACGCCAGCCCGGTGAGCCTGTCGGCGGACGGCGGCGTGCCGGCGCCGGCGAATGCCGACGTTCGCGAAACCCGCTACGTCTACGACGGTAATAATCGATTGCAGAGGACGGTTGTTCCGCGTCAGACCGTTATTTATGGGGATGTGAAGAAGGATGGAGCGCCGATAGTTAGGGTTCAGGACCTTGTTACTGAACGTCAATATGATGCCAATGGAAATGTAGTGTGTGAGATTGACCCTCGGGGTAATCGGATACTGCGTTGGTATGACCTTACCGGACGCAAGTTGTTGGAGGTGGATGCCGCTGGTTACGCTGTGGCTTGGAACTACAATGCCGCCGGCAAGCCGGTGAGAGAAACGCGCTATGCCACCGCCACGGTGCCGGCTGAGGGTATTACGCTGGATGCAGCGCGTGGTCTGCTCAAACCTGGTGCCCAAGACCGTGTCAGCGAGTTTGATTATGACCGCATGGGCAGGCTGGTGGAAGAACGTCGGCTGAATGTCGACTATTACGAGCAGGCTAGTCTGGATGTTTCTAGTAAGCCCGAAGAAGACGCTATTGCGCAAACCCGTCAGACCGGCACCGTACGTACCCTGTATCGCTACAACGCTTTAGGGCTGCTGACGCAGAAAACCGACGCCAAGGGTGCTGTCACCGACATCCGCTACGATGCGTTGGGCCGCGAAGTCCATCGCGAGGAAGCGGTATTTATCGATCAGGCTGGGCAGAGCGTAAGGCCGACCACCGATACCAGCTACAACGATTTGAGCCTGACGACCAAGATCGTCAAGGCCGGAGTGGACGGCGTATTCAGCGAAACCCATTACAGCCTGGGCGGCCGGGCAGATTGGGCGCGGGATGCCGAAGGCAATATCACGTTCTACGACTACGATGCGGTGGGCAATGTGACGCGTACCCGCCGTGAGCGCAAGGAGGTGGCGGGAGGGCAGGATGTCACCCTGTATGCCTACAATGCGGCCAAATTGCAAACGGCTAAACAGGATGTCGCGACTGGAGTGTGGCAGGAGGTGAGCTACAACGCTTGGGGGCAAATCACAGGCAAGCGGACCAGTGTTAATCGTCAAGGAGCTTGGCAGGAGTTCAGTGAATACGACACTGCAGGCCGGCTGATTCGCGGCAATGCGGGTGGTGTAACCAAACTATATGGTTACGATGCTAATGGTAATTCTACGCTGACGATTACATCAGGGCGAACTCAAGGTGACGAGTTACGAAATATGACACTGGAGCAGGTGTTGTATAAGTTGTCCCAAGTCAATAGCTCTAATTTCCAAGATGATTTGGATGCATTTCGTTTGTCAGTAAGTGACTATGATGCCCGAAATTTACATGTGACGACACGCCAGCCAAAAATGGTAAATAAGCATCAAGATTCAGTTGTTCAGGTGGAAGCTTGGACAACAGCCGAGCAGCAAACTGGGCGTGGCGATGTGGTAACAACAGACGGAGCGTTTTTTAGGGATAATGCTCCTATTGTTAGTCCGATGGGAAAGTCCGATATTGCTATTGTTGGTAATGGTGTAGTTACGAGCCAAATTCTATTTGATGGATTTCAATCTTATTTGTTGGATGACAGGTTTGGGCGGGGTGAGTTTGGTCGTGCATTCAAGGCAGTTGTAACATTCGGTTTTCCTGAGAATGTTTTAATGCTTGGAGATGGGCGGTATAAATTTGATATTGTTTCAATTGTTCGCCCTATGCCGAAAGAAAGATTTGTTGAAACTAAGTATGGTTATTCAGGAGGAAGTGTAAGTGTTGATATTAACTTGCCTCTTATTAATTTTGAGCAGCGTAATTATAAATTCGAGATAAACATATATAAGGAGGTGCAAGGGCAGGATGTTTTTTTGGGGAAGGTGGAGAAGTCATTTACTGGAATGGATGTTATTGGTCGTTACCTGCCTGAACCTCTCTCTTTTCCGAAATTGTCCATAAATCGATCTGAGGTTCATTTTAAAAATCAGGTCGGCGTGTCTAAAATTATTCTCCTGACTAGGAATGTATCTTCTGAGTTGGGATGGGTTGTGCAGTCGATTCCGATTGTGAAAATTAATGGACATGAACAGTCATCTTGGTTTTCTTTTGATTGGTCAGGAATGGGTAGGGGGAAGTATGAGTTTTGTTATGTGTCGCTAGATGATCAGGGTAAAATATTGAATGCCCGTCAAGGTGAGATGAGTCTTGATGATAAAGGGCCTAGTATTTTGCAAAATAAATTGCCAATGAATAGTGCTTTTATGGCTGCGGGCTCAGGGGAGGGGCAGCTTGGAAGTATGAATGTTATTGGTTTAAGTGAGCGTACAAATCGTACTCTTATTCGTTTTAGAGTGCAGGGAGAAGCATGGGGGGGGTGGATAGAGCGCGGAAGTCTATCGAATAATTACTCAGGTGCGTGGTTTCAATTTAATCCTGCGGATTATGGGTTAAAGATAGGTGTAAGTTACGAATATGATTTGGAGTATTTTAGTGGTCAGCAATCACTTGGTCGGTTGATCGGTGGTTTTCAGTCGGGTAATCCTAATTCTGTAACGGCTCCTGTTCGCTGGTATGAGCAACCACAGATTGTTCATATTAAGAATCAATTGACGGACGCAATGCATGGTAAAGTGCGGTTCCGCCCGTCAGGTAGTCAATTGGATTTTAAAGAAGTTGCTCTTGTTAAAACTGAAGGGCGAGATTTTAACTGGGATTGCGTGGATATTTCTCGCAGTTTACCATCACCAACACTCTACGATTTTGAATATCAGATATTTGATGCGGCCGGCCGTATGGTTAATCGTGCTCAAGGCTCCATTACTTTGGGTGGCGGAGCAGTGACTCTGGATCGAGGTAGTGTTGTTGGTTTAGCTTTGCCTATGTATGTTTCTTTTTCTCCAGAGGAGACTGCGGCAACCCAAATGGAGTTGCAATACCGAACAAAAGGAGGGGGATCCTGGCAAGAAGTTAAATTAAATAGGCAGAGAAATGGGGGGTTTGCATTAAATGTTGATACTCTACCTATTGGTGATTACGAATATCGTTATCAGTTGAAGGACATCAATGGGATCTATCTACAGGAGAGTGATGGTAGCACCTTGTTAGCCAAGGGGTTTATGCGGCGAGGTGCAAATGGTGAAGATGTTTATACTGGACGTTTGCGGTGGGTATTGCTGGGAGTGACCAATAGTGAGGCCACCATCACGCGCCGCCAAGTCTACAACGCCTTCGGCGAAGTGATTAGCGAAACCGATGGTGCCGGCAATAGCATTCGCACTGAATACAATACGGCCGGCAAGCTGGTCGCCAAGCGCGAAGCTGCGCTCAAGTTGCGCGACGACAACGGCGATGTGCTGAAGAATATCGACGGCAGCGACAAACTGGGCGACGAAGCTATTACGCGTTACGGCTATGACGCGGTGGGAAATTTGGTGTCCAGCATAGACGCCAATGGGCATGAAAACCGCCAGCGTTGGCTGGCAGGCAGCCAGGAGGGGCAGGGCAAGGTACTGCGTGAACGCCATGCAGATGGCAGCAGCAAGGAAATGGCTTACGACAGCCTGGGCAATCTGCGCATCGTTACAGTCAATGGACAGCGCCAACAAGATTATCAATACGACAAGCTTGGCCGCCTCAAGCGGCTGGACCGCGCTCAGCGGGTGGACGGCAGCTGCGGTTATGACGAGTACGACTATGATAGCGCTGGACAGCGAATTGCCCACCGTACAAGCGACGGCAAGACGGTGTTTGCGGAGGCGACGCGTTACGACAGCTTGGGCCGGGTGTTGGAAACGGTCAGCGCGGCCTCTCGCCATACCACTTACAGCTATGCCTGGGATGCTCAGTTGAAGGGTGCCGGCGGCATTGTGGTGGGCGGTTGGCGAACTACCACCACCAACGCCAACAATATGACCATGCAGGATGCGGTGGATTTGTTCGGCCTCAAGAGCGAACACCGTGATCTGGGCGGCCGGGTGACTCAGTACCAGTACAACAACGCGGGCCAGTTGATTCGCCAACAGAGCGATAAAGGCCAGAATATCCTGTACACCTACTATGGCAATGGCAATCTGCAGGGCATGGAGGATAGGGCTGCTAATCGTTTTACGCTGTATGGCTACGACAACGACGGCCGTAAAAACTATGAGGCTTACGCCAGCGGTCCGGACCGCGACCACCTGACGTTCTACCAACAGTCCGTTATGCGCTACGACGAACGTGGCCGGGTGATCGAAATCAAGGATCCTCGTTTCCTCAGCCGCTATCAGTACGATGCGGTGGGCAACCGTCAGCGCGTCTACAGCGAATATCAGGATGGCAAGGATGGCAGCAAGCAAGTGCAGGACAACTGGTACGCCTATGATGCGATGAACCGTTTCACCGTAACCCAGGGCAGCCGTGACGCCTCCGGCAATATTGTGGCGGGCAGCCGCGGTATCCGGATCGAGTACGATGGCTTCGGGCAACGGGCCAAGGCGAGCAATGGCGGCGATGGCACGGTGGAAACGTACAGTTACACCGCAGACGGTTTTCTGACGGATACCCAGATCAACGGCAAGCTGGCGTATCGGCGCAGCAATGACTTGTTGGGCCGGGTGACCGATGCGGAAAGCTTTAGCTGGGATGGCCAGGCCAAGGCCCACAAGACGCATACGGACTACGACGCGGACAACAAAATGCTGCGGCAGGTGGTGGACGGTAAAGCGACCAAATACGACTTGATGGCAGACGGAACCTTGAAATCCACTCAGCAAGAGGACACCACCACAGTCACCACCTATTACGCGTACGAATGGTGGGATGAGGCCAAGCAATCCAAGATTACCGCTCAACCGTACAACAAAGATGCGCCGGATTGGCGGCCTGGGGTCTCGCATTTGACCTACGATGTCAACGGTCACCTGAAAGAGGCTATCGACGAACAGGGGCAGCGCAGCCTGCGTTACATCAACGACGCCCAAGGGGTAGTGATTCGACGCGAGGAACTGGATAAGCAAAGCGTTTACAAGCGCCAAGACTATTACTACGTTGACGGCAAGCAAGTGGGCGCGGTGGGCAATGATGGCCCAAGCCGCATGGACTTTGCGCAAGCATTGGCCCAAGGTCAACTGGGCGGCAAGAAAGACCAGTACCGCTTTGGCGTGGCGGTGAGCAGCGCCGACTTTGATCAGAACTACGAACCGATTGCCCCCAATTATCCGGGACAGGCCCCAAGCACGGTAACCGTGCGTGGTGGTGATACGCTGCAGAGTTTGGCTGCAGGGCTGTGGGGCGACAAGTCGCTGTGGTATTTGCTGGCCGACGCCAATGGTCTGACCGGCAGCGAGACCTTGGCTGCAGGTCAGGCGCTGCGGGTGCCGAATAAAGTCACCAACCTTCACAACAGCAGCGGCACCTACCGAGTGTATAGCCCGGGTGAGGCGATTGGCGATGTGACCCCGACGCTGCCGGATCCGCCGCCGCCGCCGCAACAGGGTGGAGGCGGTTGTGGCGGGGTTGGGGCCATCTTTGTTGCAGTTGTTGCGGTCGTCGCGGTGGTGATGACGGCTGGCGCGGCAGCTGTGGCGATGGGAATGGTGACTACGGCCACCGGTAGCGCATTGACTTTGGGTGCTGCTAGCCTAGCTCAGATTGCTGCTGCTGGCGCAGCGACCTTAGCCGGTGGTATCGCCGGCGGAGCTGGTCTCGCGGCGGCCGCGATAGGCGGCGCGGCAGGCTCTATCGTCAGCCAGGGCGTGGCGATGGCGATGGGGATGCAGGACCGCTTCTCCTGGGGGCAGGTGGGGCTGTCGGCGTTCTCGGCGGCGGCGACCGCCGGCTTGGCGGGTGTGTCCAATACCTCCTCGTTGTCGGCCTTTGCCGGCAAGGGGCTGGGCGAGACGGTGGCGCGGACGATGGCGGTCAACGCGATGACCCAGGGCGTGGGCATGGCCACCGGGCTGCAAAAGTCCTTCAACTGGACCTCGGTGGCGGCCAGCGGCGCGGCGGCCGGGGCCAGCGGCTGGATGGGCGACAGCCTGGGCTGGAACAGTTCGGATCCGGTGGCCGGCGTAGGTTACGGCACGCTGCGAGGTCTGGTGTCGGGCGGAATCCAATCGCAACTGACCGGCCAGCGTCCGAACTGGAGCGCGATCGCGGCGGAATCGTTTGGCAGCGCGCTAGGCGACCAGGTGGTGAGCGGCATCCAAAATCAGGATAGGGCACGGCAACAGCAGAAGGCGGCGTTTGCCAAACAGGTACGCGACTGGGGCTTTAGCGGCCAGGCGGAAGCCCTGGAGCCAGCTTGGCTCAGCCTGGATTCATTGAGCAACGAGGCTGCTTATGGTGTGGTGGACGACGAGCCGATGGCGCAACGCGCGACAGCGGCGAAGGCTCAAAAGTCGACCAGGACCCGATTGGCGCAATCTGCTCAGATGCGAGAGCCGCAACGTCAAGCGGAGCTGGACGCTTTGCTTCGTCCACTTGATGTTTCGTCAGACATGATGACGATTGAGATTGTGGGTGGTAGCCGGGCCGTGGACGAACCCAGTGCCGTACGGCGCTTTGCAGGCAGCATGTTGGATACCGTGATTGATGGCGGCCTGGGAATGGCTCAATTGATCAGTGACCAAGGCTATCTGGCGGCGGGTCTGCTCAGCGGAGGCTTGATCGATGACCGCGGCGCAGCCGCTCGTAATGCGGCGCTGGTACGCGGCTTGCCGGATGTCTTGGGTAAGACGGCGGGCGAGCTGATGTATTATGCGAAGAATCCTGGGGAACTGAGCGCGGAGCAGGCAGGCGCATTGGCCGGCAATGCCTTGCTGTCCTGGGCGCCAGGGTCACGTTTGCTACGAGGGTCCAGTCTGAGCGTTGAAGCAGGCATGGGCACGCGTTTGCTGGCAAGGGATGCAGTGAAAGCGTTTGGGCCGAGGCTGGACCGCTTGGCGGAGCAGAGCATTCCGGGACTGAGGATGTATGCGGTGCCGGAGGGGAGTATGGTTCCAAACACTATTAGCCCCGGTGAAGCCCTGCGGATTAAATACGCGAATTTTTCACCGAAGCAACGTGCTATCCGCATGGATGGATTGGCGGAGTCAAATGCGTATCGGCGTTTGGAGGAACTGCAAGATTCAATAAGCGGCGCTCATTTTCTGGAAAAACACGGAGCGCAGACGACTTTGGGTTCACAGTTGGATCGTGCTCAATTTGGCAAAAACCCGACTACAGGTTTTATAGAGGCCTACCCAAATGGAAAGCCAAAAATACCGTCTTCTGCAACGCGATTTCTGAGCAACAGAGATCAGTTAAATTCAATTTATCGTGCGCAAAATATTTATCGATTAACTGGTGATGTGACCTTGGCTGAACGACCCATTAGTTTCGACTACTTGATAGGCGAAGGTTACAAGAAAACTTCGCTGACTTATGGTCAGTCGTATACGGCTCAGGTTTGGTTTAGGAATGGCCAAATAAATACGGCATTTCCAATTTGGGGACGGTAATGAAAGTAAAAAAGGATATGTTTGATCTGCTTAGCTTGCTTAAGGTCTTTGATGTAAATTTTGTGAGCGATGCGGACTGTGAGTTGCTTCACGGGCTGGATGTCAATAGCCATGATGACGTAGCTAGCGCGGTAAAAGCACTCCTCTTGCCGGAGTTTCATACATACACTAAGTCTGCTCAGGATCGACTGACAAACCTATTGCATAAGTTTGTTGCTGATCCATCTGAGGATTTTGATGATCTATTTGAACGGGTAGAGCTTGCATTTGACGATGAGATCACTGATCGGCGTGGTTTTATGGTTACTTTGTTGGTAGAAATAGAGGCTAGGTGACGCGGGGATGGCCTTTCAGGCCATGTCCGCGTCTATGTGGCCACAACTAACTGAGAGGGCTGCTTCTTGGAGCTTGTCTAGGTTTTGAATGGGCTGAGTCGGCTTGAATGGTTTGATATCAAATATCGGCGCATTCCCATCGGGGATGCGCCGATTGTTGCTCCAAGCACGGGAGCTACTAGAATCGCCATGCCTGAGTAAGCTAATTTTATAGGCCGCTTCGGCCACTAGCTCAGCTAAAGGTATCAATAACTCTTTAGCAAGTAGGGTTGGCAAGCCAAAAAGCTTGCCCACGCGGCACCTTGGCAACACGACCTTTGACCGCGCCGTAATTTATAAGCCCAAGCCTCCCCAAAGCCCCTTCCCGGGGCTTTGGTCGTTTATAAGGCTCAAGCCAGTTCCTGCATCTGCATCGTGGTTTGCTGCAAGCGGTGGGCGAAGGGTTCCAGCAGGCAATACACCTGCTCGCATTCCAGCATGTCTAGCTTGGATTGCTCCAGCATTGCCGCCAGCGCCGACAAGGCGGTGCTGACTTGATTGAATTCCAGGCTGATTAGATGAAGGTTGTGATCGAAGTGTTCGCAGTACTCGTCGAGTTGCCGCAATAGCGGGTCAATCGGGTGGAGCGTGGCATCCTGCTGACGCAAGCTTTTCAGTTGGAAAAGCAAAGTGGAGAGAGAAGGGATGTGCTGGGAATGAGCATGAACGGGGCTAGTCATGACGACTCCTTACTGAGCGTTAAACCTGCCCCCTTAGCTGCCAAGCGTGGAGACAGGCGCGTGGCAGGGTTGGCAGACCGGCAGTAAGGACCCGGCGCGTGCAAGCACGCCCCCACCACGGCCAGCCTTAGCGTAAGACTTACCCTGTGGTGTGCAACGGACGTAAAAATGCCGCGTGCGGCGGCTGTCCGCCTTACTGGTTCGAGCTGCCAAGCCCGGTGCTGAGTCACAGCACGGCCGGATTATCACGTGCTTGCGGCGGGGAGGCAAGGGGCTTGCGTCGTGCCAGACCCTAGCGCGTGTCCGCGTGGCTTGCGGCGGGGATGGCGTAACGGAGCTGCTCTTTGCGCCTTGCTGTATCCTTCTTTACTTCTGGCGATGGACGGCTTCGCCACCGCGTTTCAACCAGATCCGTGTGGCGTTTTGAAGAGCTTGTCGGGAGCCCCTCGTTTGGCGGCCACAGGGGGTTTGTGTCTGTTCCTTGTCTGTTCTTCCCTGTCTGCTGGCTGCCCTCTATTAAGTGGGCGGCCATCGTTTTACTCTTGTTTCCCCTGGTTTCATGCCTGCCGTACTGTCCGGCCACGCTTAGGCGCTGCCGCAGTCGGCATGAGGGTGCGCTTTCTCCTTCTTGCTGCGTTACTACCGGGTTGAGAAGTTTCTGCAATATCTGTCAAGGCGCCGGAGGTGGTGTGAAGGGGATGCTTTGCTCTCTGCCTTGCCTGGTATTTGTAAGAATCTATTCAAAGTCTGTTGCGTTTTGTCAGACTTTGCACGGTGAGTACAGCATTCGAAATGCTCATATAGCGCTTGTGCAGTCCGCTTTCTCAGCGGTTTTCTCCTCATCTCACTCTTGTCCGCGAGATTTTGAACAGGTTCTAAGCCGCTGTGCGCTTGAATGGTTGCCGTTATGTCGCGGTTTAATCTTGGCGGCGGCTTTGCATGGCGTGATTTTTACTGCTGATAAAGAAGCTGAACTCATGATCACAGCGGCTGAAAATGGCTGAAATTTTGAATTTGTACTTAAAAATCATGTATTTAAATTGAGTTTTCTGTGTTTGTAAATATTGTTATGGTATGTTGTAAAAAAGTATGAATATCGTTAATATCCGTATCATTTGTGCGGTTTGGTTGTTTTTGCGTTGATTGCGCATCAAAAACCAGGCCGCCGCATGAGGGCGGGTGGAATGACGGGCGATCAATCACTGCAGTTGATGTCGCAAATGATGTGGATGGCCTTGGCCATTGCCGGCCCTGTGCTGTTGTTCAGCCTGGTGGTGGGCATCGTGGTTAGCGTGATCCAGGTAGTGACCCAGATCCAGGATGCCTCTTTGGCTTTCGTGCCCAAGTTGCTGGCGGTATTCGCGGCCCTGCTGTTGTTTGGCCCGTGGATGCTGAAGTCGCTGGTGAACTACGCCGCGGGCGTGATCGGCAGTATCCCGTCCTTGTTCTGAAACGCTTCTCAATGTCTTTTCCCCTGGATTTGGCCTGGCTATACGCCTCTTTTTTGCTGTCGCTGCGTTTGGCACCGGTCTTGTTGCTAACGCCGGTGATAGGCGCGGCCAATGTGCCCGGGGTGGTGCGCGGCTTGCTGGGTTTGAGCCTGGCGGCGCTGATGACGTACGGCCTGGGGTTGAGGCTGGCTTTGCCCGCCAATGGCTGGGTGCTGGCCGGGCAGGCTTTGACCGAGTTGTTCATCGGCGCTGTGCTTGGTTTTGGCGTGCAGTGCGCGTTTGGCGCGCTGGCGTTTGCGGGACGTTTGTTGGACACCCAGATCGGCTTTGGCTTGTCGGGCGTGATCAATCCGTTGACGAAGCAATCCGGCGCGGCCATGGGCCTGGCGTTCGAGCTGCTGGCGGTGGCTTACGTCTATGCGGTGAACGGGCACCACATGTTGTTGCAGGCGATGGTTTTCCTACTGGAGGCCCTGCCGGTGGGCGAGCCGGTCAGCCTGATGCTGGCGGAGCGGGCGCTGGGGCAGTTTGGCGTGCTGTTTGCGTTGGCGCTTTCATTGGCGGCGCCGCTGCTGATCGCCTTGTTCGCCATTGATGTGGGCGTGGCGCTGATTTCCCGCTCCATGCCTCAGTTCAATGCCTTCGTGATGGCCATGCCGGTGAAGGTGGGTGTGGGTCTGGCGGTGCTGGCGGTGATCTTGCCGCGTTTGGGCGGTTTTTTTGAACGCTGGTTTGCCTCGATATTGAATTATCTGGCGAGCTTCCAGGGGAGCTAGGTGGCGGAGCAAGAGCAGGACCGGTCGGAAGAGGCGACGCCGCATAAGCGCGAGGAGGCTCGCAAGAAGGGGTCGGTGGCGCGCAGTCAGGATGTCTTGGGCGTGGTGTCGGCCCTGACCCTGTTGCTGGCGCTGATGGCCTTGGGTCCGGGCATGGCGCGGCATTGTCTTGGCCTGTTCTCTCTGTTGTTGTCGCATGCGGGGGAGTGGTCGTTTGCGCAGCAGGCCTTGTCGGTGTGGATGCGGCAATTGGCGCTGGAGTTGTTTCAGACCCTGCTTCCCTTATGGCTGTTGTTGGCGCTGACGGCGGGCGTGGCCGGAGCCGCTCAAGTGGGGCTGCTGTTCTCCACGGAGCCCTTGAAGCCGGATTGGCAGAAGCTCAATCCGATGGAGGGTCTCAAGCGCTTGTTCACCTTGAGATCCGTGTTTGAGGCGGCGAAGTCCAGCATCAAATTTCTGGCTTTCTCTCTGGTGCTGTACTGGATCATCCGGGAGATGCTGCCGGACTGGCTGTTGTTGACCGGCGCCGGGCCGGGCCGGGTGGCTGCGGCCACTGGCAACGCCCTGCTGCAAGTGCTGCGCTATATGGCCTTGGTCATGCTGTTGGCGGCGGTGGTGGATTGGCTGTTTGTGAAGCGCACGCTCAGCAAGAAGCTGCGGATGTCCAAGCGCGAGGTGAAGGAAGAGTACAAGCGGCGCGAAGGCGACCCGCGGATCAAGTCCAAGCTGAAGGAAATCCGCCAGCAGTTTTTGCAAAAGACGCGCGCCGCGTCGCGGGTGCCTGAGGCGGATGTGCTGGTGGTGAACCCCCGCCATCTGGCGCTGGCGATCCAGTACCAGCGCGGCAAGATGGCGGCGCCGATGCTGCTGGCCAAGGGGGCCGGCGAGATGGCTTTGAAGATGAAAGAGACCGCCAGGCGGCATGGCGTGCCGATTCTGGAGAACCGGCCGTTGGCGCGCGGTTTGTTTCGCGATGTGGATGTGGATGAATGGATTCCCGATGCTTATTTCAGCGATGTGGCCAAGGCGCTGGTTTGGGCGTTTCGGGTCAAGAAGGGCTGAACCGCCGGAGACAGGCGGTGTTGCGATGGCGTTTTAGATGAGTAGCTTGCTCAAGTTGTTCAAAGAAGGGGCGAACGTGTCGATCATCCTGCTGATGGTCGGCATTTTGTTCGTCTTGTTCACTCCGGTTTCGGCCCGAGTGCTGGATGCGCTGTTGCTGGGCAATTTCAGTTTGGCGCTGTTTGTGCTGTTGCTGACCTTCTATGTGCGCAAGCCGGTGGATTTTTCCACCTTCCCGTCGGTGTTGCTGATCGCCACTTTGCTGCGTCTGGCGCTGAACGTGTCCGCCACCCGGCTGATCCTGTCCGACGGCGACGCCGGCCGGGTGATCGGCGCCATTGGTTCCTATGTGGTGGGCGGCAACTATGTGATCGGGGTGATCGTGTTCCTGATCCTGGTGGTGGTGCAATACGTGGTGGTGACCAGCGGCGCGCAGCGGGTGGCTGAGGTGGCGGCGCGGTTTACGCTGGACAGCATGCCCGGTCAGCAGATGAGCATCGACGCCGATCTGAACATGGGCTTCATCGATCAGACGGAGGCGCAGCGTAGACGCAAGGAGCTGGAGAAAGAGGCGGGCTTCTATGGCGCGATGGACGGCGCCAGCAAGTTCGTCAAGGGCGACGCCATCGCCGGCATCATCATCATGCTGATCAATATCGTGGGCGGTTTCGCGGTGGGGGTGGCCCAGCACGGTATGCCGTGGCAGGAGGCCTTGCAGACTTACACCTTGCTGACCATTGGCGACGGCATCGTGACCCAGGTGCCGGCGCTGGTGATTTCGGTGGGCACGGGCATCATCATCACGCGCTCGGCGTCGGACGACAGGCTGAGCAGCGAGGTGCTGGGCCAGTTCACAGCCTATCCCAATATTTTGCTGATGGTGGCGGGCGCGTTGGCGCTGGCCGCGCTGCTGCCCGGCTTGCCGGCCTTGCCTGCCTTGATGCTGGCCGCTTTGTTCGCCGGCGGCGGCCTGGCGCTGCGCCGTTTGCGGGGCGGCGCCGAAGACGGCGGCCTGGTGGATGAGGCCGCCGCGGAGACGGAGGCGGCCGACGCCTCGCTGTACGACGAACTGAGGGTGGATCTGTTGTCCATCGAGCTGGCGCCGGATCTGATGCCGCTGATGGGGCAGGACGGCAGCCTGCTGTTGGAGCGCATCGCTCTGTTCCGCAAGCAATACATGTTGGATTCCGGTCTGGTGCTGCCCAAGGTGAAGGTGAGGGAAAGCAAGAGCTTGCGCGACGGCGCTTACCAGATCCGTTTGCAGGGCGACAAGGCGGGCGAGGGGCGTTTGGAGCCCGGAGCCTGGTTGGCGATCCATCCCGGCGGCGAGCGCGGCAAGCTGGAAGGCACGCCCACTACCGATCCCGCCTACAACCTGCCCGCCATCTGGATTCAGGACGCGCAGCGGCCGCGCGCGCGCGAGCTGGGCTACACCGTGGTGGACGCCGCCACGGTGTTCATGACGCATTTTTCCGAAATCGTGAAGCGACACTCCGCGGACTTGCTGACCCGCGAGGAAGTGGAGCGCCTGGCGCAGCATTTGCGCCAAACCCAGGCCAGCCTGTTGGACGAGCTGCTGCCCAATGTGATGACGCTCAGCGAAATCCAGAAGGTGCTGCAGGCCTTGTTGCAGGAGAAGGTGTCTATCCGGCGCATGGACACGATTCTGGAGGTGCTGGTGGACGCGGCGCGCGCCAGCAAGGACGTGGACGAATTGACCACGCGCGTGCGTCAGCGTCTGGGCAGCGTGATTTGCGCGCCGCTGCTGGATGGCGACGGCGCCTTGCACGTGATCACCTTGGACGGCGGCATCGAGCAAACCTTGTACGACGGCTTGCGCCGCAGCGAGGGCGGCGCCGCTTCGCTGGCGCTGGACCCGCGGTTTGCCGAGCAACTGCTGAAGAAGATGTTGGCCGAGTCCGAAAGGATGGCCGGCGCCAATCATATGCCGGTGCTGTTGTGCGCGCCGGAGGTGCGCGCCAATTTGCGCAAGCTGACCGCGCGGATGATGCCGCACCTGCATGTGCTGGCCTTGAACGAAGTGCCGCCGGGCGTGGGCTTGAAGGCCTTCGCCGCAGTGACGTTTTGACGGAGGGCTCGGATGAGCGAGTTATTGAACGCGATGGCGGCTTCGATGCAAGCCGATATGAACCGGGTCAATACCGTGGCCCACAACATCGCCAACAGCAATACGACGGGTTACAAGCGCTTGTTCACCCTGGACGGGGACGTCCAGGCCGGTGCGCTGGCGGATGGGCGGCAAGGCGCGATGAGCCGTACGGGTTCCGATTTGGATCTGGCGATAGAGGGTCCCGGTTATTTCTCCGCGCAGGATAACGGTGGCGCTTACCTCAGCCGCGGCGGCGCGTTGCGGCTGGACAGCCGAGGCAGGCTGGTGCTGGCCCAATCCGGCATGCCGCTGGAGGGGGAGCAGGGGGAGATCTTTCTGCAGCCGGGCGCTTTTCGCGTGGCTGACGATGGTCAGGTTTTCCAGAAGGAGCTGGCGGTGGCCCGCATCAAGCTGGTTTACCCGGCCAAGGACGCGCGGCTGGAGGCCGCCGGCAACGGCTTGTACCGGGTCAGCGGAGCCATGGTCGATCCCAAGGACTTGGGCGGCCCGGGCCGTTTGCGACAGGGTTTTCTGGAAATGTCCAATGTGAACTCCACGCGGGAAATGGTGGAGTTGATGGAGGCGACCCGCCATTTCGAATCGGTGCAGAAGGCGGTGCAAGGCATGGACGCGGTGTGGGACAAGGCGCTGCGCAGCTTGGGCGAGTTTTAAGACGAGGACGGAATCGTGATTGATGCATTGTATGTGGGCGCCACCGGCATGGCGGCGCAGCAAGGCGGTTTGGAGGCGGTGGCCAATAATCTGGCCAATATGAACACGCCGGCTTACAAGCGTTCGCAAGCGGTGTTCGAGGATCTGGTCTACCGCGAATCCGCGCGGCAGACGCCGGCTCAGGGCGAAACCGCCGGCGCGGCCTATTTGGGCCTGGGCACGCGGCTGAGCGCGGTGGAAAAAGTGTTCAGCCAGGGGGATTTGCGGCCGTCGGAGTCGGAGTTCGACGTTGCGCTCAATGGCGAGGGTTTTGTCGCCGTCGGCAACCCGGACGGCAGCCAGCTGTTCAGCCGCTTGGGTTCGTTGCGGGTGGGCGAGGACGGTTTGTTGCAGCTGCGCAGCGGTCAGCCGCTGGAGCCCGCCATTACGCTGCCGCGAGACGCCCGCGGCCTGCGGGTGGCCGAGGACGGCCGGGTTTCCGCGTTGACCGAGGACGGCAAGACGCTGGACGTCGGCCGGATCGAGTTGGCCATGTTCAATAATCCGGCCGGGCTCAAGCCGGTGGGAGAGGGCCTGTATCAGGCGACCGAGCAGTCCGGCGCCGCGCAGATGGGGCTGGCCGGGGAAGAGGGGCGCGGCAAGTTGGCGCAGAAATACCTGGAAGGCTCCAATGTGAAGATGGCGGACGAACTGGTCAGCATGATGCTGGCCCAGCGCGCGTTTGAAGCCAATTCCCGCATTATCCAGGCCGCGGACGAGATGCAGTCCATCGTCAACAATTTGCGGCGCGGCTGATGAAGCGAGCCGCGCTGCTGGCGGTGTGGGCGGCGTCGATTCCGGCTCAGCCGCTAACGGCGCGGAGCGCGCTTGAAGTGGAGGGCCGCAGCGTCAACCTGGCTCAGGCGTTGGAGGGGGAGGTTCCCGCTGCGTTGCGGCGCGCGCTGGAGGCGCGGCCGCTGGCCACCGGCCTGAAGGCCGGAGAAACCCGGACGCTGGGGCGCGCGCAGTTGTTGAGCGCGTGGCGGATGGCGCTGGGAGTGGAGGCGGAGCGCTGGCCGGTACGGTTGCCCGAGCGGCTGACGGTTACGCGCGCGGGCGGAGAACCGGCGGCGCCTGCGCTGGCCAAGGAGGCGGAGCAGGCTTTGCGCGCTGGGTTGGCCGGCGAGTGCGAGCGTTTGGAGCTTCAGCCTGAGCGGAACGAGATCAAAGCGCAGCTGCCGGCTCAAGGCGTCCGCCTAGCAGCGCGTTTGCCCGCCGAGCCCGCTCTGGCGAGACGGATGGCGGTGTGGCTGGATGTGTTTGAAGGACCCGAGTTGTACGGCAGTTGGCCGGTTTGGTTTCAGGTGAGTTGTTTGCGGCCGGTGTATCGCGCCAGCCGGGCGGTGGCGAAAGGCGAAGCCTTGTCCGCGGCCAATGCCGAGCAAACGCTGGCGGACTGGACGGAAGCAAGGCCGCTGTCCTCTTTGCAGGGCATGGCCGCCGCCAGGGACCTGGCAGCGGGAACGGTGCTGCGGCTGGCGGACGCCAGGCCGGCGGCGCGGGTGCGCAAGGGAGAGCGGGTGTTGGCTCGTTTGAGCAGCGGGGCGATCCGTTTGGAAGTGGGCGCGGAAGCCTTGGGCGACGGCGCCATCGGGCAGCTGGTTTACGTCAGACGGGAGCGGGATCAATCCGTGTTCAAGGCCATCGTCGTGGCTGACGGCGTGGTGGATGTGTTGTGACAACAGGCGGCCTGGCAGGGTCGAGCGGAAATGAATAAGAGAACATGGTGCTTGCGGGTGTTGCAAGGCGGCGCGTTGCTGGCGCTGACCGTTGCGCTGGCCCAGGCGGGCGAGCGTATCAAGGACTTGGGCCGCTTCAATGGCTGGCGTGACAACCAGTTGATCGGCTATGGCCTGGTGACGGGCCTGGCGGGGAGCGGCGACAGCGCGCGCAGCCAGATGACCCAGCAATCGCTGGCCAACCTGCTCAAGCAGTTCGAGGTCAATCTAGGGCCGGACCAGGTCAATAGCCGCAACGCGGCGGCGGTGATGGTCACCGCCAATATGCCGCCCTTGCTGGAGCCCGGCGCGCGAGTGGACGTCACCGTGACGTCCATCGGCGATGCCCGCAGCTTATTGGGCGGCAGTTTGCTGCAGACGCCGCTGAAGGGCGGCGATGGCCAGGTCTACGTGCTGGCGCAGGGGGCGCTGTCGGTTGGCGGCTACCGTTACGACAGCAATGGCAACCGGGTGCAGAAAAATCATCCCACGGTAGGACAGATTCCAGCCGGCGGCATTGTGGAGCAGGCTGTGGCCACCCGCTTCATCCGCAACGGCATGGCCGAATTTCTGCTGTCCGCGCCGGACTTCACCACGGCCGAGCGCATTGCGCGGGCGATCAATCAGAAGCTGGGCGGCAATCTCGCCAGCCCGCTGGGGGCCGGCAAGGTGGGGATTCGGGTGGACGCGGCTTCGGCGGCGGGCACGACCAGCCTTTTGAGCCGGATCGAAGCGATCGAGGTGACGCCGGACGACCGCGCGCGGGTGGTGGTGAACGAACGCACCGGCACTGTGGTGGCGGGCGGCAATGTGATGCTCTCCGCCGTCACCGTGGTACATGGCGACTTGAAAATATCGGTGGAAACCGATTATCTGGTGTCGCAACCGCCTTCGCTGTTTGGCTCCGCGCGCGACGTGCGGACAACGGTGGTGCCGCAGACCCGCGTCGCGGTCCAGGAAAAGCCCTTGCCGGGGATCAGCCTGAAAGGCAATTCCACCATCGCCGATCTGGTTGCGGCGCTCAATCGCATTCAAGCCAGTCCGCGCGACGTGATCGCGGTGTTGCAGGCGGTCAGAACCGCCGGCGCGCTGCGCGCGGAACTGGTCATTCAATAAGGGAGGAAGGGGCAATGCAAATCGCTTCGCTTGGCGAAACCGTCTCGCGCTCACTGGACGGCCTGGTGCTGCGGCAGCAGGTCATCGCGCAGAACATCGCGAATCTCAATACCCCCGGTTATACGCCGCTGCGCGTGGACTTCGAATCCGCCTTGCAAGGCGCGGAGGGCGCCGGGCCGCGCATTCTGCCGGATCGGCGTCCCGCGATTGCTCCCGGAGCGGCGGGTTCCGCCGCGGAGTTGAGCCACCAGGTGTCGCAGCTGGCGGATACCACGCTGCGTTACCAGACCCTGATCAAGGGCATCAATAAGCAACTGGCCATCATGCAGTTGGCGATTTCGGACGGGAGGCGCTAAGTGGCCGGGCTTTGGGAGTCGCTGGCGATCAGCCAGAGCGGCATGGACGTGGAGCAGCTGCGGGCGGAAGTAGCTGCGCGCAATATCGCCAACGCCAATGTGGCGGCGGCGCCGGGCGCGCCGCTGGCCAAGCCCTTGCGGGTGATGACCCAGCCGGTGGGCGCGCAGTTTGGCCAGGCGCTGGCGCGGGCGGAGGCCGGCTTGCCTCCGCCTGGGGGCATCCGCGCCGTGGTGGTGGAGTCCGACGCGCCGGCCCGCAAGGTGTTGGAGCCGTCCAGCCCCCTGGCCGACGCGCAAGGCTATGTGCAATACGCCGGCGTGAACACTTTGGAAGAGATGTTTACGCTGACCATGGCGGTTCGGTCTTATGAAGCGAATGTGACCGCGTTCAACGCGGGGCGCTCGATGATGCAGAAGGCGCTGGAAATTGGAGGCAAACAATGATTGAGGCCATTGCCGGCAGCGTGCTGGCGGATTCTCTGTCCGTCGCGACGGCCAAGCCCTTGGCGCCGACCGGATTTGAAAAAGTGCTGACCCAGTTGGAGAAGTCCGAAAACAGCCTGGGCGGCTTGCTCAACGATGTGGCGACCGGCCAGGCGGGCAGCTTGCACCAGGTGATGTTGCGGATGGAGGAGACCCGCATGCAGTTCGAGCTGTTCATGCAGGCGCGCAACAAGGTGCTGGACGCTTATCAGGAAGTGATGAGGATGCAGGTGTGACGAGCGGTTTAGGACCGATACGATCTGCTGCGCGTCGTCTTAACGTTGCGCGGTGAATACATCTTCGGAGTGTTCATTGATTTGATGTCAACTCCGCTTCCTCTGCTGTTTTCGCCTGGTCTCGCTCAAGTTCGCGAGATCGTAAACAGCGATATGGATATTTGATTGGATAGGCGAGAGATGGTCGATTTTTTCAAGGCGCTGTGGCAGCGCTCTTCGGGCGCGGGGCGCGCCCTCCTGGTGGCGGGCGCGCTGGCGGCGGTGGCGTTGCCGGCCGGTGCGTTCTGGTGGTCCGGGCGCGTCGATTACCAGGTGTTGTTTGCCGATCTGGACGCGCGCGACGCGGCCAGCGTGGTGGCTGCGCTGGAAAAGCAGAAAACGCCCTATCAGCTGACGGATGAAGGCAAGACCGTCCAGGTGGAAAAGGATTTGTTGTACAAGACCCGGATGAAGCTGCTGGGCGGCGGCCTGGATCTGAAGAGCTCGGTGGGCTTCGAGCTGTTCAACAATGCGGAGTTCGGCGTGACCGAGTTTGCGCAAAAGATCAATTATCTGCGCGCGCTGCAGGGCGAGTTGGCGCGCACCATCATGGGCTTCGACGAAGTTCAGAATGCGCGCGTTCACCTGGTGTTGCCGGAGGGCGGAATGTTGCGCAAGCGTGGCGCCAAGGCCAAGTCTTCGGTCTGGGTGACGCTGAAAGGCGGCAAGAGCCTGCAGCAGGAGCAGGTCAGCGGCATCCAGCGGCTGGTCGCGGCTTCGGTGCCGGACCTTGACGCCGCCGCGGTGACGGTGCTGGACCAGCGCGGCGTGGCCTTGTCGGCGCGCGCGCAGGACGAAGAAGGCGTGGCGGGCATAGACGCCGGCTTGCAGTTGAAAAAGGAAACCGAAGCTTATTTGGCCGACAAAGTGAGCCGCATTCTGGATACGGCGCTTGGGCAGAACCAGGCGGCGGTCAGCGTGGATGTGGCCTTGGATCTCTCCTCGCACAAGCTGACGCGCGAGTCGGTGATCGGCGATGGTTCGGACAAGGGCATCCTGGTTCGCCGGAAAGAGCAATGGCAGGACGGCGATGCTTCGCGGCTGGCGCCGTCGTCGGCCGGGGGCAATAAATCCCTGGACGCGGAATACCAGGTTGGCCGCGAGTTGCGGCAGACCAGCAGCGGCGGCGGGGCGGTCAAGCATATCAGCGTCGGCATCGTGACCAATACCAGCTTGTCCGACGCCACGGTGGAGCGGCTGCGCGAAGTGATCTCCATGGCGGTGGGACTGGATAGCGGCCGCGGCGACGGCATCGCTTTTTCCGTGATGGACAATGTGACCCCGGTGGCGGCGACGCAGGCGGCGGAGGCCGTGCCGGCTTCGCCCGCCCGCCAAAAAGAGCAAGGCGTCGGCGAATGGGTCTTGTGGGGCGGCGCGGCCATACTGTTGGCGCTGGGCTTGATCGGCGGCGGTTTGCTGCGACGCAGAACGACTGCGCGCACGCTGACGGAGTCCGAGCGCGAACGCTTGCTGCGGCAGGTGCAGCGCTGGCTGGCGGCGGAGCAGGCCGGAGGCGGCAAGTGATGGGGCAGGAGAGTTTGCGGGCCGCCTTGGCGGTGTCCGCGCTGCGGCCCGAAGAGCGGACTTGGCTCGAATCCCGGTTGACGGAGGAGGAGCGCGTTTTGCTCGGCCAGGCGCTGGAGCAATTGGACGATAGGCCGTTGACCGAACAGGCGGATGAACTGGAGCCGCCGGCGTCTTCTGCCGGCGCGGATCTGTTGAACCGCGGCGCGGAGCCCTTGCTGGAGGTTCTGCTGGCCGAGCCGGTGTGGATGCTGGCGGCGCTTGGGCATGCGCTGGGCGCGGAGCAGCGCGGCAAGCTTCTGAACGCGGCTCAGGATGCGGAAGCCTGGCGCGGGCGCATTGACAGCCTGCGCCGTGAGTGGTCCGGCGGAGAGACGCAAGCGGCGCCGGCTTTGCGTGAAGCCATGCGGGAGCGCTTGCAAGCGTTGACGGCGGCGGTGCCGGAGCGGCCTTCGGTGCGTTCGGCCGGCATGGAGCAGGCTCCGACCGGCTTGGGTTTGAGGCTGCGGGCCTGGTTGGGGAGGCTGCGCCATGAGTGAGATCCTCCGTAATCCCGGCATTCGAGAAAGCGCGGATTCGGCCGCCGCCCCTGAGCGGCCGCGTGCGGATTCGGCGCCTTCCCAGGCGGCTCGGCAGCCGGCGCTAGAAGAGATCCAGGCCATGCGCGAGCGCGCGACGGCGGAAATCGACGCCGCGCGCGCCAAATGCCAGGCCGAGTGCGAAGAGCTGCGCGCCGCGGCGCGCCAGAAAGGGTATCGAGAGGGCATGGCGCAGGCCGAGGCCGAATCGCTCCGCGTGCGCGAGGCGCTGGGCGCTCAGGGCAAGGCCTTGCTGGCCGCCTTGGGCGGCGTCCGCGAAGCGGTGCACGAGGAGGTGGAGTGCATGCTGTCGCCGCTGCTGCTGGAGGCGCTGGCGCGCATGATAGGCGAGATGCCGCTGTCCGCCGAGCTGGCGCGTTCCTGCGTGCGTAACGCCTTGAGCGAGGCGGCGGGACGCGAACCGGTGCGAGTGCGCCTCCATCCGGCCGATGCGGCCTTGCTTGCGGGCGACGATGCGGCGTTGAGCGAGGTGGGCCGAGAGGTGAGCGTGGTGGCGGACGCCAGTCTGGACGGGGGCGGCTGCATCGTTGAAACCCTGCATGGCGATATCGATGCACGCATGACCACGCAGATGGAGCGTTTGCGCCGGAGCCTGCAAGAGGCCAGAGCGCGATGACGCCCGGACTTGAGCAATTGCGAGCGGCGATCCACGCCTCCGATCTGGTGGAACGCGTGGGCTACGTCAGCCGTAAAGTCGGTCTGTTGGTGGAGTCTTGCGGACCCGCCGGCATTGGCTTGGGCGATCTGTGCCATATCGAGCTGGCCGGCGACAGACCGGCGGTGTTGGCCGAAGTGGCCGGCCTGGATCGGGACCGCTTGCAGTTGCTGCCCTACGGCCCGGTGGACGGCCTGCTGCTGGGCGCTCGAGTGGTGTCCGCCGGACACGCGTTTTCGGTGCCGGTGGGCGATGCGCTGCTGGGGCGGGTGGTGGATGCGTTTTGCCGGCCGCTGGACGGCAAGGGAGAGATCGAGTTTGCCGGGCGAAGGCCGGTGCGCAGCGCGCCGATTCCGGCGTTGGGCCGCAGCCGGATCAACCGGGTGATGGAAACCGGCGTCCGGGCGATAGACAGCATGCTGACCATAGGCTACGGGCAGCGGCTTTCCATCATGGCGGGCAGCGGCGTGGGCAAAAGCACGCTGCTGGGTATGCTGGTTCGCAATTGCGCGGCCGACGTGGTGGTGGTGGGCCTGATTGGCGAGCGCGGCCGCGAAGTGCTGGAGTTTATCGAGGAAAGCCTGGGCGAGTCCGGGCTGGCGCGTTCGGTGCTGGTGGTCGCCACCGCCGACGAGCCCGCGCTAGTGCGCGAGGCGGCGGCCTTGAGCGCGGTGACGGTGGCCGAGCATTTTCGCGATCAGGGCCGCTCGGTGCTGTTGATCGTGGACTCGCTGACCCGCTATGCGATGGCCCGCCGGGAAGTGGGCCTGGCCATTGGCGAACCAGCCACCTCGCGCGGTTACACCCCATCGGTGTTCTCCGAGCTGGCCGGCATGCTGGAGCGCTGCGGCACGCGCAAGGAGGGCGGCTCGATCACCGGCTTGTTCACCGTTTTGGTGGAGGGCGACGATATTCACGATCCGGTGGCCGATAGCGTCCGCGGCATTGTGGACGGCCACATTGTGTTGTCGCGCGAACTGGCCAATGCCGGACATTTTCCGGCGATCGACGTGTTGGGCAGCGTCAGCCGTCTGTCGTCGGCGCTGGCCTCGGAGGACGAGCAAGACGTTATGAAGGCTTGCCGCAAAACGCTGAGCGTGCTGGCGGCGAGCAAGGACTTGCTGGAGTTGGGCGCCTATCGTCCTGGCGGCAATCCGGAGCTGGATCAGGCTTTGGAGCGCAAAAGCGGCTTGGAGGCTTTTTTGCAACAGGATACTCGGCAGCGCGAGGGCAGAGCGGTGGCGCTGACGAGTTTGGCCGCTGTGCTGCAAGGAGGCTAAATGACGGGTTTTCCTTACCGCCTGGAACCCTTGCTGGGCTTTCGTCAGTCATCATTGCAACTGGCGCGTCAGGCCTTGTCGGCGGCCGAGAGCCGTCTGGAGGCCGCTCGTCAGATTCTGAGTCGGGCGCAGGAGGACATGCGCGTTTGCGAACAGACCTTGGGCGTGTTGGCGGGCAACCCGCCCCTGTATTTGTCCGCCTTGAATTTCTTGCGGGAGCAGCGGCTGCGTTGCCAAGCGCTGTCGCAGGACGTGAGCGAGGCAGAGCGGGATTGGGTGCAGGCGCGGGCCGTTTTGCAGCATGCGCGCACGGAACTGAGGCAGGTGGAAAAACATAAAGAGCGTCATCGGCTGGCCGCGCGCGAGCGGGAGCAACGCAAAGTGTTCCGCGAGCAGGACGAGGCTTGGCTGCAACGCCGCAGGCAAGGAGGCGCATGAGCGTCATCGTGTTGGATGGAGAGCCGGCCGGCGCGCCGGCGCGTTCACGGCGCGAGGCGCCGGAGCCGCAGGCGGGCCGGCAATGGCAAAGACAGCTGGAGGCCGAACTGGCCAAGCACAGCGTGTGCCGGGCGATACGGCTGGGCGATGGGATGGACGCGAGCGCCGAATTGGCTGTCGAGGGCCGGCCAGGCTCCTTGCCAAATGAGGCCGAAGCCTTGCCTTGGATCGCCCCGCGCGGCGCCGAACCGGCCCCGAAGGGCCTACGCGTCGTGGACGCGGGAACGCCGGTCGCGATGGAGAGCTTAGGCTTGAAGGCGGTGGCGAAGGCGAGGGCAGAGGGTGGACAGGCGGCGCCGGTAAGGCCGGCTGCGGACGGCGGGGACGGCGCGGAAGCGCCGCTCGCCACGGAGGCGGCCTTGGACGTCGAGACGGCGGCGACGCTGAGAACTTGGTTGAAGCCCTGCAAGATTACGGTCTTCGCCGATCAGGGCGCAGTGCGGGTCTGGGTGAGGGATGCCAGGCTTGACGCCGGAGAAGCCGAGGCTCTGGGGCAACGGCTGGCTCGTCAGCTCCGGGACAAGGGAGGGCGGCTGGCGATGCTGGCCGTCAACGGCGCGGTGGTCTTCCAGGAAAACGCCGCAGGCGGCTTGCCTATTTTGAAACAGGGGTGAACATGGCAACTACAGGTTTGGGCATTTCGAGCGGCGGCAGCGTTGCGCAGACGAGGGGAATCACCCAGCAGGATTTTCTGCGGATTCTCTCCACGCAACTGACTTTCCAGGATCCGCTGAAGCCTATCGACAATCAGCAATTCATGGCGCAGATGGCGCAGTTCTCCTCCTTGGAGCAGACGAGGATGTCCAATGAAAAGCTGGATACCCTGCTGGCGCAGCAAGCGGCCAATCAATCCTTGGGGCTGATCGGCAAGACGGTGGAGGTGGCGACGGCGAGCGGCAACGTGCCGGGCCAGGTCACCACTATTTCCTTTGCCGGCGGCCAGCCCATGCTGACGGTGAAGTCCGCCAGCGGCGAACTGATGACCGGCGTGTCGCTGACCCAGGTGGCGCTGGTGCGCGGGAGCGCGACATGATCGATACCATGTTCGTCGGCTTGAGCGGGCTGCGCACCTTCCAGAAAGGCTTGTCCAATATCGGCAATAACGTTGCCAATCTGAACACGCCGGGCTTCAAGCGCACTTCGCTGCAATTCACCGACATGATGTACCAGTACGACACCCAGGGCGGCAATGGCGGCCAGCACGGCGTGGGCGTGAAGATAGGTTCCACGGTGACGGATTTCTCCTCCGGTGAGCTGCAAGCGTCGGCCAACCCTTTGGATGTCTCGGTGGACGGCGCCGGTTTCCTGGTTTCCAAGAACGGAAACCAGCTCAATTACAGTCGGGTGGGACAGTTTGAACTGGATCTGGACGGCGTGCTGAGTTCTCGGCAAGACAAATCGCGAATCCAGATGCTGGGGCCCAATAAGGAGTTGCAGGACTTCTCCATCGGCGCCTTGCGCAACCAGGCCGCCAAGCCGACCTCCACCATCAAGTTTGCGGACAACCTGTCCACCGGCGCGACCAACAGCAGCGTCGAAACCACGGTGTTCGACAAGGACGGGGTTGCGCGGCAGTTGAAGATCAGCTTCACCGGCACCGGCACGCCCCGCAATTGGAAGGTGGAGGTTCAGGACAAAGTGGCCTTGAGCACGCTGGGGAGCGGCGAGATTCGTTTTGACCCGGACGGCTCGCCGTCCTTTGGCTACAACCAGGTCTCGGTCCGTTTGAACACGCCCAGCAGCGGAGGCGGCATTCTGAAACTGTTCTTCGGCGAACCGGGCTCCATCTCGGACACCACCAGCCTGTCCGGCGGCACCTCGTCCACCATCCGCGTGGCCAGCCAGGACGGCTATGCGTCGGGCGCGTTGACCAAGCTGAGTTTCGATCAGGACGGCAAGGCGCAGATCAGTTACTCCAATGGGCAAACCGCGGTCGCAGGCAAGCTGGCGCTGGCCTGGTTCGCCCAGCCGGATCAGCAGTTGGAGCGCATTGGTTCCGGCTACTACCGCGCGCGTCCGGGACAGACGGCCGAGTACGGGGCGGCGGGCAGCGGCGTTTTCGGCAAGGTCGCGGCAGGCAAGGTGGAGCTGTCCAATGTGGAGCTGTCCGCCGAATTCAGCGACATGATGATCACGCAGCGCGGCTATCAGGCGGCGTCCCAACTGATTTCCGCCGCCAATGAAATGATGCAGCAGGCTCTGCAGATGAAGGGGGGGCGATGAGCGTTGCCCTGCCGTATCGCCTGTACACCGGCGCGGAGCTGGCGCAAATCGAGTCGCGCTTGCGCGAGCGGTGCTCGCATTGGCTGCGGGATTGGTCAATTGCGGAGGGCGAAGTCGACCTAAGGCTGCGCCCGGTCGCCTTGTCGGATCTGGCCGGCTTGGCGTGGCTGGATGGCGGCGAAGCGCTGCCGGCGATGGCGAACGATGCGGAAGCGGACGGTTTTTTCTCGGCCTTATGCCTTGGCGTGAAAAAAAGCCGCGCTGCGCTGGACGCGTCGAGCCTGGCCGGCCCGGTGCTGGACGCCGCCCGTCTGGCCTTGGGCCGTCAGCTGACCGCAGGAGACGAGGCTAGCCTTTACCGGGACAAAGCGGTGAGCGCGGCGGAGTTGTCGCCCCTGTATTCCGTGCTTGGCGCGCTGTGTCTGCAACTGAGCGCGGCGGGCCAGACATTGGCTGTGCTCTTGTCGCCGGAGCAGGCCGCGGGCTTGTTGCCGGCCAGGGCGCAGCCCGCGGCGTTGGAGCCGCTGAAGTTGAGGGATTTGCCGCTGGAACAGCTAGTGGAGCTGGAAGTGCGCGCCGCGCCGGCACGCCTGTCCTTGGCGGACCTGGAGTCCTTGCAAGCAGGGGATGTGCTTCGGCTGGATCAGAAGGCGGATGGATTATTTGAGCTTTGCCTGCCTGACGGCATGGCTTTAGGACGGGCGAAGTACGGTGTGGATCAGGGACGTCTGGCGGTGAAAGTCGTCCGACCGGCGCGGCCCATCAAAAAGAGTGAAACATGAGCAAGGAAGTTGAAATTTTCAATCCAGCCCCTTTGGACGCCAAGGCGGATGCGGCGGCGCAGGGTTTGCTGGGGGGCCGTCTTGAATTGCTGAAAGACGTGGAAGTTCGGTTGGATACCCGGATTGGCCGCTGCCAATTGAGCATCGCCGCACTGGACGCGCTGAAGGAGGGCGAGGTGCTGGCCCTGGACAAGACGCCGGGGGACCCGGTGGAGATCCTGCTGGGCGGTCAGGTGGTCGCGCGCGGCGCCCTGGTGGTGGCGGGCGACCATCTTGGCGTCCGCATCGAGCAGGTGGCGCGTTTTTCCGCGTGAACGGCATGATGAAGATGAAATACGCGTTTGCCCTGATAGTGTGCGTCCAAGGCGCGAGCGCGCTTGCCGGTGTGTGCGCAAGCGGGACTTCCGCGCCTGCTTGCGCGGTTTCGGCATCCGAGCCGGCGCGGGCTCCGCTGCAGTTTCGTCGTGATCCGCCGGCAAGCAGCGGCGGTCTGCTTGGCCCTTATGAAATATTGGGCGGTTTGGCGCTGATCGGCGCTGCGGCGTGTTGGTGGCGATTGCGTCGTCCGCGTTTTGGCCAAGCCGGGACCGGCGCGGATAGTCTGCGGGTGGTGGATAAATGCCGCTTGTCCGCCAAATCAACGGTGTATGTGGTCCAGCACCGCGACCGTGAAATCATGTTGGCGGAAAGCGAGCATGGCGTCACGGTGCTCAGGGATGAGTCCAGAGCATGAGAAAAATGCAGCAATGGATTTGGGCGCTTTGCTGGCTGCCCCTGGCGGCCAACGCCCAAACGCAAATGGTGGACGTGGCGCTGAACGGCGCAGGCGTCAGTCAGGCGGTCAACATCGTGCTGGCGTTGACCTTGGTGGCCTTGCTGCCGGGCATGATGGTGGCGATGACTTCGTTTACCCGCATCGTGATCGTGCTGTCCATGTTGCGGCACGCGATGGGCATGCAGGAAACCCCGCCCAATGTGGTGTTGATCATGCTGGCCGCGTTCCTGACCTTGCTGTCCATGGGGCCCACCTTCGAGAAGCTGGATCAGCAGGTGGTGACGCCCTTGTACCAGCAACGTTTGCCGGCTTCGTCCGCTCTGCGGCAAGGAGGCGTCATCATGAAGGAATACATGATAGGCCGGACTCGCGAGCAGGATATGAGCTTTGTGCTGAGCAGCGCGGGCAAGGACATGCCCGACAATGCCGAATCCATCAGTCTAGTGCATGTGGTGCCTGCCTTTCTGTTGAGCGAACTTAGGCTGGCCTTCCAAATCGGTTTCGTGATCTTCCTGCCTTTCCTTCTAGTGGACATCATCGTTTCCAGCGTTTTGATGGCGATGGGGATGATGATGGTGCCTCCGGTTTCCATTGCTTTGCCGATCAAGGTGCTGATGTTTGTATTGATCGACGGTTGGACGCTGGTGGCCAGGGCGGTGTTGTCCGGCGGCTCATGATCCGCGATGCCCGCCCTGAATTCGTCCTTGGATGCTGAGGCGCGCGATGTGCTCCAAGCCGCCGCCGCCTCAGCCGAAGCCCGAGCCGCTTTGGTGGAGGCTCATCAGCCCTTGGTGCGCATTCTGGCTGCGCGGATTTATGCGCGGCGGGTGGGGGACAGTTACGAGTTTCACGATGTGTTCCATTGGGGGGTGATAGGGCTGCTGGAGGCGATTGACCGTTATCGTCCCGAATGCGGCGTGGCGTTCAAGACCTATGCCGAATATCGGATTAGGGGGGCGATCTTGGATCAGCTGGCGCGAACGTCGGAAGTGGCGAGCCAAGCGTCCGCGCGCCGGAAAGCCTTGCAGGAGCGGGTTGAGGCGATGGAGCCGGATGCGGCGGAACCCTTCGATATTTTGCGGGAGCTGTCGGTGGGGCTGGCCATCGGTTTCATGCTGGAGGACAGCGGGATGTATTTGGCCGAGCCGGAACCGGCGTCCGAGGATCTGGCCTACCGTTCGCTGGAGTTAAAGGAAACGAAGCGGGACTTGTTGGCCGGCTTGAGCGGGGTGCCGGACAAAGCGCAAAAAGTGCTGCGATTGCACTATCTGAACGGGGTGCCGTTTTCCGAGATCGCTCAGCTGATAGGGCTGAGCAAGGGGCGGGTTTCGCAGTTGCACAAGGAAGGCTTGGCCGCCTTGCGCGCCAGCCTGTCTTCGGCGAAAGAGAGGGAGGCCTGATAAAGATGCGTGAGGCGCCTAAACTTTTCCGCCGCGGACGAGATAAGACTGTTACAGGCGTGTGCTGTCGAGCGGTAGAGACGAGCCCTTGGTTTCGCTTGCTGCGGATGGACTGCCGTCCAATTGAAAGACCGATTATGTCTTGTTGTGCCAGAATAATGTTGTTGTTTACCGTCTTGTCCGCGCTGGGCGGATGTGTAGCAACGCCCAAGCCATTGGTTTCCGGGCCGACCAGCGCGGATCCCGCGCCTGTTCCCATGGCGCAGACCACCCCCGGCAGTCTGTATCAGCCTGGCCGTTATCGTTCCTATTTCCGCGACGATGTGCCGTCCCGCGTTGGCGACAGCCTGACGGTGGTGATTCAGGAGCGCGCCAGTTCCAGCTTGTCCGAAGAGGCCAGAGGCAGCCGGGATACTCGGCTAGGCAACGAGATCGGAGTGGAAATGGACGCTCCCGCAATCAACCGGATGTTTGGCTGGTCCCCGGGAAAGAAGTCCTTGTCCGGCGAACTGAGCGCCTCCGGCGGCGAGAAGATGGATGGCCGAGGCAGCCGCAACAACAGCAGCAGTTTTACCAGTTCCATCTCAGTGACCGTGGTGGGGATTCTGGCGAACGGATATTTGCGGGTGAGCGGTGAGAAGCAGGTCCAGATAAACGAGGATAGCGAGCAGATCCGGCTGTCCGGGACAGTCAATCCTCGCGACATCCTGCCTGGCAACCTAGTGTCCTCCACCAAGGTCACGGATGTTCGATTGGAGCAGCAGACCGCCGGTAATCAGAGCTTGTTCGCCAAGCCCGGCTGGCTGACTCGTTTTTTCATGAGCGTGCTGCCGTTCTGATGCGGCGATGTGTTGAAATGGAGTACTAATGGATTACGCGGTATTGGATCAGGAAGAGCTTTTTCAGTTGGCTTTGCAAGCGATGGAAAGCCAGCAACATGCGGAAGCGGTGGCGCTGCTGAAGCAGGGGGTGAGAAACGATGGCGAAGATGCCCGCCTGCGTTACTTGCTGGGAGCGGAGTATGCGCAGATCGGCTTGTTTGACCGCGCGGTGGTCGAAATGGAGCAGGCGGTGGCTTTGCAGCCGGGGCTGGTGATGGCGGTTTTCCAGTTGGGCCTGTTGCATTTGACGCAGGGGCAGCCGGACCGGGCCGAGCAAGCGTGGCAAGGGCTGGGCGAGTTGGCGGAGGATCATCCGCTGCAACTGTTTCGCCAAGGCCTGCTGCATCTGATCCGGGATGAGTTTGCCGATTGCCGGGAGCACTTGACGCGAGGCATCGCGGCCAACCAGGCCGCGCCCATGCTGAACGAGGACATGCGGCGGATTCTGGCGCAGATCGATGCCCAGCAGGGCGCCGGCTCTGAGGCGCCGATGGTGGAGGCCGAGCCGGCCGCGGGCGCCTCGGCAGGCAACTTGCTGCTGCGAGGGTACGCCTCCAGCGGAGACGATAAGCTACATTGATGCGGGTGTTTGGCTGGAATTGAACCGATGGAGCCGATAGACAAAGCCAGTATTTTACAGCGCTTGTTGGCCAGAAACCGATCGGTAGAGGGCCAAAGGCCGGCCGGATCAAAATCCGCGCCGGCGGCCGGCACGGCCAAGGCTGCTGGTAGCGCCGACGTGCGTCGACAGATTGCCAAGCAGTTGCGGGCGATCGATCCAAGCTGGCCCGATGCGGAGTCGCGCGTGCTGGAAGTGCATGTGCGCGCTTTGCTTGCGGAAGAGTTTGGCGCCGGCGCGGCAACGGATCCGGCTTTCGGCGGCTTGGTGGCGGATGTGGCTGCGGCCCTTCGTCAGCACCCCCAATATGAAAAGCTGGCCGCGTACTTGCGGCAGCAATTGCAAGAATCCCATAAGCAAGCATGATGACCGAACCCAATCAGCGATTAAGCCAATTACAGGCTTATCTAGCGGCCGATCCGGCCAATCCTCATTTGCTGCTCGAACTGGCCGATCTCCATTTGCAGGCCGGCAGCCTGCATGAGCATGAAGCCGCTCTGCGGCAATTGTTCGCGGCGGCGCCGGGACACTTTGGCGGCCGCTCCTTGCAGGGCGTCGCCTTGATGCGGCAGGGACGTCTTGACGAGGCGGTGGCGGTGTTCCAGGCCTTGCGGGACGAAGCTTGGGAGGAGCCCGCCTTATTCTACAACCTGGCCTACGCGCTGATGTTGCAAGGGCGTTATGAGGAGGCGGAGCCCCAAGCCGCCAGAGCGTCCAAGAGTTTGGCGCTCTTGCCTCAAGCCGGCCCCTTGCATGTCCGCGCCTTGCACTTTTTAGGCCGGCTGGAGGATGCGGTTGTAGCGGCGGAAACGGCTTTGCGGCAGTTTCCTGAGCACCTGAGTCTGTATGGTTTGTTGGCGACCTTATATCTGGATCAAGAGAATCTGGCCGCTGCGGAACGCATCGCTCGTCAAGTCTTGGAGCTTTCGCCTTCCGATCCGGATGCGGCGACAGTGTTGGGCATGTTGGCCTTAAGCAAGCAGGACCTGACCGTCGCAAGCCCCTTGTTGCGGCAGGCCTGCGCCAGCAAGCCGAATTCAGGCCGGGCGCAGATGGGGCTGGGTCTGGTTTCCATGCTGGAAGGCAAACTGGATGAGGCGGAGTCCAGCGTGGCTCAAGCACTGCGTTCGATGCCGGGGCATGTGGGCAGTTGGCATGTGCTGGCCTGGTGTCGAATCTTGAGCAATCGACCTGCGCAGGCCAAGGAGGCTTTGCTGGAAGCCTTGCGGCTGGATAGGAACTTTGCCGATACCCATGGCGGCCTCGCCATCGTCGCGATCATGGAGGGGCATTTGCAAGAAGCCCAGCAGTCCGCCAGACGGGCTTTGGGACTGAACCCCGACAGCTTCCCCGGCCAATATGCGCAGAGCTTGTTATTGCAGTCCGCGGGCCAGGCCGAACAAGCCAGGCTCATTCATGAGCGCTTGTTGAATAGCGCGGTATTGCCTGATGGCACCAAGCTTAGTGAAGCGGTGGCCAGAGCGATGGCCTTGTCGTCGTTTTAAGAGCCTGTCCAAATTTCTCAGCCGCAAGGTTTTGTCTCGCTCTTGCGCGTGAGATCGTGAACCGGTTCGACATGTAGTGTCAGCTTGCTTGATGGTTGTCTTGCTGTTGTAGATAGCTGGGATTAGTTGTATGGCATGGCCCCTTGTCCTCTTGGCGGGACAAGGGGTTTTTTGTTTTTATAAACTCTCCTGCCAGGCGTGGCGCTTGACATGATGTTCTCTGAAGTTTTGATAGGTTATTTTGTGAAATGGATAGGGTGTTAGCTGTTAAGGATAGTATTAAAACATAACACTGTCTGAGATGAATTCATTAGGAGGGGGCGCTCATGGCCTTGGAGATGTCAGAGCCAAGCTCGGTTCGAAAACACTGATGTGGCGCAAGATATGGCAATACTGGCTGAGCGGACGGCGCATATTGCCTGGATGGCACCCATGTAAGCAGGGGACTGTGTTGGTGGTTTTGGTTATCTATAAATAGATCCATTATGTAATTTTTGAGAATATTCTGCTTGTTATGAATATATTAATTTTATCATTATTGTAAATTCGTTTTTGGTAAATGCGTTTGCGTTTTTTTTGTGTCGCCATGATTTTTTTAGGAAAAATCCTATTTGTCCGTTTAGGGGGGCTAAGTACAATCGGCCTGTCTTTATTTTGGGCTCGATTAAAAGGATTTTCGGCGAGTTTGAAATTGAAGATATTTAAATATCAATGGAGAGTCGTTTCATGAAAAAGATCGTCGTTTTGGCCAGTTTATTTCTGCCGGCTTTAGCGCTGGCGGATAACACCATCAACTTCCAGGGCGAAGTGTCCTCGCAAACTTGCAAGGTGGATATCAACGGCAATGAAAGCAGCCCGCTGGTTCTGTTGCCGACGGTGCCGACGACCAGCCTGAGCGCGTTGGGCGCGGTGGCGGGGCAAACCGACTTCACCATCCGCCTGACCGGTTGTGAAGCGGCGCCCAGCGGCGGCACCGAGATCAAGACCGTGTTTGTCGCCAACAGCCTGACTAAGGACGGCAATATCGGCAACGTCGGCACCGCCAAGAACGTTGCTCTGCAATTGCTGGATCCCGCGATCACGCCGGATGCTCCGTTCAACCTGACCGGCGGTTACAAGGCGTCCGGCCTGGTATTGAAGGAAGGCGAAACCAAGGCCGAGCACAAGTTCGCCGTCCGCTACTACGCCGAAGGCGCCGCCACCGCAGGGTCGGTGCTGGGCAGCGTACAGTATGCGGTTTCCTACTTGTAAACCTAGCGGCAGTCAGCCGGAGCGCGGCGCGTTTAGCGCCGCCGCGCTCCGGCGCGCACTGCTGCCGGGGCTGATTCTGCTGGCGGCGTGGCCGGCGGCCTGGGCCAGCGTGGTGCTGAACAACACCCGCATCGTTTATCCCGGCCAGGCTCGCGAGAGCAGCATTCAGTTGAGCAATGAAGACGCCACGCCCAATGTGGTCCAGGTCTGGCTGGATTCCGGCGACGTGGACTCCACGCCGGAGCACGCTACGGCGCCGTTCGCCGCCACGCCTTCGGTGTTCCGCATGGAGCCCAAGGCGGGTCAGACCGTGCGGTTGGTGTTCGACGGCAGCGAGCTGCCGCAGGACAGGGAGTCGGTCTACTACTTCAACATGCTGCAGATCCCGTCGGTCACCGGCGAGTTCTCGGAGCAAAACAAGATGCTGGTGATGCTGCGCAGTCGGCTCAAGCTGTTTTATCGCCCGGCGGGCATTCAGGGCCGGGTTGAGCAGGCGCCGGAGCAACTGCGTTTCTCCTTGCAACGCCAGGGCCGCGCATGGCAATTGGTCGCGGACAACCGCAGCGGCTACTACCTGTCGCTGATGGGCGGCCAAGTGATGAGCGGCGGCAAGGCCCACGCTTTCAAGGCGGACATGCTGGCGCCGTTTTCCCGAGCCAGTTGGCCGGTATCGGGGCTGACGCAGACCAGCGCGCCGCTCTCCGTGCGTTTTAAGCATGTCAATGATTACGGCGGCGTGAACGAAGTCGAGTCCGCCGCCGTGGCAGCGGAGTGATTCCCCGGATATGACTTCAACTTCCTATCGCGGCCAGTGGCTTCCTGGTCTTCCCCCCATGCTGGCCGCCGGCGCGGTCTGCCTGTCGCCTGGCTTGGTCTGGGCCGAGCCGGGTACGGCCGAGGCCGCGCCGGCGCTCTTGGCTTACCGTTTCGACAAGCGGCTGCTGCAAGGCAACTCGCTGGCGGACGACATCGAGCGCTTCAACAAGCCCAGCCAGGTAGACCCCGGCGAGTACCTGGTGGATGTTTTCGTCAACAACACGTTTTACTCTCGCCAAACCGTGAGCTTCCGGCGCGAGGAAGACCACCCCACGTCCGCTTGTCTGGATCGGGCTTTCCTGATCAAGGCCGGGGTCTTGCCCGAAAGCTTGCCGCCGGACGAGGAGGACGCGGCGGCGTGTTGGCCGCTGGCGCTGCGCATTCCCGGCGCCGGCAGCGAGTTCGACCTGCCGCGGCTGCGTCTGAATCTGTCGGTGCCGCAGGCGGCGATGAAACGGCTGCCGCGCGGCTACGTGGCGGAAGAGGATCTGGACGTCGGCGCGGCCATCGGCTTCCTCAACTACGACGCCAACAGCTACCGCTCCAGCACCGGCGATATCAGCAACACCTATCACTACGTTTCCGCCGACGCCGGGGTGAACCTGGGGCTGTGGCGTTTGCGCCAGCAATCCAACTACAGCAGCGGCATGGCCGGAGGCGGACGCTGGAATCATATCCGCAGCTATGTGCAGCGCGCCTTGCCCGCCCTGCAGAGCGAGCTGACGTTAGGAGACAGTTCCACCGGCGGCAGCCTGCTGAGCGGGCTCAGCTATCGCGGCGTGCAGCTACGCAGCGACGACCGGATGCTGCCGGAAGCCGTGCGCGGCTACGCGCCGGTGGTGCGGGGCGTGGCGGACACCAACGCCAGGGTGGTGGTGCGTCAGGGCAAGCAGGAAATTTATCAGACCGTGGTGGCGCCCGGGCCCTTCGTGATCGACGATCTGTTCCCCACCAGTTATCAGGGCGACCTGGAGGTGGAGGTGACGGAGGCGGACGGACAGGTGAAGCGTTTCACCGTGCCGTTTGCCGCGGTGCCGGGATCGATGCGGCCGGGCCAGACGCGTTACAGCCTGACGGTGGGCCAGCTGCGCAATACGCTGGAAGACAAGCCGGTGTTCGCCGATTTCACTTATCAGCGCGGCGTCAGCAACGCCTTGACCGCCAATATGGGCGCGCGGGCGGCGTCCGATTACGTCGCGCTGCTGGGCGGGGCGGTGTGGGGGTCTCGCTACGGCGCCTTGGGCGCGGACGCCACATTGTCGCGCTCCCGCGACAGCGACGGCAGCCAGATCCACGGCTGGCGCGCGGCGCTGACTTACAGCCACACCATCCAACCCACCGCCACGTCCATTACTTTGGCGGGTTATCGCTACTCCACTCGCGGCTACCGCGATCTGGTCGACGCGCTGGGCGCGCGCGAAGCCTATAAGCAGGGCCGGACCTGGAACTCCGGCAGCTTCCAGCAGCGCAACCAGTTCACCGTCAGCGTCAACCAGCGGCTGGGCGATTACGGCAGCCTGGGACTGTCCGCCGCGATCAGCGATTACTACAACGGCAAGGAGCGGGACACCCAGCTGCAACTCAGCTATCAGAACCAGTTCCGTTCCATCAGTTACGGGGTATCGGTGGCGCGCCAGCGCATGGGGCAGTCGCAAGACGGCGGCTCCAGATTTCAGCCGCTGGACAGCGGACGGGTGCGCAATACGGTGATGTTCAATCTATCCATGCCCTTGGGGAAGGTCCGGCGCGCGCCGATGTTGGCGGCCTCGACCAGCCGCAGCGACGGTGAAAACAATCTGCAACTGTCCTTGAGCGGCACCGCGGACGAGGCGCAGACGGTCAGCTACGGTGTCAACGTGTCGCAGACCTCGCAAAACAGCGCCACCGCATTGGGCGGCAATGTGCAAAAGCGTTTCCCGCTGGTCACCGTGGGCGGCAGTTATTCGCGCGGACGCAATTTCACCCAAACCGGCGCCAGCGCGCGCGGCGCGGTGGCGGTGCACCGCGGCGGCGTGACCTTCGGCCCCTATCTGAGCGAAACCTTCGGCCTGGTGGAAGCGCCGGGCGCCAAAGGCGCGGAAGTGCGCTACGGCATGGGCGCCAAGGTGGACCGCGCCGGTTACGCGCTGATCCCGTCGCTGACCCCTTACCGTTACAACGACGTGTCGCTGGACAGCAAGGGCCTGGCCGATGGCGTGGAGCTGCAAGGCGACCAATTGCGCACCGCGCCTTACGCCGGCGCGGCGGTCAGGCTGAAGTTCGCCACCCGCCGCGGCCAGGCGCTGTTGATCAAGGGGCGGCTGGCAAACGGCCAGGCCCTGCCCATGGGCGCGATGGTGTACGCGGAAGACGGCTCCAATATCGGCATGGTGGGCCAGGGCGGGCAGGCCTATGCGCGGGTGGCCTCCCGCAAGGCGCGCCTGCTGGTGAAGTGGGGCAAAGAGGCGGACAGGCAGTGCGCGCTGCCGTATGAACTGGCCGGCGACGCGCCAAGCCGGCCGATTATCCGCCTGGAGGCGGAGTGCGCGCCGCCGCTCAAACAATGAGGACCAAGATGAAATTTCAAACTGACGCCGCGGCGCGGAGGCATGGCGCGGCGGCCTTATTGGCCCTGCTGCTGGGAGGGTTGTGGAGCGCGCAGGCGGAGGCCGCGTGCTATCGCGTGTCGCGCGCCGCGCCGTCGATCAATCCCAACGATGTGGATTATGTTGAACCGGGCAAGGGGGTGGTACGGTTGTGGGAGGGCGCGCGAGACGATGCAGGGCAGCAGGCGATGGCGATGACCCTCAATATCAATAACGAGATATTCCAGCCTGACGGCACCTTGTTGGGCAGCAAGGTGTTGAGCATTTACGACTTGGGTTTCGGCAATATCGGCGGCTATACGCCGGAACAAGTGCTATTCCGTTGCACGAAAGAAGAAGAGGGAAAACTGTTTGAATACTACTCGACCAATGGCGACAACGAATGGGCCGGCAGGGATGAGGTGGGCAGCGCCATCGGGCTGGCGGATTCTTACCGTACGATGCAGCGCGGGCTGATTTCGCGAGTGACCAATCTGAATACCGGAGAGCATGCGACGCGGAAGTGGAAACGCCGAGCATTGAAACTGACGGCTGAAGACATCGATTCACAGAAGTGGCTTCTGATCAAGGTCAAGCATTTCAGCAACTACAAGGTGGAGTTTTTCAAATACAGCGAGGCGAAGGGCTATCCGGATATAGTCTGGCAGGATAGCGAGCTTGGCCAGAGCTGGGTAAATAGCCAGCCGATAGCTTACAGCGCGTTTCAAGGCGGCGGCTGGTCGCCAGGTTTGTTTATAGGCGCCGATCACATAAACAATTGGTCCGGTTTCTACAACGCCTGGCCCGGCGCCATCAACCCGTATAACACCGTCAAGATCCGCAGAACCGCCAGCTGTCGGGTGGAAATGGTGACGCCGGTGGTGCTTTTCCCGTCCATCAGCGCGGTTGAGATGGAGAAGGGCGGGCAACGTACGCTGCCGATCGAGATCAACCTGCAATGCCAGACGGGCTCGCCGGCCAATATCGGCCTGTCCGGTTTTCAAAGCGGAACCAGAACGGGACAGACGGCGATGGGGGTGTTGGTGCAAGCCGACAATTACCAAGCGGCCTTGAAAGAAGGCTTGGGCGCCCCCGGCGGTAGTGGGGTCACGCATCTGCTGTCCGACGGTTACGGGGTCAACCCCGCCGTGGCCACCGGCGTGGGCGTGGCCTTGAGCCGGCCGGGCGGCCAGCGCTTGAACCTGTTGAGCAATGAGCTGATCACCGGCGGCGGAGCCCCAGACGGCTGGTATCCGGTGTTGCAGGACGCGGAAGCGACGAGTAACCAGAGCGGTCTGACCCATTACCGTGCCCGGATGAGCGCGACGCTGATCCGCCTGCCGGGCAAGAAGGTCAAGCCGGGTTCCTTGAACGCGACCGCGCAAGTGGTGGTCCGTGTCCAGTAGCGCATGGGCGCGCTGGAGCGCGGGCGGTCTGTTGTGCCTATTGTGCGGCAGCAGTTGGGCCGGGCTGATGGCGGAGTCGACACGGGTGGTGTTCGAGGCCGGCGGCGCCGAGCAATCGCTGCAACTGGTCAATCTCAACCCCTATCCGGTGGTGGTGCAGGCCTGGGTCGACGACGGTCATTTGGAGTCCGGCCCGGACGCGGCCGGAGCGGCGGGCGCGGCGGTGATGCCCATTCCGCCTATCTTCCGCTTGAACCCGAAGGGACAGATCAGTCTGCGCCTGCTCGCCACCGGCGTGCCCTTGCCCGTGGATCGCGAGTCGCTGTTCTGGTTGAACCTGTACGAAATCCCTCCGGCGAGGACGGATTTGCCGGCGGATGCGCAGACGCTGACCGTCACGCTGCGGACTCAGATGAAGGTTTTGATGCGGCCGGCCAAGCTGCCCGTCTCGGTTGAGGACTTGCCGGAGCAACTGCGTTTCACCCTGGAGCAGCGGACGGACGGTCCGCGTGTGCGCATCGACAACGCCAGCCCTTATTACGCCACCTTCCGCGCGCTGGAGCTGGCCTGCGCCGGGGCGCCGGCGCAGCCATTGGCGGCGGAGATGGTGGCGCCCTTAACGGCGGAGACGCTGGCCTTGGATTCGTCCCCGTCCTGCGCCGTCGAGCAGGCGGAAGTCCGTTTTTTGTTGGTGGGCGACGATGGCAACCCCGTGGCGGGCAAGGCGGCCCTGGCTTCGAGCGTCAGCGGTTCCTGATGGATGTTTATGAAAATAGAGTAGAATTGAAATGGTTTTGATCGTTTTGGCATTGTCGGGCCGACCCTGGCGCTGAGCCGGAACGCGAGCCGCCGCATCCACAGGAGCCGTGATGACGAGTAATGCCGCCTTAAGCCAGAGCATCCAGTTTTTCCTTGAACTGGATAAATTGAAAGAAGTGATCCGCAAAAACTGGATCGCTTCGCAGCAGAGGCGGGAAAACTCCGCCGAGCACAGCTGGCAGGTGGCGATGCTCGCCATGGCCTTGCAACCGCACGCCAACGAGCCGGTGGCGCTGGACCGAGTGGTCAGGCTCTTGCTGGTGCACGATGTCGGCGAAATCGTCGCCGGCGACGTCAGCGTATTCGACCGAGGAGAAGGCCCTGAGGAGAAAGAGGCCGAACGCGCCGGCGCGGCTCAGGTGTTCAACCTGCTGCCGCAGGCGCAGGCGGAGGAAATGTTGGCTTTGTGGGACGAGTTCGAACAAGGCTTTACCGCGGAGGCGCGTTTCGCCAATGCGATAGACCGGCTGGCGCCGGCCTTGTTGAACCTGCACTCCGACGGCAAGGGCTGGAAGGAGCAGCAGGTGCGCAAGTCCCAGGTGCTGGAGCGCGTGATGCCGGGGGTCAGGCAGGGCTGCCGCGCCGCGGCCGGATGGCTGGAGCAGGCCTTGGAGCAGGCCGAGCAACGCGGCGTGTTCCCGCCGGAACGCTAGGCCGGCGCGCCGGCTTGCGGCGGATCAATTGGCCGGCCGGCGTCTTGCCGCATACTGTCTTCCATCGAGGGCCGCCGCTAGGCGGCCTTTTGGCTTTGAGGGGGACGGGAAATGATTGCGGTGATCGGCGGGGGAATGTCCGGCCTGGCCTGCGCCTGGCAGTTGCGCCGGCGCGGCGTGGACGCGGTGGTGTACGAGGCGTCCGACCGGGTGGGCGGCAAGGTGCTGAGTCTGGACCTGGCGCCGGGCTTGATGGAGGCGGGGCCCAATACTTTGCTGGCGGACGAGGCCTTGTGGCAATGGCTGCTGGAGCTGGGACTGACGCCCTTGGCGCCGGCGGCGGGGCCGCAGCGGCGCTTCGTGCTGCGGCACGGCCATTACCGCGCCTTGCCCGACGGTCCCGCCTCCCTGTTGGCCGGCGGCTATTTCAGCCCGGGCGCCAAATGGCGGCTGTTGAGCGAGCCTTGGCGCCGCCCCGCCGAGCCGGGCGCGTCGGAAACGGTGGCGGCCTTTTTTCGGCGCCGCTTGGGCGAGGAGGTGCTGGCCACTCTGGTGGACCCGTTCATCGGCGGCGTGTTCGCCGGCGATCCGGAAGAATTGCTGATGAGGGAATGCCTGCCCGCATTGGCGGCGGCGGAGCGGGAGGCGGGATCGCTGGCCCTGGGCATGTGGCGGCGCTGGCGGCGCGGCGAGATCCGGCGCAAGCGGATGTGCACGCTGGCGGGCGGGCTGTCCAGCCTGGCGGAGCGGCTGGCGAGAGATCTGGACGTGAGGCTGGGCTGTCCGGCGCTGGCGCTGGAACGCGCGGGCGAGGGCTGGCGCTTGTGGACGCCGCAGGGGCCGCAGCCGGCCAGCGCGGTGGTGCTGGCTTTGCCGGCGCCGCAGGCGGCGCGGCTGCTGGAACCCTGCGAGCCGGAATGGGCGCGGGCCTGCGCGGCGCTGCCCTATGCGCCGCTGACCGTGGTGGCCACCGTGGCGGCGGAGCGGACGCTGCGCCGGCCGCTGGAGGGTTTCGGCGGCTTGCACCCGGCCAGCGAGCAGGCTTTGGCCTTGGGGCATTTGATGTCCAGCCGGATTTATCCGCATACGGCGGCGCCCGGCTCGCGCTTGTTGACCAGCTTCATCGGCGGCCGTCGCCAGGCGGAGTTGGCCGCTTTGCCGGATCAGGCCTTGTTGCGGCGCTTGAACCTGGAGCTGGCGCGCCTGTTCGGCCTGGAGGGCGAACCCTTGAGTCAGCGCATCGTGCGTTGGCCGCAGGCGCTGCCGCAGGGCACGGCGGCGATGGCGGCCTTGCGGCCGCTGGCGGCGGCCGCGAGCGAGCGCGGCCTGCATGTCTGCGCCAACTGGCTGGACGGGGTGTCGCTGCCGGACTGTCTGGCCAAGGGGCGGGCGCTGGCAGATCGGCTGGCGGCGCAGGCTTTGCATTGCCGCGGATCCGGCATATAACAAATCGTCGCGGACAGCGGGACGAAAGGAGAGGCCGATGCGGGCGAGTCTAGGGATGACGGCTGCTGGGGCCTGTCTGCTGGCGGCGGGCGCGGCGGCGCAGGCCCCGATCAAACTGTGCGGGGTGGAGTGGCAGCCGTTCAGCTATGTGAAGAACGGCAAGGTGGATTCCGGCATCAGCCACGACGTGCTGCAAGAGGCCTTCCGCCGGATGAAAGTGCCGGTGACGATGGAGGCCGCGCCTTGGGAGCGTTGCCTGCGCGGCGTCAAGACCGGCGACTACGACGCGGTGATAGATAATGAAGTGGCCGCTCAGACGCCGCGCTTCAAGAACGTCTATTCCAGCTATCCGGTGGCTTTGTGCGTCAAGCGCGGCTCGCCGGTCAAATCCTTCGACTGGAAACTGGTGCAAGGCCAGGCGGTGGGCATGGTGCGCGGTTATACCTATACGTCGAAGATTCTGAACTATCCCAACTGGAAGCTGGAGCCGAGCAACGACGAGGATCAGCTGTACGCGATGCTGACCGGCGGCCATCGTCGGTTCGTCTTGTGCGATGTGTGGGGCGCCTCCCTGCGGCCGAACGTGGAGATCTTGCAGCCGGTGATAGACCGCACCGATCTGTCGCCCAATTTCAGCGCCCGGCAGGCGGCGCTGGCGGCCAGGCTGGACGCGACGATAGGCGATCTGATCCGCGACGGCAGCGTGGAGCGCATCTACGCCAAATACACCCAGCGCAAGTTCCGGGATATGGTGCCGGCGGCGGGCAAATGAGGGCGCCGCAGCGCGAGGCGGGCCGGCGCGAGGGCGTTTCGCCGGCCTTTTTGATTTGCCGCCAACGGCTTGGCTTTGCGCGGGGGGCGCTAGGCGGTAGAATCTGCCTTTGACTTTTCACTTTGCTTGCCACCTCTATGCTTACCTTCCAGGAAATCATCCTCACGCTCCAGCACTATTGGAACCGCCAGGGCTGCGCCTTGCTGCAGCCTTACGACACCGAAGTGGGCGCGGGGACTTCCCACACCGCCACCTTTCTGCGGGCGCTGGGGCCGGAGCCGTGGAACGCGGCCTATGTGCAGCCGTCGCGCCGACCCGCGGACGGTCGTTACGGCGAGAACCCCAACCGCCTGTTCCAGCATCATCAATTCCAGGTGGTGCTGAAGCCGGCTCCGTCCAATATCCAGGAACTGTATCTGGGTTCCTTGAAGGAGCTGGGCCTGGATCCGACGGTGCAGGATATCCGCTTCGTCGAGGACGACTGGGAAAACCCGACCCTGGGCGCCTGGGGCCTGGGCTGGGAAGTGTGGCTGAACGGCATGGAAGTGACCCAGTTCACCTACTTCCAGCAAGTGGGCGGCCTGGACTGCAAGCCGGTGCTGGGCGAGATCACCTACGGTCTGGAGCGTCTGGCCATGTATCTGCAGGGCGTGGAGAACGTCTACGACCTGATCTGGACCCATCTGCCGGACGGCCAGCCGGTCACGTACGGCAATGTGTTCTTCCAGAACGAAGTGGAGCAGTCCAAGTACGCGTTCGAACACAGCAACGTCGAGCTGCTGTTCCGCCAGTTCAACGACTACGAGGCCGAGGCCAAGTCGCTGCTGGAGGCCAGCCTGCCGCTGCCGGCCTACGAGATGATTCTCAAGGCCGGGCACACCTTCAACCTGCTGGACGCGCGCGGCGCGATCTCGGTGACCGAACGCGCCACCTATATCGGCCGCATCCGCACCCTGTCCCGCGGCGTGGCGCAGGCGTATTACGACGCCCGCGAAGCGCTGGGTTTCCCGATGTGCCGGCAGGCCTGAGCTTGGCTTGCCGCCCCGGCCGTTTCTTGACAGAGGGAATGCGCATGAAGGCCTTTTTCGCATGTCTGTGCGCCGCGCTGGCGCTGCCGGCGCAGGCCGAGCCCGCCGCCGACTGGGTGGCGTATCAGGACGGCAAGGCGCTGCAATTGGCGATAGACGGCAATTCGCTGTGGCTGGGGCAGGACGGGCTGGTGCACTTCGTCAACCAGGAACGGTTCGACAAGATCCAGTACGAGAAAAGCTACAAGCTGAAATTCAATATCCGCCGCAGCGTAGGCTACGCCGACTGCGGCAAGTACCAGTACGTGTTTGTCAGTTCCGATTATTTCGATCGCAACAACAAGCACCTGTTCTCAACCCTGTTTCCAGTGCCGCGTCACGCCTGGAAATGGCAGCCCGTGTATAACGGATCGGTCGCCGACGCCATGATGAAGGTGATCTGCGAAGCCGCCGGGGCCGCCAAGCGTTAAGTTTTAGAGTGAATATGAACCAGACATTGCTGATTGAGCTGCTCACCGAGGAGCTGCCGCCCAAAGCGTTGGAAAAGCTGGCCGCCAGCTTTGCCCAGACCATAGGCGACGAACTGAAAAAGATGCAGTTCGCGCCGGCCGACGCCGAAGCGACGGTCTACGCCTCGCCGCGCCGCCTGGCGGTGCAGCTGGCCGATGTGGCCGCCTTGCAGCCGGACCAGAAGATTAGCCGCAAGGGCCCGGCCGTGGCCGCCGGCATGAAAGACGGCCAGCCCACGCCGGCGCTGGCCGGTTTCGCCCGCTCCTGCGGCGTGGACGTGTCCGCGCTGTCCACGATGAGCGACGGCAAGCAGGACGTGTACGTCTACGAGAGCGTCAAGCAGGGCCAGCCGCTGGCCGCGGTGCTGGCCGATGTGGTGGCCTTGGCGCTGAAAAAGCTGCCGGCGCCCAAGCTGATGCGCTGGGGCAGCCTGGACGTGCAGTTCGTGCGTCCGGTGCACGGCCTGATCATGCTGCACGGCGACGCGGTGGTGCCGGGCGAGGTGCTGGGCCTGCAAAGCGGCCAGCGCACCCGCGGCCATCGCTTCCTGTCCGAGGGCGAAGTGACCGTGGCCAACGCCGACGCCTACGCCCGCACCCTGCATGAGTCCGGCAAGGTGGTGGCCAGTTTCGACGCGCGCCGCGAACTGATCCGCCACAAGCTGGCCGAGGCCGCCGCCCGCCTGAACGCCACCATCGCCGCGCCGGAGGCCTTGTTCGACGAGGTGACCGGCCTGGTGGAATGGCCGGTGGTGCTGGAAGCCGGCTTCGAGGCCGAATTCCTGCGCGTGCCGCAGGAATGCCTGATCCTGACCATGCAGCAGAACCAGAAATACTTCCCGCTGCTGGACGCCTCCGGCAAGCTGATGAACCGCTTCCTGCTGGTGTCCAACCTGGAAACCGCGGACCCGTCCTTCATCGTCGGCGGCAACGAGCGCGTGCTGCGCGCGCGCCTGTCCGACGCCAAGTTCTTCTTCGAACAGGACCAGAAGGCGCGGCTGGACAGCCGGCTGCCGCGTCTGGCCAATGTGGTCTACCACAACAAGATCGGTTCGCAGCTGGAGCGCGTGGAGCGCTTGCAGAGCATCGCCGGCGCCATCGCCCATGAGCTGGGCGCCGACGCCGCGCTGGCCGCCCGCGCCGCCTACCTGGCCAAGGCCGACCTGGTGTCCGGCATGGTGGGCGAATTCCCCGAGCTGCAGGGCGTGATGGGCATGTATTACGCCCAGTTCGACGGCGAGCACGCCGAAGTGGCCGCCGCCATCGAAGGCCATTACCACCCGCGTTTCGCCGGCGACACGCTGCCGGAAGGCAAGATCGCCACCGCGGTGGCGTTGGCGGACAAGCTGGAAACCATCGTCGGCATCTGGGGCATAGGCCTGATCCCCACCGGCGACAAGGATCCGTTCGCCCTGCGCCGCGCCGCTCTGGGCGTGGTGCGCATGGCGCTGGACGCGGATCTGGACCTGAAGGCGCTGCTGAACATCGTCGCCGCGGCCTTCCCGGCCGGCAAGCTGTCCGCCAGCGTGGCCGACGAGGTGTTCGGCTTCATGATGGACCGCCTGAAGAACTTCCTCGCCGCCGATTACAAGGGCGACGAGATCGACGCGGTGCTGGCGCTCTCGCCCAGCCGGCTGGCGGAAGTGCGCGCGGTCTTGTCCGCCGTGGCCGCTTTCAAGGCGCTGCCGGAAGCGGCCGCGCTGGCCGCCGCCAACAAGCGGGTGAAGAACATCCTGAAAAAGGCCGAAGGCGAAGTGGGCGCGGTGAATCCGGCGCTGCTGGGCGAAGCGGCCGAGCAGGCGTTGTTCGCCGCCGTCGAGCAGTTGGCGCCGCAGGTGGACGATAAGTTCGCCGCCCGCGACTTCGCCGCCGCGCTGACTCAGCTGGCCTCGCTGCGCGCGCCGGTGGACGCCTTCTTCGACGGCGTGATGGTGATGGCGGACGACGCCGCGGTGCGCAACAACCGCATCGCCTTGCTGGCGCGTCTGGCCGGCTTGTTCAACCGCGTGGCGGACATCTCGCTGCTGGCGGAGTAATCCGATGGGGCGGCCGCGGCCGCCCCGGCGCTCTGGACGGGGAAAACCGTGAAACTAGTGATACTCGACCGCGACGGCGTGATCAACGAAGACCGCGACGATTTCGTCAAATCGCCGGCGGAATGGGTGCCGATCGAACACAGTTTGGAGGCGATCGCCAATCTGACCCAGTCCGGTTGGCGCGTGGTGGTGGCCACCAATCAATCCGGCATCGGCCGCGGCCTGTTCGACATGCAGGCGCTCAACGCCATGCACGAGAAGATGCATAGGCTGGTGGGCCAGGCCGGCGGCCGCATCGACGCGGTGCTGTTCTGTCCGCACGGCCCCAGCGCCGGCTGCGACTGTCGCAAGCCGCTGCCGGGCATGGTGCTGGAGATCGCGGAGCGCTTCAATGTGAAGCTGGACGGTTTGCCGCTGATCGGCGACAGCCGGCGCGATCTGGAGTCGGTGGCGGCAGTGGGCGGCCTGCCCATCCTGGTCAAGACCGGCAAGGGCGCCAAGACGCTGGCCGACGGCGAACTGCCGGCCGGCACCCTGGTGTTCGACGATTTGTACGACGCCGCGGAATATCTGATCGATTCCCGCGAACGTTGATTTCAGAAAAGGATAGTGTTCCAAGCATGCTGAGTTTATGGCTTCGTAACCTGCTGTACTGGCTGGTGCTGATGATCGTCACGCCGCTCTTCTTCTTCCTGCTGCTGCTGTCCGCGCCGCTGCCGCGCCGCGCGCGCCATGTGTTCGGCGTCAGCTGGGCCTTGAGCCTGCTGTGGATGCTGGAACACGTGATCGGCCTGAAATACAAGGTGCTGGGCGCGGAAAACCTGCCTGAGCAGCCGTCGGTGATCTGTTCCAAACACCAGTCCGGCTGGGAAACGCTGGCCTTGCAGAAGATCTTTCCGTGGCAGGTGTACGTGGCCAAGCGCGAATTGACCTGGATTCCGGTGTTCGGCTGGGGCCTGGTGCTGATGAACCCCATCATCATCAACCGCTCCGACCGCGCCAACGCCAACCAGCGCCTGCTGGAGCAGGGGCTGGAGCGCAAACGCCACCGCTTCTGGATCACGGTGTTCCCGGAAGGCACCCGCACCAAGCCGGGCGTGGCGGGCAAATACAAGCTGGGCGCGGCGCGCATGGCCAAGCAGTTCGACATGCCGCTGGTGCCGGTGGCGCACAACGCCGGCGAATTCTGGCCGCGCAACGCCTTCCTGAAATACCCCGGCGAGATCACCGTGGTGGTGGGCAAGCCCATCGTGCCGAGCGAAGAGCTGGGGCCCGAGGCGATGATGAAGGAAGCCGAGCAGTGGATTGAGGCGCGCCAGCGCGAGATCGGCGGCGTCGGCCCGTTCGCGGACGCGGATGAAAAGCGCAAACGTCTGGCTGCGTCTGCCGCTGCCTGACGGCGAGGTGGACGTGGTGCTGACCCGGCGCCCGCGCAAAAGCGTGGGCATACGGGTCAGCGCGGGCCGGGTGGAGCTGGTCGCGCATCCGGCGGTCAGCGCCGCCCGTCTGCGCGAAGTGCTGTTGGAGCGCCGCGACTGGATCGCCGGCCATGTGGCGCGGCAAAGGCAGGCGCGGCGGCAAGCCGAGGATCTCAGCCAACTGAGTTGGCAGGGTCAGGCTCTGCCCATCGTGCTGGCGGCCGGCGTGCGGCGCACGGCCAGGCTGTCGGCGGAGGGCTTGATTGTTACCGGTATCGTCGAGGGCGACGCGGCCGCTTTAAAGCAGGCGGTATGCCGTTTCTTCAAACGAGAGGCGGCCTTGCGTTTTCCGGCGCGGATGGAGGCACTGGCGCGCGCCTGCCGGCGCCGGCCCAGCGGCCTGCAGCTGTCGTCGGCGCGCACGCGCTGGGGCAGCTGCACCGCGGCCGGGGTGATCCGGCTGAACTGGCGCTTGCTGCAGGCGCCGCCGGCGGTACTGGATTACGTGATCGCCCATGAGCTGGCCCATCTGGAACACATGAACCATTCACCGGCGTTCTGGGCGGAGACCGCGCGCCTGTACCCGGACTGGCAGGCGGCGCGGCGCTGGTTGAAGCTGCACGGCGCCGGGCTGTTCCATTTTGATTGATGAATTAAGGAGAGTGATGATGCGTTTACTGCACACCATGCTGCGAGTGGGCAATCTGGAGCGCTCGCTGGCGTTTTACCAGGAAGTGCTCGATATGAAATTGCTGCGCCGCCAGGATTATCCGGACGGCCGCTTCACCCTGGCCTTTGTCGGCTACGGCGCGGAAGAAGAGCAGACGGTGCTGGAGCTGACCCACAACTGGGACACCGAATCCTACGAGTTGGGCAACGCTTACGGCCACATCGCCATCGAAGTGCCGGATGCTTACGCCGCCTGTGACATGGTGCGCGCCAAGGGCGGCAAGGTGACGCGCGAAGCCGGTCCGATGAAGCACGGCACCACGGTGATCGCCTTCGTCGAAGACCCGGACGGCTACAAGATCGAATTCATCCAGCGCTGAGGCGTTCGTCTCCGCAGACAAGGCCGACGGCGTAGCGCCGCCGGCCTTGTTTCATCAAATGCTTAATTAGCGTGGCAATCTCGCAAAAACACTTGCTTCCGATACCGGTTTTCCTTGTCCGGACTGCCCGAGTTATGGGACGATGTAACGCTTTGTAACCGTTTGGGCCTAAATCAAGCGCGCCGCTTCCGCGCCGCGCGGATGCATGCCGGCCTGACTGGGAAGCGTCAGCGCAAGGGCATCCGGCTGCTCTTGCGCTTCAACAATATCGCCGGAATCCATACTTTGCATAGCCTGTCCAAGCTCGTCTTGAAGCAGGCGATGGCGCTTTTATCAATGGGCGTCATGCCCTCGGGAAGATAAATGACCAAAACACTCTTGAGCGCCGCCGCGCTGGCCCTGCTGCCGGCGCTGGCGCAAGCCGCCGAACTGGACGGCGCCACGCTGAGCCTGGCCTGGGGGCTGCCGTTCGCCGGCATTCTGCTGTCCATCGCGCTGTTCCCCATATTCGCGCCGGGCATCTGGCACCATCACTTCGGCAAGATCACCGCGGTGTGGACCGTGCTGTTCCTGGCGCCCTTCGCCGTGTCTTACGGCCTGGGCACTTCGACAGCGTTGATCGTCCACGCGCTGTTCGGCGAATACATACCCTTCATCGTGCTGCTGTTCTCGCTGTACACCGTGTCCGGCGGCATCCTGGTGTGGGGCTCCTTGCACGGTTCGCCCAAACTCAACACCGCCATTCTGGCGATAGGCACGGCGCTGGCCTCCATCATGGGCACCACCGGTGCGGCGATGCTGCTGATCCGCCCCCTGCTGCGCGCCAACGAGAAGCGCAAGCACAATGTGCACGTGGTGGTGTTCTTCATCTTCCTGGTGGCCAATATCGGCGGCGGTCTGACCCCGCTGGGCGACCCGCCGCTGTTCCTGGGCTTCCTCAAAGGCGTCAGCTTCGGTTGGACGGTGCAGCATATGGCGCTGCCGGTGTTGGTGTTGTCGCTGGCGCTGCTGGCCATTTTCTACGCGCTGGACAGCTATTTCTTCAAGAAGGAAGCGCAGGCGGGCGCGCTGCCGGAAATCGACCGTTCCAAGGACAAGCCGATCAAGCTGCACGGCAAGCGCAATCTCTTCCTGCTGGCCGGCATCGTCGGCGCGGTGCTGATGTCCGGCGTTTGGAAGCCGGGCGTGGTGTTCGACATCATGGGCACCCCTGTGGAGTTGCAGAACATCGTCCGCGATCTGGCGCTGATCGGCCTGGCCTTCGCCTCGCTGTGGATCACGCCCAAGCAGGTGCGCGCCGGCAATGAATTCAACTGGGATCCCATCCTGGAAGTGGGCAAGCTGTTCGCCGGCATCTTCATCACCATCGGTCCGGTGATCGCCATCCTGCGCGCCGGCGCCGACGGCCACCTGGCCGGCCTGGTGCACATGGTGTCCGACGCCAACGGCCAGCCGGTCAACGCCATGTATTTCTGGATGACCGGCATCCTGTCCAGCTTCCTGGACAATGCGCCCACCTATCTGGTGTTCTTCAACCTGGCCCACGGCGACGCCCAAGTGCTGATGGGGCCGATGGCGGACACCCTGCTGGCGATCTCCATGGGCGCGGTGTTCATGGGCGCCAACACCTATATCGGCAATGCGCCCAACTTCATGGTCAAGGCCATCGCCGAGCACCGCCATGTGAAGATGCCGAGCTTCTTCGGCTATCTGGGCTGGTCCTGCGTCATCTTGCTGCCGCTGTTCGTGCTGATGACGCTGATTTTCTTCTGAGTCGGCCGTCCTTCGGTAAAAAAGCCCGCTGTCGCGGGCTTTTTTCATGGCGGGCCGGTCAGTGATGGCCGAGGGCGGTGCCGCCCCTGCCGTCCGGCAGCGCGATGCGAATATTCTGCATCATGCCCTGGTCCTCGTGATCCAGGATATGGCAATGCAGCACGAAGTCGCCGATATAGCGCTGATAGCGGGTGCGGATGGTGATCGTGTAGCGGCCGGCCGCGGCAATTTTCGGATCATTGCTGGCTTCGATGTTTTTCACCCACAGAGTGTCTTTCCAGACGTTTCTCAGGCCGCTGTATTGCGTATCGCCCGGGTCCATCGAATCCGGCGCGCCTTCCGCGCTAATGTCCTTGCCCTTGGGGTCTACTATCTTGACGATCTGGAACGGGTTGACGTGGATATGGTAGGGGTGGCTGACGAAGTCGGAGCGCAGCGTCCACTCGTCCACGCCGCCCAGCTTCAGGGTGCGGTCTATGCGTTCGCCGGCATAGGGTTTGCCGTCCACCTGGAAGAAGGCGGCGCCGGGTTGGGACACGTCGATGTTGAACGTCAGCGTCTGGGTCCCCGTCACTTCCTGGGGGCTTATGTCCGGATGCGGCACAAAGCTGCTCAGCTTCATCCCGTTGCGCAGTTCCGCGCTGACCTTGGTGGCGACGGCGGACGGAAAGTGGGCGCGGGCGGCGCCGATCAACACCTCCTGCAACGGACGCGAAGCCTGGCCGGGCGCAACGTCCACCACGCCCAGCAAGCGGGCCGACGGCGCCGAGCGGTCTATGGTGCTGCTGACCTTGACGTCGTTGATCAGGCAGTATTTGCCGGAGCTGGGGAAGGACACCAGAGCGTCCCAGCGATAGCCGGGCTGGAACACCACGCTCTTGCGGGTTTGCACCTTGCCCATGGTCAGGCCGTCTGCGGCGATCAAGGGCAGGTCCAGCTCCGTGCCGCTGCTGCAATAGCGGGCGACGTAATCGTCCATCTGCCTGGCGAACAGGCCGGCCAGCGGCGGCGCATTGTCGCTGAGGCGGCGTAGTTTCAGGTTGATGGTGTCGCGCACGCCGGCGTGCACCATTCTCCAGCGTTCCACGTCGCCGGCCCGCGCCTGGGCCATCTTGCCCAAGACCACGCCGTTGATGCTGGTGTAGCGGCCGGACTCTTGCCAGGTCTTGGGGCCGAACTGGTCGTAGCCTTCTATGCCGCCCACGTCGTCGCCGTCGCAGCGATAGCGTTGGTCCTCCTCATTGGGCGGGGTGGCGGTGTTGCCGTAGGTCTTGATCATGCCCTTGTATTGTCCGGCCTTGAAGCGGCAGGCGTACTGGATCTGCTGAAACACCAGCACCCGTTCTCGGAAGTTGACCCCGGCATAGGGCCGCAGCAGGGTGTCGATGTCGCCGTTCTGTTGCTGGGTGGGTTGCCGCGTGCCGCGCACGATCAGCGCGCCGGCCATGCCGCTGGACACTTGCAGCGCGGTGGAGCCGTGGCGATGGGTGTGATACCAGAAGGTGCCGGCCGGGTGGTCGGGCGGAATGTTGTACTCGTACTGGAAGCTGACGCCGGGATTGATGGAGATCAGCACATTGTCGCTATTGCCCGCCGGATTGATCCAGAGCCCGTGGGTATGCAGATTGGTGCCGTTGAAACAATGGGGCTGGTTGCCGCTGCCGCCCTGGTCGGTACAGCTGGGGTCGCGGATGGGCTTGCCGTCGGCGTCGCGGTTCAGCTTGTTGTTCAGGCCGATGCGCACGGTTTGTCCGGGGTAGACCTCGATCAGCGGGGCGATGAAGGGCGTGGCGCTGGGCTGAGAGGATGCCGGCGTCGCGACCGGGCTGAGCGCGCCGGGCAGGTAGCTGCGCAGCGCGACCTTGTCGTAATGGATCTGCCCGGGGCGTTCCAGCGAAGGATTGCGAATCCAGCCGTAGCGATAGCGGATGTCCAGATCGTAGGCGACTTCGCGCGGGGCGGCCTGCGGCTGGTCAAGCTCCAGCGGCGCGCGGAGCAGGGCGGCGGTATTGAGCGCGCCGGCGGGCTGAGCGGTCGGGATAGCCAGCAGCCGCGGCGGGTTGTCTATCTGCGGGAGGTCTTCGCCGTGGCCGGGCGCCGCGAGCAGCAGCGCGGCGAGGCCCAGCGGAAAGGGAGCGAAGCGAGCTTTGAGCATATTCATCTTGGTCTCCGAATTGGCGTGTTTGCCCATGAACAGTTACAGGGCGGCCAATTCAGCCTAGTTCCAGATCGACGCCGTTTAAGCTGAATGTCATGTTTTGTCGGACGGGCCTGATCCGAAGGACAGGCGCGGCCGGCCGCGCCCCGGCTTGCGAGCCCGGATGTCGGCGGCGGCCGCTTTCCGGTATGCTTGCCGTTTTGCCGTTTCAATACGCTGAACCGAACTATGCACATCCATATCCTGGGCATTTGCGGCACCTTCATGGGGGGCATCGCCGCTATCGCCAAACAGGCCGGTCACAAGGTCACCGGCTGCGACGCCAATGTTTACCCGCCGATGAGCACCCAGTTGGAAGCCATGGGCATCGAGCTGATTCAGGGCTTCGGCGCGGAGCAGGCCGATATTGGCGCGGACATCTTCGTGGTGGGCAATGTGGTGACGCGCGGCAAGCCGCTGATGGAGGAAATCCTCAACCGCGGGCTGCCGTATATTTCCGGCCCGCAGTGGCTGGCGGAAAACGTGCTCAAGGATTTGTGGGTGCTGGCGGTGGCCGGCACTCATGGCAAGACCACCACCAGCTCGATGCTGGCCTGGATACTGGAGGACGCCGGCCTGGCGCCGGGCTTCCTGATCGGCGGCATTCCGCAGAACTTCGGCGTGTCGGCGCGCCTGCCCGGCGCGCCGCGTCAGGACGCGGCCAGCGTCAGTCCCTTCTTCGTGATTGAGGCCGACGAATACGACACCGCCTTCTTCGACAAACGTTCCAAATTCGTCCATTACCGGCCGCGCACCGCGGTGCTGAACAATCTGGAGTTCGACCACGCCGACATCTTCGCCGACCTGGCGGCGATAGAAACCCAGTTCCATCACCTGGTGCGCACGGTGCCGGGCCAGGGCCTGATCGTCAGCAACGGCCGCGAGGCCAGCCTGGATCGGGTGCTGGAGCGCGGCTGCTGGACGCCGGTGGAGCGCTTCGGCGCGGACGCCGGCTGGCAGCTGGGCGCGGCGGAGGCCAACGGCCACTTCGACGTGCTGCTCGACGGCCGGCTTCAGGGCCGGGTGCGCTGGGATCTGATGGGCGAACACAACCGTCTGAACGCGCTGGCGGCGATCGCCGCCGCCCGCCATGTCGGCGTGGCGGTGAGCGGCGCCATCGACGCGCTGTCGCGCTTCCAGAACGTCAAGCGGCGTATGGAAGTGCGCGGCGTGGCGGCCGGCGTCACGGTGTACGACGACTTCGCCCATCATCCCACCGCCATCGCCACCACCCTGGCCGGCTTGCGTCACAAGGTGGGCGGCGAGCGCATCTTGGCGGTGCTGGAGCCGCGCTCCAACACCATGAAGCTGGGCACGATGAAGGCGGCGCTGCCGGCCTCTCTGGCCGACGCCGATCTGGTGTTCTGCTCCGCCGCCAGTCTGGGCTGGAATCCCGGCGAGGCCTTGGCCGAGCTGGGCGAGCGCGCGCAGACCTTCAACGATTTCGACGCGCTGCTGCAAGCGGTGGCCGCCGCGGCCCGCCCCGGCGACCATGTGCTGGTGATGAGCAACGGCGGTTTCGGCGGCATTCACCAGAAGCTGCTGGAGCAACTGGCCGCGCGCGGGGCGCAGGCATAAAGAAAGGGGTACTGGTTTCCTTTGTCTTGGCGCGAGAGATCGTAAATATGTTTTTAGAACTTGTTTACGATCTCTACGGTAAAGCCCCAGCGTTCGTTCAGTAGCCGAGGTGTATTGAAGGTGTTGATCATTCCTGAAGCAGCTCGGTAATTTGGCGGCGCAGCCATATCTGTGCGGGATCGCCATGAGTTCGTTCGTGCCAGATCATCGACAGAGAAAACATATCGACCTTCAGTGGTAACTCCACCAGTTCGAGTGGGGCGCATTGCGCCATGTGGGAGGCCAGCCGCCTGGGCAGGGAGAGCACCAGATCGCTCTCCGCCACGATCATTGGAGCAACCAAGAAGTGTGGCAGGCGCACTGCGACTTGGCGGCTCTTTCCTTGGCTGGCGAGAGCAGTATCGATCATGGCATTTCCCTGCCCGGTGATGGTGACTACCACATGGGATTGTGCAGCGAACTTCGCTAGCGTCAGTTGGGAAGACAGGATCGGGTGGCCGCGTCGAACCACGCAGACTAGGTCCTCGTCGTAGAGCCAGCGTCGATAGAATCCTGCAGGCAGTTGCCCGTCCTCGAACACGCCCAGAGCAATATCCGCATCTCCCTGGCCAACGGAGCTGATGTTGTTGCCGTTGGGGGCAGGGACTTCCAACTTTACCCCAGGCGCATCTTTTTCGATGTGTCCAACCAGTGTGGGCAACACTATTAAAGCGATGTGATCGAGACACGCGATGGTGAAGCGGTGCTGCGTAGTGGATGGCTCGAATCGCGGAGGTGCCACGATGATGCGGACATCTTCCAGCACTCTTGTCACGAGCGGCTCCATGGCCAGCATTCTAGGTGTGGGCTCGACGCCGTTCGGTGTACGAATGACCACCTTGTCTTTGAACAGCAGGCGTAATCGGCCCAGCGCGCGGCTGGCCGCAGGCTGACTCAAATTCAGCTTGGCACCTGCTCGGGTGACGTTGCGTTCACGCAGCAACGCGTCAAGGAACTTCAGCAGGTTCAGGTCGATAGAACTGATATCCGATTTTTGCATATATAGGTTTCACTTCATGCATTTGACGAATGATATGTCAGTGTCGACAATGGTGCCACGTTGAAAAAATCACCGACAAATAGAGGCTGTCACTATGAAACGATATCCATTGTTGATAGCTATCTTGGGATTGGCTTTGATGGCTCCGGTACTGCCTTCTTTCGCCAGCACACCAAGCGAGCACGAGGCTGCCATCAAGCAGCTCCCCAGCGTGTACCGGCTAGCGCTGGGCGACGCCAGGGTCACTGCACTGTCGGCCGGAACCGTGGATTTGGACTTGCATAAGCTATTGCAGGGCGCCGCACCGAAGCGTATCGACCAGCTTCTGGTGCGAGGCTTTCTGGAGAATCCGGTGCGGACGTCGATCAACGTCTTCTTGGTTGAAACCGGCGGGCGTCGCGTGCTTGTCGACACAGGAAGCGGCGAATTGTTCGGAGGCAATGTCAGCCGATTGATGGAAAGTCTGACGGTGGCAGGTGTCCAACCCGATCAGATTGATGACATTCTGATTACCCATGCCCACCTCGACCATATCGGCGGGCTGGTGCTGGGGGGGGAGGCTGTCTTCCGCAATGCGACCATACACATCAGCGAGGCTGACCTGGCTTTCTATCTGCAGCCGGTACGTTCCTCGGTGCCTCATGCGGATGCTGGGTCGTCAGAAATTGCCGAGAAAATGCTGCGTCCCTATGTCAATGCAGGAAAAATCAAACTATTCTCAGGCGCGTCCGAAGTGGTGCCCGGCATCACTGCAACCGTGTACAGAGGCCATACGCCAGGCAGTGCGGTTTTTACACTGGAGCGCGAGAACAAGAAGATCCGCTTTGTGGGAGACATGATTCATTCCACCATCCAGTTTGATGACCCAGCGCTTACAATCGGTTTCGATACGGATTCTTCGCGGGCTCGGACCGTACGCAAGCTGTTTTTCGCCAAGACCGCCTCTGAACGGTCCCTGATGGCCGGCCCCCATCTGCCCTTTCCCGGCATTGGTCACCTCCGGAAATCGGATGGAGGATATGTCTGGGTGCCTGTTCACTATGATGATCGTCCGTTGGCGCTTTTGCCATAGAGGAGGTTCCAAGTTTTTCATGGAGCCTGTTGCTAAGCCAAGCCAGAGGGGGTGTTTCCCTCTGGCTTGGGATGCTGCGCTCGTCTAGATTGCGGACTTTTGCCATCTCGCGGGCATCATGAAAAACTTTGAACAGGAGCTTAGAGCCTGTTCAACGTCTCATGAGCAAGAGTGGGACAGGGCGAAAACGGCTGAAGACGCGGAATGTCAAGTGGTCCATGAATATTCGAGCCTGTACTCGTCTTGATGAAACACAGTAGGTTTTGAACAGGCTGTTAGCCGCGCAATTTGGCGGCAATGCCGGCCACGCGCTGGCCATAGGCCTTGGCGGTGTCCAGATCGCCTTGCGGGATTTCGTCGACGCTGGCGTCGGACGGGGATTGCACCAGCAGGCCCACCGAGCCGCCCAGATTGTTGATGTCCTCGCGGCTGGCGTTCTTGGCGTTGCTGGGCAGCAGGCCCAGGCTGACCCACAGACCGCCGTGCTGGGACGCCAGGGTTTGCAGATAGATCAGCGACACCTGCTTGTCGCCGTTCAGGCTGGCGCTATTGGTGAAGCCCCCGAACACCTTGTCCTGCCAGCCGCGGGTGAACCAGACCTTGGAACTGGCGTCGGCGAATTTCTTGAACTGCCAGCTCGGGCTGCCCATATAGGTGGGCGAGCCGAAGATGATGGCGTCGGCGCTGTTCAGCAGATCCCAGGCGCCGGCGGGCAGATTGCCCTCGGCGTCGATGGCCAGCAACTGCGCACTGGCGCCGGCGGCGACATGCTGGGCCACTTGCTGGGTGTGACCGTAACCGGAGTGATAAACAACGACGACTTTTGCCATGACGGGCCTTTCATATTGCCGTGAATGAAGAAAGGCCTGCCGCGCGGCAGGCCTTTGCCCAGTATTGGCGATGATGAAGAATTGAAAAAGCGCCGCCGGATGAATTAATTATTTAGTTGAATTAAACAATCCCATCGGCTTGGCCTGTCCTCAGCGTTGCCCGGTTGAGGCCGGCCATGACCGCGCGGATGGCGGCGCGGGGCACATCGTTGTCCTCGGCTGCCGCGTATAGACTGAATCCATCTTGGAACATGAGCCGGATATAACAAATGGCGCTGGCGTTGGCTCCCGCGCCGAGAGCATGCTCATGGTAGTCCTGTACTTGCAGCGTTTCGGGCAAGGCGGCGAGCAGGGCGCTGATCACGCCATTGCCGCTGCCCTCCAAACGCAAGGATTTGCCTTGATGCACGGCCTCCAGTTTGAGCCGAACCAGGCCGGAAGACTCGCTTTCCAATTGGTGGCTCAGATAGCGCCAGCTTTGTTCCGATGGGAGGTAGGTTTGGCGGAACAGGCGATAAAGCTGCTGAGGAGCCAGTTCTTTGCCGCTGCTGTCGGCGGCTTCTTGCGCCAGTCGACTGAAGTCCTGCTGCAGCGCGCGCGGCAGTTGCAAACCGTAATGGCGTTCCAACAACCAACTGATTCCTCCCTTGCCTGACTGGCTGTTGACGCGAATCACCGCCTCGTAGCTGCGTCCGACGTCAGCTGGATCCAGAGGCAGATAGGGTACGCGCCATGGCGCTTCGGCCCGCTGCCGGGCGAATCCTTTCTTGATGGCGTCCTGATGGGAGCCGGAAAAGGCGGTGTAGACCAATTCGCCAGCGTAAGGATGACGAGGGTGCACGGCTAATTGGAGGAAGTCCTCCACTTGCCGACGCACGCTGTCTATATCCGAAAAATCCAGCCGGGGTGCAATGCCCTGGCTGTAAAGATTGAGCGCAAGCGTCAAAAGGTCGACATTGCCGGTACGCTCCCCGTTGCCGAACAAACAGCCTTCGACCCGCTCGGCTCCGGCCAGCAGCGCCAGTTCGGCTGCGGCAACCCCGGTGCCACGGTCGTTGTGTGGATGCACGCTGAGAATCAAGCTGTCCCGGTGTGGTAAACGGCGGCTCATCCACTCGATCTGGTCTGCATAAGTGTTGGGCGTGGACATTTCAACCGTGGCCGGCAGGTTAAGAATCATCTTGGCCTGTGGACTTGGCTGCCAGGCGTCGATGACCGCACAGCAAATCTCCAGTGCAAAGTCGGGTTCGGTGGCGGAGAAGGTTTCCGGCGAATACTGGAAAACCCACTCGGTTTCCGGCCTTGCCGCGCACAAGGCTTTGATCTGAAGGCAGCCGTCCACCGCCAAGCGGATAACCCCCTCTTGTTCCAGGCCGAAGACCTGCTCGCGCCAGATCGGCGCGCTGGCGTTGTAGAGATGGACGATGGCGCGCCGAGCGCCGCGCAAGGACGCCATGGTGCGGTCGATCAAGTCTGGCCGGGATTGGGTGATGACCTGCAGGGTGACATCGTCCGGGACATGGCCGTCTTCGATCAGCAGGCGAACGAAGTCGAATTCGGTTTGCGAGGCGGCGGGGAAGGCGACTTCAATCTCTTTGAAGCCACAGCGCAGCAATAAATGAAAGAAGCCTAACTTCTGCCGGATGGACATCGGCTCTGCCAGCGCTTGATTGCCGTCTCTCAGATCGGTGCTGAGCCAGATCGGAGCCTGCTTGGTTTGGCGGTTGGGCCATTGCCGGTTGGGCAGGGGCCAGGATTGAAAGGCCGTATAGCGGGTACTGGGATCTATCAGCATGAAAGCTCCTTCTTGGCAGGGCGCATCGTGACGCTTTTCAAAATCATGCTGACATAAAGTCTGTTATAGCGGGGTTTGTAATGCAGTGCTCTAATATTTCTAGGAAAATACTGGACGATACGTCTATTTTTGCAGTGTTTGAGTGATTTTATTCTACTTATTGTAGAAATGGCTGTGGCTTTTTTGCAGCGCAGCAGCTGGCAAATAAAAACGCCCACGGATGTGGGCGTTTTCCCGGCGTGAACGGCGGCGGTTTAGTGGAACTGCTCTTCCTCGGTGGAACCGGTCAGCGCGGTGACGCTGGACTGGCCGCCCTGGATCACGGTGGTGACGTCGTCGAAGTAGCCGGTGCCCACTTCCTGCTGATGGGACACGAAGGTGTAGCCGCGTTCGCGAGCGGCGAACTCCGGCTCCTGCACTTTCTCGACATAGGCGGACATGCCGCGGGCAACGTAATCTTGCGCCAGGTCGTACATGTTGTACCACATATTGTGGATGCCGGCCAAAGTGATGAACTGGTACTTATAGCCCATCGCGCCCAGCTCGCGCTGGAATTTGGCGATGGTGGCGTCGTCCAGATTCTTCTTCCAGTTGAAGGACGGCGAGCAGTTGTAGGCCAGCAGCTTGCCCGGATGCTTGGCGTGCACCGCTTCGGCGAACTTGCGCGCGAACTCCAGATCCGGAGTGCCGGTCTCGCACCAGACCAGATCGGCGTAGTCGGCGTAGGCGATGGCGCGGCTGATCGCCTGCTCCAGACCCTTCTTGGTCTTGTAGAAGCCTTCGGCGGTGCGCTCGCCGGTCAGGAAGGGGCGGTCGCGCTCGTCGCAATCACTGGTCAAGAGATCGGCGGCTTCGGCGTCGGTGCGGGCGATCACCAGGGTGGGCACGCCGTAGACGTCGGCGGCCAGACGCGCGGCGATCAGCTTCTGCACCGCTTCCTGGGTCGGCACCAGCACCTTGCCGCCCATGTGGCCGCACTTCTTCACCGAGGCCAGCTGGTCCTCGAAGTGCACGCCGCCGGCGCCGGCGCGTATCATCGCCTTCATCAGCTCGTAGGCGTTCAGCACGCCGCCGAAACCGGCTTCGGCGTCCGCCACGATGGGGGCGAAGTAGTCGATGAAGCCGGCGTCGCCCTGGGCCACGCCCTTGGAATGCTGGATTTCGTCGGCGCGGGTGAAGGCGTTGTTGATGCGTTCCACCACCTTGGGCACCGAGTCAACCGGATACAGCGACTGGTCCGGATACATCGCGGAGTATTCATTGTTGTCTGCGGCCACTTGCCAGCCGGACAGATAGATGGCCTTGACGCCGGCCTTGACCTGCTGCATGGCCTGACCGCCGGTCAGCGCGCCCAGACAGTTGATGTACGGCTCGCTGTGGAGCAGGGCCCACAGCTTGTCCGCGCCGTTGCGCGCCAAGGAGTACTCAATCTGCAACGAGCCGCGCAGGCGCTCCACATCGGCGGCGCTGTAGCCGCGCTTGATGCCTTTCCAGCGGGGATTCTCGTTCCAGTCTTTCTGGATGGCTGCAATGCGTTGTTCGCGAGTCGTCATGCTAAAACCCTTCTCGATACGTTTCTGTGCGCGCCGGCAGACGCCGGCGTCCTCATTAAGCGATCTGGCTATCCGGTTTTTCCGGATTTTCTTGCGGTCGGCCCTCATGGGGCCGGCTCGGCATGTCCGCCGTGTCAGCCTTGCGGATAGCGGCTGTTCGGGCGGAGCACTTGCGGGTGTGGCTCAATTATTAGCACAAATAAAAACGCTTGTGTGCAGTGCAGCACAAAGAAAATGTTTGATTTTCAAAAGCTAACAGCAACTTTCCTAAAACGAATATTGCGACTCGCTCAAGCGTTTGCTTTTAGAAAATAAAAGTCCGCAAACGCACATCTGGGTTTGGGACGCCTAGGATGACGGTCTGAAGCCGTTCAGTCGTTCTCAGGGCTTGAATTCCGCGACGAAGCCCCTACCTTGAGTCGGGACTATTCGTACCGCTGAATCCAAATCCGAGGAATCGCCATGCAGGACAAGCAAAACATCGCGGCAGACGCCGTGGACAATGACAATATCGACGCGACGGTGGCGGAGCAGGCCGTAGAGCAAGAGCTGAGCGCGGAGCAACGCATCGCCGCGCTGGACGCGGAAGTGGCCGAACTGAAGGACGCGCTGCTGCGCGCCCGCGCCGATCTGGAAAACCAGCGCCGCCGCGGGCAGGAAGACGTGGCCGCCGCGCACAAATACGCAATCTCCAAGTTCGCCGGCGAGCTGGTGTCGGTGAAGGACTATCTGGAAATGGCGCTGCTGGACCAGAGCGGCCAGATCGACACCCTGAAGATGGGCGTGGACATGACGCTGAAGCAATTGGTGTCCGCCTTCGACAAGGCGCAGATCAAGGACATCGCTCCCCAGGCCGGCGACAAGCTGGACCCGCATCAGCACCAGGCGATGAGCGCGGAAGAGGCCGACGCCGAACCCAACACCATCGTGCGCGTGATGCAAAAAGGCTACCAGATCTCCGATCGCGTATTGCGTCCGGCCATGGTCGTGGTCGCCAAGGCAAAAGCATAAAAAAGGGCGGCGTGCTCCTCTTGAAATAATGGGCATAGCCAATACCTATTGAGACAACAGGCGGTCGCTATCGAACAAATGGCCGCTGAAACGAATTGAGATAAAGGAACTTCGACATGGGTAAAATCATTGGCATCGACTTGGGCACCACCAACTCCTGCGTATCGGTCGTGGAGGGCGGCGCGCCCAAAGTGATCGAGAACGCCGAAGGCGCTCGCACCACTCCGTCCATCATCGCCTACATGGACGATGGCGAAATCCTGGTCGGCGCGCCGGCCAAACGCCAGGCGGTGACCAACCCGCGCAACACCATTTACGCCGCCAAGCGCCTGATCGGCCGCCGCTTCGAAGACAAGGAAGTGCAGAAAGACATCGACCTGATGCCTTTCGAAATCCTGAAAGCCAAGAACGGCGACGCCTGGGTCAAAGTGCGCGACCAGGAACTGGCTCCGCCGCAACTCTCCGCCGAAGTGCTGCGCAAGATGAAGAAGGCCGCGGAAGACTATCTGGGCGAGGAAGTGACCGAGGCGGTGATCACCGTGCCGGCCTACTTCAACGACAGCCAGCGTCAGGCCACCAAGGACGCCGGCCGCATCGCCGGTCTGGAAGTGAAGCGCATCATCAACGAACCGACCGCCGCGGCGCTGGCTTTCGGCCTGTCCAAGCAGGAAGGCGACCGCAAGATCGCGGTGTACGACCTGGGCGGCGGCACTTTCGACGTGTCCATCATTGAAATCGCCGACGTGGACGGCGAGCACCAGTTCGAAGTGCTGTCGACCAACGGCGACACCTTCCTGGGCGGCGAAGACTTCGACCAGCGCGTGATCGACTACATCGTGACCGAGTTCAAGCGCGAACAGGGCGTGGACCTGAAGAACGACGTGATGGCGCTGCAGCGTCTGAAGGAAGCGGCGGAAAAGGCCAAGATCGAGCTGTCCAGCGCGACTCAGACCGAAGTGAACCTGCCCTACATCACCATGGACGCCACCGGCCCGAAACACTTGGCGATGAAGATCACCCGCGCCAAGTTCGAAAGCCTGGTGGAAGACCTGGTCGAGCGCTCCATCGAGCCGTGCCGCGTGGCGCTGAAGGATGCCGGCCTGTCGGTCAACGAAATCTCCGACGTGATCCTGGTCGGCGGCCAGACCCGCATGCCCAAGGTGCAGGAAAAAGTTAAGGAGTTCTTCGGCAAGGAGCCGCGCAAGGACGTGAACCCGGACGAAGCCGTGGCCGTGGGCGCCGCGATCCAGGGTTCGGTGCTGTCCGGCGACCGCAAGGACGTGCTGCTCTTGGACGTGACCCCGCTGTCGCTGGGCATTGAAACCCTGGGCGGCGTGATGACCAAGCTGATCCAGAAGAACACCACCATCCCGACCAAGGCGTCGCAGGTGTTCTCCACCGCCGACGACAACCAGACCGCGGTGACCATCCACGTGCTGCAGGGCGAGCGCGAGAAGGCTTCCGCCAACAAGAGCCTGGGCCAGTTCAATCTGGGCGACATCCCGCCGGCGCCGCGCGGCATTCCGCAGATCGAAGTGGAATTCAACATCGACGCCAACGGCATTCTGCACGTGTCGGCCAAGGACAAGGCTTCCGGCAAGCAGGCCAACATCACCATCCAGGCTTCTTCCGGCTTGTCCGAAGCCGAGATCCAGCAAATGGTGAAGGACGCCGAGGCCAACGCCGAGGAAGACAAGAAGCTGCACGAGCTGGTGACCGCCCGCAACCAGGCGGAAGGCCTGATCCACAGCGTGAAGAAATCGCTGGCCGAGCACGGCGACAAGATCGACGCCGCCGAGAAGGCCAAGATCGAAGACGCGGTGAAGGCGGCCGAGGAAGTGGCCAAGAGCGAAGACAAGGCCGAGATCGAAGCCAAGACCGAAGAACTGGCCAAGGCCAGCCAGAAGCTGGGCGAAATCATGTACGCCCAGGCTCAGCAGGCTGAAGCCGGCGCCCAGCAGGGCGGCGCGGACGCTCAGGCCGGCAAGCAGGAAGACGGCAACGTCGTCGACGCCGAGTTCGAAGAAGTGAAGAAAGACAAGGCTTAATCGCCAGCCGATGTCTTGACGCCTGATGACCGGGCCGGGCCCGCCGGAGTGTTCCGCGGCCCGGACCGGTCATTGGCGTATGGTGGCCGGCCGCGCTAGGGGGCTTGCTTCCCGAGCCGACTGAATTTGAGAGAGACAGGAACATGTCCAAGAAAGATTACTACGATGTGTTGGGCGTCAACCGCGACGCCTCCGACGACGACATCAAAAAGGCTTACCGCAAGCTGGCGATGAAGTATCACCCGGACCGTAATCCGGACAGCAAGGAAGCGGAAGAGAAGTTCAAAGAGGTCAAGGAAGCCTACGAGATTCTGTCCGACAGCCAGAAGCGAGGCGCTTACGACCAGTTCGGCCATGCCGGCGTGGATCCGCAGGCCGGCGCCGGCGGCGGCGCGGGCTTTGGCGGTTTCGGCGACTTCGCCGACATTTTCAGCGATATCTTCGGCGGCGGCCGCTCCGGCGGCGGCGGCGGAGGCGGGCGTTCCAACGTCTATCGCGGCGCGGACCTGCGCTACAACATGGAAATCTCGCTGGAAGAGGCGGCCCGCGGCTGCGAGAAGCAGATCCGCATCCCTTCGCACGAAGAATGCGAAGTCTGCCACGGCAGCGGCGCCAAGCCCGGCACCCAGCCCAAGACCTGCTCCACCTGCGGCGGTCACGGCCAGGTGAGGATGAGCCAGGGCTTCTTCTCCATTCAGCAGACTTGCCCCACCTGCCACGGCACCGGCAAGCAGATTACCGATCCCTGCACCAGCTGCCACGGCGCGGGCCAGAAAAAGACCAACAAAACGCTGAACGTGAAGATTCCGCCCGGCGTGGACGAGGGCGACCGCATCCGTCTGTCCGGCGAAGGCGAGCCGGGCCAGAACGGCGGACCGTCCGGCGACCTTTACGTGGTCACCCACATCAAGCCGCACGCGGTGTTCCAGCGCGACGGCATGGACCTGCATTGCGAGATGCCGATCTCCTTCTCCACCGCGGCGCTGGGCGGTGAAGTGGAAATCCCGACGCTGGACGGCATGGCCAAGGTCAAGATCGCGGGGGAAACCCAGAGCGGGCGCGTCTACCGCTTGCGCGGCAAGGGCGTGAAAGCGGTGCGCGGCACCGATTACGGCGATCTGCATTGCCATGTGGTGGTGGAAACCCCGGTCAAGCTGACCGAACGTCAGAAAGAGCTGCTGCGCGAATTCGACGCCATCAGCCAGGGCGACGTGGCCACTCACAATCCGCGCTCCAAGTCCTTCATGGACAAGTTGAAGGATTTCTTCGGTTAAGACGTCTCTCAGCGGCCCTCGCGGTCGAGGACGACAAAACGGCAAGCGCGCGCTTGCCGTTTTTTTTGTTGAAACATAAATATTTTTGGTGGTCAACTATTTTTGAGTAACTTGTTGTAATGAGCGATTTTTTAAAGTGAATTATCTGGAGGGTTCCGGTATCCGGCCTTATCTTGGTGGGGCTCCGGAACCCCGCTCCGGAGCGAAAACATAAAAATTATCCGGGCCACCCTGCATCAGCGCGGTGAGCTTGGCTTCGCTCAAAGGAGAATGTCATGGAAGATTTGGTCAACGCCGTCAACGGCGTCATCTGGAGCCCGGCGCTGATTTACCTGTGTCTGGGCGTGGGTCTTTACTTGTCCGTGCGTACGCGTTTCCTGCAATTGCGCCACTTCCGGGAAATGCTGCGCCTGATGTTCAATACCGAGAGCACCGCCAGCGGCGTGTCCTCGTTCCAGGCGCTGGCGATGACGCTGGCCGGCCGCGTCGGCACCGGCAATATCGCCGGCGTCGCCACCGCGATCACTTTCGGCGGCCCGGGCGCCATCTTCTGGATGTGGATGGTGGCCTTCCTCGGCGCCAGTTCGGCCTTCGTCGAATCGACGCTGGGCCAGGTCTACAAGGAAAAGATCGACGGCCAGTATCGCGGCGGCCCGGCTTTCTACATCGAGAAGGGCCTGGGCTTGAAGTGGTACGCCTGGCTGTTCGCCATCACCACCATCATCGCCACCGGCGTGTTGTTGCCGGGCGTGCAGGCCAATTCCATCGCCGCCTCGCTGAACACCGCCTTCGGCATCGCGCCCACCGTCACCGCGGCGGTGCTGGCCATCATTCTGGGCTTCATCATCTTCGGCGGGGTCAAGCGCATCGCGCTGTTCGCCGGCGCGGTGGTGCCCTTCATGGCCTTGGGCTACATCATCGTGGCCTGCGTGATCATCGCCTTGAACATCGAGCAGCTGCCCGGCGTGATGGCGCTGGTGCTGAAAAGCGCGTTTGGCATGGAGGCCGGTTTCGGCGCCATTCTCGGCCTGGCCATCCAGTGGGGGGTGAAGCGCGGCGTGTATTCCAATGAAGCCGGCCAGGGCACCGGCCCGCACGCCTCCAGCGCCGCGGCGGTGTCGCATCCGGCCAAACAGGGCCTGGTGCAGGCCTTTTCGGTCTATATCGATACTTTGTTCGTTTGCTCCGCCACCGCCTTCATGCTGCTGATCACCGGCCAATACAATGTGCAGGGTCCGGAAGGCCAGGCCATGTACACCGGCATCGCCGGCGTGGCGGCGGGGCCGGGTTATGTGCAGATCGCGATGGAAAGCATCATGCCGGGCTTCGGTTCCATCTTCGTGGCGCTGGCGCTGTTCTTTTTCGCCTTCACCACCATCGTCGCCTACTACTACATCGCCGAAACCAATATCGCCTACATCAACCGCAAGATTCAGCTGCCCTGGCTGAGCTTTGTGCTGAAGATCGCCTTGATGGCGGCAACGGTGTACGGCACGGTCAAGACCGCGGATCTGGCCTGGGGTCTGGGCGATATCGGCGTCGGCCTGATGGCCTGGCTCAACATCATCGCCATCGTCTTGATGCAAAAACCGGCGCTGGCCTGCCTGCGGGACTATGAGGCGCAGAAAGCGCGCGGCCTGGACCCGGTGTTCCATCCGGAAGCGCTGGGCATCGTCAACGCCGCCTACTGGGAAGGACGGCGCGCGGAGGATAATCTGGCCGCGGAATTGGCGGCGCAGGCCGGCAAGGCCGCGGAGGAAGGCGAGCTGGCGCCGCGCAAGCGCTGAGCTCAGGAGGGCGCGGACGGCGGCCGGTTTCCGGCGCTGTCCGCAAAGCCGGCGTGCAAAATCCAGAACACTCTGTTTTGCCGGCCGGCATCCGCTGCGGGTCGGCGGCAACTGGCGTACAATGGCCGGGCTAATCCTTCTAATGGAATTGTCATGATTTTCGCCAATCGCTATTTTCCCGCCACCCGCATGCGCCGCATGCGCAAGGATGAATTCTCCCGCCGCCTGATGCGTGAAAACGTGCTGACCGCCAACGATCTGATCTATCCGGTATTCGTGATGGAAGGGCAGAACCGGGTGGTGGAAGTGCCGTCGATGCCGGGCGCGCCGCGCCAAACGCTGGACAAGCTGCTATACACCGCCGAACAGGCGCTGGAACTGGGCATCCCGATGCTGTCGCTGTTCCCGGTGATCGAATCGGGCAAGGACAATAGCGCGCAAGAGGCCTACAACCCCGAAGGCCTGGTGCCGACCGTGGTGCGCGAATTGAAGAAACGCTTCCCCGAGCTGGGCGTGATGACCGACGGCGCGCTGGACCCGTACACCATTCACGGCCAGGACGGGGTGATGGACGAGAGCGGCTATGTGCTCAACGACGAAACCACCGAAATCCTGATCAAGCAAGGCCTCTGTCATGCGGAGGCCGGCGTGGACATGTTCGGCCCCTCCGACATGATGGACGGACGCATCGGCGCGATCCGCGAGGCTTTCGAGGAGGAAGGCTTCATCCACACCAAGATTCTGGCGTATTCGGCCAAGTACGCGTCCGGCTTTTACGGCCCCTTCCGCGACGCTTTGGGTTCGTCCGGCAATCTGGGCAAGGCCGACAAGAACAACTACCAGATGGACCCGGCCAATCTGGACGAAGCGATCCAGGAAGTGGCGCAGGATCTGGAAGAGGGCGCCGACGCGGTGATGATCAAGCCGGGCATGCCCTATCTGGACGTGATCCGTCGAGTGAAAGACACGTTCCGGGTGCCGACCTTCGCCTATCAGGTGTCCGGCGAGTACGCGATGTTGAAGGCGGCCTTCCAGAACGGCTGGCTGAACGAGGAAAAGTGCATGCTGGAAAGCCTGATCGCGTTCAAGCGCGCCGGAGCGGACGGCATCCTGACCTATTTCGCGCTGGACGCGGCGCGTTTGCTGCGCCAACGCTGAGCGCAGGCGGACAAGCCATCGCGCCCCGGCTCAGGCCGGGGCGTTTTGCATGGGAGCGGACATGGATTTGATGCATTCCACCCTGTTCTGGATTCTCATCGCCGCCGCGCCGGCGGCGACGGCGCTGGGCATTCTGATCCGGCTGTCCCGGCGCGAGCCGCCGCCGGATCTGCCGCCCGGGGTCAAGCCCTTGGGCTGGGACGACGAAGACAAGGAAGGCGACGACAAGGCGCCGCCGGCGGCGGGCGGCTAGTCGAAGCGCCAGCTGGCCATGGACAGATTGCCCATGCGCCAGTCGTCGTGCAGCTTGAGCGCGGGCGCGCCCGGGGTGCCGGCGCCCAGCGCCACCCACAGCGGGGCGATGTGTTCGTCGCTGGGATGGTTGTGGCGCGGATAGGGCGCTTGCTGCAGCCAGTCGGCCAGCGTGTCCCGGGCGTCGTTCAGCAACTGCTGGTCCAGCCAATCGCGGAAGGCCAGCGCCCACGGCGCCGGCGCCGAGCCTTCCGGGGCCAGCGCGCGCAGATTATGGGTGTAGCTGCCGGAGGCGATGATCAGGACGCCTTCGTCGCGCAGCGGGCGCAGCGCCTCGCCTATGCGCATCAGTTCAGCGGCCGGCGCCTGATGCGGCAGCGACAGATTGACGATGGGGATGTCCGCCTGCGGGTACATCAGCATCAGCGGCGTCCAGGCGCCGTGATCCAGTCCGCGTTGTTCGGTGCTCTGCGCCGGCAGTCCGGCGGCGGCGAACAATTCGTGCAGGCGCGCGCAGAGCTGCGCATCGGTGCGGGCCGGGTAATTCAACTGGTACAGGGCCTCGGGAAAGCCGTAGAAGTCGTGGATGGTTTCCGGATTTGGCTTGTGGTTGACCACCAGGCCGCGGGTTTCCCAGTGCGCGGAAACGATGACGATGGCGCGCGGGCGCGGCAACTCCGTTCCCAGCTGGGCGATGAAATGGCGGCTTGGGCTGTCTTCCAGCACCAGGGTGGGGGCGCCGTGCGAGATGAACAGCGCAGGTAGGCGAGTAGTCATGGCTGAAGCTTTCATTCAAGTGATGGCTTCAGCTTAAGCCACGGCGATTCTCTGATAAACCGCAGTTTATTGGCTTTATTGTTTACTCGTTGGAAACAATTTGGCGATGCGGCGGCTCGTCTTGCAAAGGGACGGCCTACTCCGGTTTTAACTCAATCCGCCAAGCAGGATGGCACAGCCGGCAATGAAGATGAGGACGCCCATGATGCGCCGCCAGTTACGCTTGCTCTGCCTGTCGCTCAATGGCTGCCGTTTCAACCTTCTCAGCTGTTGTCGATACATGGTCATTTGACGCTCCTATATTTGAATGATAATCATTCTTGTTTGAATGTCAAAATAAACGCTCGCGCAGGAGCGGCCGCTGTGGCGGAAGGCTTGAAACGGGGGCGTTGAAGCCGTGGGCCGGAGCGGAGGGGAAAGGCGGAATCCTTCGCTCCGTCAGGGGGCCGTAAGGCGGTATCAGGGCTTTGTTGGCCGTTCTTATTGCAGCCAGGCGAAGCCGGCCCATACTTCCAGCCAGAGCGCTTGCCAGTCGAATGTTTTCATTGCGATCTCTCTTGCTAAGGTATGCGGAGTATCGCTCAAGGCTTTGTATTTGTTAAATTGATTGTTTTTGCTTTCTTCTTAGCTGATTGCTATGAGGCTTGCGAACGGAGCGATGAAGAGCCGCCCCCGCAAGCGTGAAGCGCTTGCGGGGGCGGGAAGGCTCGGCGAGCCGGTCCAAGTCTCGCTCGTCAGAGCGAGACAAGGCCTTGCGGTCAAAGAGTTGGGGGGCGCACGCTGCATGCGAGCATGTGGCACTCGCCGTGCTTCGCCTCGGCGCGCGCGGCGAGCATCGAACCCTCTCTTAGTCCCAGGGCACTTCCGCCGAGTTTTCGTCGACGACGGCGGGCTGCTTGTCCTGCGACGGGGCGACAGCCGCCGGGCTGGTCGCTTCTTCCAGGCCGCCCAGCGCGGCGACCAGCGCGTCCACCAGTTCGCCCAGTTCTTCGCTCATCAAGGTGAAGGTGGCTTCGAACAGGCTGTCGCGGTCATCGCCGGCCTGGCTGGCTTCGTCTTGCAGCAGGTCCAGGAACTGCAGCCGCTTCAGCTGCAGCATATCGGTCAGCTGGAAGCGGATCTTTTCCTGCCAGATCAGGCCAACCCGGGTCACTTGCTTGCCGGTGGCGATGTGCTGGCGGATCTCGTCCGCGGTCAGGTCGATGCGCGCGCAACGCACTACCGCGCCGTTTTCGCCGCTGTCCTTGAGCTCGCAATCGGAATCCAGCTCAAAGCCGGCCGGCGCCTCGCCTGCCGCCAGCCAGTCCGTCATCGCGGTGTGCGGGGCGATCTTGGTGCGCGGCAGCGCGGCGGGGAAGGGCGGCAGCGCTTCGCGCAGCTTGGAGACCAGCGCCTCCGCCTTGCTGGCGGCTGCCGAGTCCACCATCAGCCAACCGCGGCGGGTGTCCAGATAGGCGCTCATCCGACTGCTGCGCACGAAGGCGCGCGGGAGCAGGTCGTCGGTGATCTGCTCTTTCAGGGCCAGTTTTTCCTTGCGGCCCACCTTGCGCAACTCCTTGTCTTCTATCTCGGCGACTTTCAAATCGACGAAGTCGCGGATCACCGAGGAGGGCAGCACTTTGTCCTCGCGGCGCAAAGACACCATCTGGCAGCCGCGCACGGTGTAGACCGGCGCCTCCAGGTGGCCGGCGGCGGGCACCCAGCCCTCGCTGAACCAGTCCAGTCCCATGCAATGCTGGAATGGACGCTTCTCCAGCGCGGCGGAAAGCTGTTCGTTGTTAGGGGCGTCGTCTTGATTCAAACGGTAAAAAGATAGTTGCCTAAACCACATATTTGTTCCATAATGCGCGTCCTCTGATGCCACAGATTGTACCGCAGCCAAGACAGCAGCGGGGTGGTTTTCGGACAAGCTTGAAGATGGTCGTCGGAGTGTAGCTTAGCCTGGTAGAGCGCTACGTTCGGGACGTAGAGGCCGGAGGTTCGAATCCTCTCACTCCGACCAGTCAATTAGAAAAAGCTTGTCAGAAAGCATCGGATGTAGTAAATTTCTGCTCCTCGGCGCTTGGCGCTGAAGGCAGTAAAACGGAGTGTAGCTTAGCCTGGTAGAGCGCTACGTTCGGGACGTAGAGGCCGGAGGT
>NZ_JBMDJX010000026.1:0-71618 GCF_057809415.1 Chromobacterium sp. FG22 | reverse complement strand
TGTAGGTGTAGCTGTCCTGGGTCTGGCCGCTGTCGTAGCCGCCCAGCACCTGGCAGTGGAAAGGCCGGACGCCCTCGTCGCCCAGGTCGATGTCCACCGTCAGCCGCGAGCCGAGCAGCCCGTCCAGGTCCAGCGCCGGGTCGGCGCAGGCGATGTCGAGCTGGTAACTGGGTTCCTGCGACAGGCGTTCGTCCGCCTTGAAGCTCAACGCGACGCTGTCCGCGTCCAGCAAGAGGCTGTGCAATTCGATCAAACGCATGCGGTTTCTCCCGGGGCGGCGGATTCGGCCGGCGCGGCCGGCGGCAGCGGCACGCCCTCCCCGTCGTCGAAAATCAGTTCCAGTTTTTCGGCGGCGCTCAGGCGCACGCTGTGCAGGGCGCGGTCGGCGGCGCGCGCTTCCAGCACGCCGCGGGCGATGGCCGGCATCACCCGCTGGCGCAATAGATCGCCCACCGCGCGGCCGCTGGCCGGGTGCCTGGCCACCGCTCGGGCGATCCAGTCCGCGGCCTCGGCGTCGGCGCGCCAGTCCAGGCCGTTGGCGCTCAGGCGCTGGCCGATGTCGTCCAGGGCCTGGCGCGCGATGCCGGCCAAGGCCGGCTCGCCCAGCGGCCGGAAGGCCACCACCCGCATCCGCGCCAGCAAAGCCGGCGCGAAACGGCGCTGCAAGCGTTCGCGCGCCAGCGCGTCCAGCCGGGACTGAGAGACTTCGGGCTCGGCGGCGCAGGCGGCTTCGATCTCGGCGTCGCCCAGATTGCTGGTCAGCAGGATCAGGCAGTTGCGGAAATTGATGTGCCGCCCCTCGCCGTCCTCCATCCAGCCCTGATCGAACACCTGATAGAACATTTCGTGCACATCCGGATGGGCGCGGTCGAACTCGTCCAGCAAGAGCACGCTGTAGGGTTTTTTGCGCACCGCCTCGGTCAGGCGGCCGCCTCGGCCGTAGCCGACATAGCCCGGCGGCGCCCCCTTCAGCGTGGACACGGTGTGGGCTTCCTGGAATTCGTTCATATTGAAGCGCAAGAGATTGCGTTCGCCGCCGAACAGCGCCTGCGCCAGTTCGGCCGCGGTCTGGCTCTTGCCGGTGCCGGTGGGGCCGGCCAGCAGCATCACCGCCATCGGCCGCCGCGGATCGCCCAGGCCGGAGTGCGCCACTTGCAGCGCCTCCACGATGGCGTCCAGCCCGCTTTCCTGGCCCTGGATGCGCTGGTTCAGCCCTTCGCGCAGCGCCATCAGCCGCCGCGCCTCGTCCTGAGCCATCTGGGTGACCGGCACCTGGGTCCATTCCGACAGCACTTCGGCGATGGCCTGCGCGTCCACCCACGGCCGCACCAGCCGTTCGGCCCCGCTCAGGGCCTCGGCCCGCTCCGGATCGGCGCCGCCCGTTTCCAGATCCTCCAGCCAGGCGCCCACCTCGGCGCGCTGCTCGCTCAGGGCCACGTCCAGCGCGTCGGCGCGCGCGGCGGTTTCCTCGCGCTCCCTTTCCAGTTCCGCGCCGTCCGCCGGCGCGGCCAGGCCCAGCCGCGCGTCGCTGGCGCGCCAGCTCAGCGCCTGCTCCAGCGTCATCGCGCGATGGCGCAGCCGGTCCAGCGCCGCCGGCTGGCAGCTCTGGCTCATCGCCACCCGCGCGCAAGCGGTGTCCAGCAGGCCGATGGCCTTGTCCGGCAGCTGCCGCGACGGCAGATAGCGGCGCGACAGCGTCACCGCGGCGCGCAAGGCGGCGTCGACGATGCGCACGCCGTGATGGCCGGCGAAGCGCGGCGCGATCATGCGCAGCATGTCCACCGCGGTGTCGTCGTCGGGCTCGTCCACGGCCACGGTCTGGAAGCGGCGCACCAAGGCGGCGTCCGGCTCGATGAACTGCTTGTATTCCGACCAGGTGGTGGCGGCCACCATGCGCAGCTGGCCGCGCGCCAGCATCGGTTTGATCAGATTGGCGGCGTCGCCGGTGCCGGCGTTGCCGCCGGCGCCGATCAGGGTGTGGGTTTCGTCGCAGAACAGGATGACGGGCGCCGGCGCGGCGATCACCGCGTCTATCACCGAGCGCAGCCGCTGTTCGAACTCGCCGCGCGCACCGGCGCCGGCTTGCAGCCTGGCCACGTCCAAGGCCCAGATCTGCGCGCCGCGCAGGCCCGGCGGCACTTCGCCGCGATGGATGCGCTGGGCCAGCGCCTCGGCCACCGCGGTTTTGCCGACGCCGGCCTCGCCCACCAGGATGGGATTGTTCTGCCGCCGCCGCGACAACACGTCGATCACCGCGCGCAATTCGGCGTCGCGGCCTATCACCGGGTCCAATTCGCCGGCCGCCGCCTGATCGCTCAGGCTGACCGCCCATTGCCGCAGCACCGCGGCCGGATCGGCGGCTTCGCCTGCGGCCCCCTGGGCGGCGGTTCCGGCGGGCGCGTCGGCCGCTTCCGGCCAAGCGCCGGCCAGCGCCTCGTAACGCGCGACGATGTCGTCCAGCGACAGCTTGGCCAGCGCCTGGCCGATGCGATGCTGCAGCCAGCGCCGCGTCGGCTCCTCGTCCAGCCAGGCCAGCAAGAGATGACCGCTGCGCACCTTGGCGGCCGGCGCGGCCACCTGGCTCCAACTGATGGCCGGCGCCACGCTGCGCTCCAGCGCCGGCGAGATGTCGCGCAGCGATTCGCCGCCGGCCTCGGCGGCGTCCAGCGCCTTGCCCACGCGTTGCAAAGCGGCGGCCGGCTCGCAGTCCAGCGCCTCCAGCAAGAGCGCGACGTCGCCGCCGCCGCGGCGCAGCAGGCAAAGCAGCCAATGATCTAGGTCCACCAGCGCGTGCCGGCGCGAGCGCCCCAGGGCGGTGGCTTCCACCAAGGTGTCGTATGCGGTTGGGCCTAAGCGGCCGAAAATGCGTTCTCGGTTCACAGCGGATCCTGGAAAGATTCATACACGGTGAGAGTCCGGAGCGAGACGCCGGGGCGGGACCATGCGTCCACCCCCAGGCGCATGCGCCCCACCTTGCCTGCCAGTTCCGGCCGGGTGCGGACCTGGACCTTGATGACCGGGGCGGCCCGGCCATCGGCGAAATCTGCGGCGACGGCGAACATCGCCAGCACCGCGGGCGCGCCGCGCCGCCAGCGGGAAAACTCGGCGGCGTCGATCGGCCCTATGGTGATGTCCAGCGCGTGCTGGGCGTCCCAGATCCGGCTGCCCACGCGCCAGCTCCCCAGCCGGCGCGGCCCGCCTGCGCCTTCCCGCAGCGGAATCCAGCGCCCCTGGCGCGGCGACAAGCGCACCGGCGCGCCGAAATAGCCGGCCAGGATTTTCTGCAAGTCCGCCAGCGAGCGGCGCGGCGCGTGATAAGCGCCGGGATGGCTGCGCCGGCAGGCGGCGGCGTGCGGGTCCAGCAGCGGCTCCGCCTCCGGCGCGGCGCCGGCCAGCGCGGACACGCGCTCGGCGAAGGGATGGCGGCCGCGCTCGTAGCCCAGCGCCGGATGCATCGCCGCGCGGGCGGCGTAGTGCAGCCAGGCCAGATCGCCGCAGGCCAGGTTGACGAAGCGTTCGAAGGCGGCGTTGCGTTCCAGCCGGCGCTCGTGCAGCGCGTGCTCGGTGATGTGCAGCGGCAAGGGCCCGTAGGGCGCGAACAGGCCGAAATGGCGGCAGACCACGCTGACGCGCGGCGCGGCGTCGTCCTCCGCCTCTTCCACCTTCACCCCGCTGATCTCGCTGCTGGCGAAGTGCATGTCGGCGGCCTGTTCCAGGCCCAGCCAGTCCGGCCGGCGCCGCAGCCGGCCCGCCGCGGCGGCGTCCGGCAGCCGCCATTGCCAGGTTTCCACGCGGCGCATCAGTTCGAAGAAGGTGCGCTGCGGCTTCAGCTCCCGGATCATCTGCTGTCGTTTCATTGCAGTTCTCCGTCCGCGCGTTGGGTGTTGCCGTGCCGGCTGACCGGTTCGCCGTCCAGCCTCAGGCTGACCTCGATGCCGTCGTTGAGCGTGACCGCCTGGGCCAGCGCCTGGGCCAGCAGCCGGCCGAACAGCCAGCCGCCGCGGTCCGCGTGCATCACGGCGGCGATATCGATGTCCACCAGGGAGGCGCGCACCAGGGCCTGCGGCGAACCGCGGCCGGCGGGCAGGAAGCCGGCTTGCAGATGCGCGGCCTTCAGGCTGTCTATGCGCTGGCGGTCCAGCGCCAGTTCCGGCTGCGCGGCCAGCCGCAGCTGCTCCGCCAGCCGCGCGGCGATGTCCTGACGGCCGGCGCCGCGCAGGCTCAACGGGTTCTGGCCGATATGGGCCACCGCCTGCCAGCAGCGCTCCAGGTCCGGAATCGGCCGCGGCGCGCTGGCCGGCCACAGGCACTCCAGCCGCGCCACCGCGCCGCCCTCGGCGCGCAGCTCCGCCGCCGGCAGGTCTTCCGGCCGCCAGCCGCGGTCCGCCACCAGCGCGCGCCCGGTCAGGGTGGCGATGTCGTCCAGGCCCAGATCGCCGGCGCAGGCGGAAATGGTGATCAGATCATGGCTGCCCAGCGCGTCCGGGCGCGCCTGGCGCGGCCCCTCGCTTTGCAGCGCCGGCTCGCGGCGCAGCGAATAGCGCGCCGCCGCCGGGGCGCTCTGGTAGCCGCCGGCGTCCAGCGCCGGCCGCGCCTCCCGCGAGCGGCCGTTGCTGTCGCAGACATTGATTTCCAGCAAGCGCCACAGGTGGTGTTCGGCCGGCCGCATCCGGTCCACCGGAATCCATTGCTCGGTCTGGTTCGGATCGTAGGGCACCGGGTCCAGGCGCTTGGGATAGAGATTGATCGCCGGGGTGGCGAACAGGCGGAACTGGCCGGCGTCCACCTCGCCTATCAGGTCCAGCGGCGCCTGGCGCAAGGCCAGGATCAGCTCGAAGCCGCGCGCCGACGGCGCCCGCGCCGCCAAGGCCGCCAGCGCGTCCAATTCCACGCTGAGCAGCCGCGCCGGCTGGGCGAAGTATTCGCGCAGCAGCCGCAAGCCCGGCAAACCGCCCGCGTCGGCGGGCAGCAGGGCCTCGCCCTCGTCGGCGGCGGACAGGCGCAGGCCGCCAAGCGGCAACTCCAGCAGGACTTCGCCGCCGCGGCCGTCGTCGGCCGTCGCATACCAGGCGCCGACGTCGGCCAGCATTGCGCGGTGCAGCGCGTAAGCCCGCGGCAGATCGCCGGCCAGGCTCAGGTGCAGCGGCTTGGCGCCGCCCTCCGTCGCGGCCAGATCGCCCAGCGACACCGTGCCCTCCAGTTTGAAGCTCAGGCGCAAGGCGGCCTGGGACGAGGCCAGCCGCCGCGCCAGCTCGGCGGACAGCCGGGTCAGGCCGCGGCCGCACTCCGCCCGCTCCAGCCGCAGCGGCAGCAGGGTCACCTCGCGCCCGGTGGCGAAGGTGATGGGCCGGGTCGAACCCGGCAAGGTCGCCTGGATCAGGGTGCCGCGCGGCAGGCTGCGGCCGCGGAAGGCTTCCGGCGAGGCGAAGTCCGGATGGAAGGCGAAGCTGCTGATCGCCGGCGTGGCGCTCAGATACAGCGGGCAGACCTGGGCCAGCGCCTGGCGCGCGAATTCCGCGCACTCCAGATCCAGCCGGGTCTGCACCCGGGCGGACAGAAAGGCCACGCCCTCCAGCAGGCGCTCGACGAAGGGATCGGCGACCGAGTTCGGCCGCAGGCCGAGCGCCGGGGCGATCTGCGGATGCTCGCGGGCAAAACGCGCGCCGGCCTCGCGCAGATGGCGCAATTCATTATTGTAGTGATCGAGGAAATTCATCCGGCCGCCCCCGCCTCCGCGGCGCGCGGCAGGCCGAAATAACCGTCCAGATAATCCAGCGTCAGGCTGAGCCGCAGCGCTTCGCCGCCGTCGCGGGTCACCGCGGCCACATCGAAATACAGCAGCTGCCGCGCCTGCGGCCCGCTGCCGGCGCGCGCGCTCACTTCCAGCCGTTCCGGGTCCAGCCGCGGCTCGAAGCGGCGGATGGCGTCGCGGATGTGGGCGCTGACGCGCGCCGGGTCGATCCGGCTCGACTTTCTCTCCGCCAGCGGCGGCCGTCCGTAATTCCACACCGAAGTCTCCAGCTGGCTGCCCGCCGCCAGCGGCAGGCGCGCGCCGCGCAGCGCGGCGTTCATCAAATGCGCCAGATCGCGCGCGATGCTGGCGGCGAGCGTCTCGCGCCCTGCGCGGGCGGACAGTTGGTCGAATAATCGTGGCGTCATGGCTGCCCGGCGCCGCCTGGGCGACGCCGTCCCGATAGAGAGGAAAGAAGGCCGGAAAGTCCCGGCTCATAGTGCTTAAACGGCTGCGTTCAGCTTCAGGTCGTAACCCGCCTTGATCACCGCGCCCATGGTTCCGTCATTGCGCTGTTCGCGGTATTCGAACTCGATCTTGGCGAAGTTGATCTTGATCTCGTCGGTGGGCAGCACGCTTTCCACATCGCCGCTGCCGTGGCCCATGATGGCGTACGGCATATTGCCCAGCGTGCGGAAGGAGGACACCAGACCGCTGGCGAAGGTGATGATCATGAAGTCCTGCTGGCCGTTGCCGGACTTGCGGCAGATCAGCTTGGCGCGCGGGATGTGTTCGCCGGTGGCGCACATCAGGAACAGCTTGGGCGAGGCCTTGTTCGAGACCATGCGGAACTCGAAGTCCTTCATTTCCACCTTGCCGGCGCCGCCGCCGCTGCCGAAGCCCCATTTGCCCGAGTTCTCCTCGGCCCATTGCCAGCTCTGGATCTGGATCAGGCCCGAGTACTGCTGGTCAGTTGATTCCCCCTCGACTCCTTCAATCTGCAGAAAGTAGTCAACCAATGCATTTGCCATGTTGCGATACTCCGAAAAAAAGTGATGGACAAGCCAGACCTGAAACGGAATGCAAGCGCCGGGGCGACTCAGGTCGTTCCCGCCCCGCGCCAAACCGGCCGCCGTCAGCTCTTGCTTAAGCTAAGCGCGGCGGTGAATGAACGGGCTATCGGAAGCGAGCCGCGCGCTAGCGAGCCCCCTCCTGCTTGGCCGACGGCAGCTTGGAAACCAGCCGCAGCGACACGGTCAAGCCTTCCAGCTGGAAGTGCGGCCGCAGGAAGAACTGGGCGCGGTAGTAGCCGGGGTTGTCCGGCAGCTCGTCCACCAGCACCTCGGCCGCGGACAACGGGCGCTTGGATTTGGTGACCTCGCTGGAAATGCTGGGATCGCCATCCACGTAGTTCATCAGCCAATCGTTGAGCCAGCGCTGAGTGTCTTCCCGCGATTTGAAGGAGCCGATCTTGTCGCGCACGATGCACTTCAGGTAATGAGCGAAGCGGCAGGTGGCGAAGATATAAGGCAGGCGCGAGGACAGATTGGCGTTGGCGGTGGCGTCGTCGTCCTCGTACACCGCCGGCCGGTGCACGGTCTTGGCGCCGATGAAGGCCGCCATGTCCGAGTTCTTGCGGTAAACCAGCGGCATCAGGCCGGATTCGGACAACTCGTGCTCGCGGCGGTCGGAGATGGCGATCTCGGTAGGGCAATGCAGCTCCACTTCCTTGTCCTGCGAGGGCAGCACGAATTTGGGCAGCACCTCCACCGCGCCGCCGGACTCCACGCCGCGGATCTTGGTGCACCAGCCGTAGGTGCTGAAGGCGCGGGTGATGTTGGCGGCCATCGCGTAGGCGGAATTGGCCCAGCAAAAATCGCTGGCGCGGTTGGGGTCCACCTTCTCCTCGAAGCCGAACTCCTCTATCGGCTGGGTCTTGGGCCCGTAAGGCACCCGCGCCAGGAAGCGCGGCAAGGTCAGCGCCAGGTAGCGCGAATCGTTGCTTTCCCGCAGCCGGCGCCAGAACGCGTATTCGGTGGCGGTGAAGATCTTGGACACGTCGCGCGGATTGCCCAGCTCGCTCCAGTCGTCCATCTGCAACAAGCTGGGCGCGGCGGCGGAGATGAAAGGCGTGTGCGCGGCGGCGGCGATCTTGGACATCTCGGTCAGCAAGGCCACGTCCTGCGCGCTGTGGTCGAAGTGATAATCGCCCACCAGGCAGCCGAAGGGCTCGCCGCCGAACTGACCGTACTCCTGCTCGTAAATCATCTTGAAGATGGGGCTCTGGTCCCAGACCACACCCTTGTAGCGGCGCAGGGTCTTGCCCAACTCTTTCTTGGAGACGTTCAGGTAGCGGATCTTCAGATTCTCGGTGGTGTCGGTGTTGGACACCAGGTAGTGCAGGCCGCGCCAGGCGCCTTCCAGTTTTTGGAAGTGCTCGTTGTGCAAGACCAGGGTCAGCTGTTCCGAAATCTTGCGGTCCAGCTCGGCCACCAATTGCTCCACCGTCTGCGCCACGTCCTCGCGCACCACCACCCGGCTGCGGCGCGCATAGGCCAGCAAGGTCTGCACCGCGCTTTGCACCGCCTCGGCGGCTTCATTGGTGCGCGGCCGGAACGAGCGGCGCAGGATGTCCTTCAGGCCGTCGTCCACCGTGGTTTCGGTCTGGCCGGCCGCGGCCGGCGCCTGCATCTCGGCATGGGTGCTCATCTCGCCTCCCCGTCGGCCTGGGCCGCCTCGCCCGCCGCGGCGTCGTCCGCGGGCAGATGCAGGTCCTTCAGCAGCTGCTCGATCAACTCCTCGGCCGCCACCTTGCCGTCCATATAAGTCAACAATTCCTTCAACTGGCTGCGCGCGTCCAACAGCACCGCCAGCTCGGGGATTTTCTTCACCACCTCGGCCGGCTCGAAGGACTCCATGGAGTCGAAGCTCAAGTCGATCGGGATCAAGGTTCCGTCATCGGTGATCACGTTCTTCACGTGGTAGCTGAGTTCCGGCGCGATCTGCGCCATCCGCAAGTCGAAGTTCTCCACGTCGATCTCGGTGAAACGGCGGTCCTCCACCGCGCCCAGCGCTTCGATGTTGTCGCCGGACAAGTCCGCCAACACCCCGGCTACAAAAGGCAGCTCCACCTTTTTCTGCGAACCGTAGACTTCCACGTCGTATTCGATCTGCACGCGGGGCGCACGGCTTTCCCCGATGAACTTCTGCGCATCCTTCTGTCGCGCCATGGCATATGTCCTTTCCCTGATATTGCTTGACTACCCTTGTAAAGGCCGGGGGCGATCCAATTTCGCCACCAGCGCATCCGATTCGGCGAACAGCTCCGCCATCAACTCCTCAAAGCCCGCGCCCAACATCCGCTTGGCGCGCAGCAGAAAGATAGGCGCCGGGTGCCCGGGCTCGTGCTCGCGGAAATACGCGACGATCAAGTCCAGCGCCGCCGCCACCTCCTCGCGGCTGTTCAAGGCGCCGGCCGGCAACGCGCGCGCCGCCGGGGCGGCCTCGCTCAAGACGGGCGCTTCTGCGGGGACCGCGGCAAGCATCGGCGTCAGCGCCGCTTCCAGCTCATCCAACAAGGCGATCAGACCGGCGCAATCGAACTGCTCGGCGAAACCCTCGCGCTCGCTCAAGTCCGTCAAGGCGGCCAGTCCGGCGCGCAGCCGGGACAGATCCCGCAACGCCCGCTCGCGCTCCGCCGGCGGCGCGGCGGCCGGGTCCTTGGCCAATTGACCGACGCGCAGCTCGCTGTCCGCGCTCAGCCGGCTGTGCGCCAGCTGATGCAGGAAGGCCGGCCCGCACAGCCAGGCCAGATGCAGCGCGTGGGTTTCACCCGCCGGCGCGTCCGGCTGCCCGGCCGGCCGGATGTTTTCCAGCGGCTGCGCCGCGATCGCGGCCAGCGCCGCCAGTCCTTCCGCCGCCCCGGCCAGACCGCGCTGGGCCAGCGCCGCGCGCAGCAGCCAAACACCAACCCGCACATCCGCGGCCTTGCCAAGCAGGCCGCGGCAGGCGCTTTCCACGCTGGTCCAGTGGAAGGGCTCCGCGCCCTTGCGCAAAGGCACCTGGCCCACCGCGTCGTATTCGCAGATCGCGGCGTCGACGCGGGCGAAGTCCGCGTCGAAATCCAGCTCTTCCGCGGCCGGGGTGTCCGGCAAGGCGATATCGGCGATGGCGTGGTTCATGGTTTCAGCGTTCATGACGAAAGTTTGCTTCCAACGGCGGCCCTGCCCGGCCCGCCTCAATGTTTTGAATAAGGCGCCAATAAACGGCTGGCGCGCTTTCACAAAAACTCGAGAACAAAGTTATAAGCAAACGCTTGAGTCTGTCCAAATAAACGCCCGGCGGCGGGTTTACCGGTAAACACCGGGGAAACGGGGCGAAACCGCACGGCAATACAAATGCATAAACCGTTTTTCATGACGGCCGCGCATGCAAGGACTTGAGGAAATAGTTAAGCGCGCAGCCGGAAGAATGGCTTGCGGCAGAGCAGAATACGGAAGGAAGGCGCTGAGTTTGACGCGGCCGCCAGCTTAATCGGCGTCGATTTTCAAGGCCGGCCGATAAAATAAGATCGGCAATCGCAAGCGCAAGATTTTATTTGCATTTTTAGCGAATATCGGCCGCGCCCGCGCGATGCTCGGTGAGTGCGCAAGCACGGCGGCGCCAGTCGCGGCGCGCCGCGCGCTCGTCGGCGCGGCTTGCCGGATCAAAGAAGCGATCCAGGCGGCGGACAATGTGCAAAACACATACTTATTAGGACAATTTGGAGAAAAGTTTTTAATGCCGAGACTTGTTTGGTGTAAATTGGCATAAGCCGTCTATTTTCTAAAACGCTTATGCGCAAATGGCGATTTTATTAAGCCAAGACTTAATAAATCATGGAAAGACGGATCTTAAGCGGCTAAAACGTGGAAAGTGCAAATTCACATTTTGCTCAAACTTTGTTGCATTTGATACACAAAACCCAGGCATTGGGAATAACGCTTTTTCCGCACGTTAGCATATTTAGATAGTCCCGCATATCCGCGCGCCTTATTTGCATAAATCAAAAACAAGATCAGGGTTTTCCCTAATGATCGGCAATAAAATAAACGATTGTTTAATTTTGTAACCGTTTAGTAATTTTTATTAAATATCCTGGACGCGCTAAAAAAAATAAACCCCGTCAATGACGGGGTTTAGGATTCAGCGATTTTCATTCATTTCGCTTGCGCCGCGGCACATCGCCGCCGCGCGTTCAAGCCGGCTCACATCAGTTCGCCGGCCTCCAGCGTTTTGCCCACCAGGCGTTCGCGCAGATCGAGGATTTCCTTGACCAGGGCGGCGCGCAGCTCCAGCACCAGGGCCAACAAGGTGGCCATGCGCCGGCGCGGCTCCAGCTTGGCCAGATCCTTGGGCTTCATCTGCCGGCCCTCGGCCGCCAGCCTGCCCATCCTCTGTTGCGACACCAGATTCTGCAAACCGGCGGGCAGGGACAAAGCGTCAATCGCCTTCAGTTTTTCCAGGTTCTGCAACATGCGCAGCAGGGCCGCGCGCGCCTGCAACACGATGGCCACCAGGGTGGCCATGCGCCGCGGCGGCTCCAGTTCGGCCAGATCATGGCAGCTCATGCCGTCGCCGGCGCGGGCCAATTCCTGCATCCGCCCCGGCCCCACCAACTGAGTCAGGTGGGCCGGCAAGGCCAGCGCTTCCACCACTTGCAAGCGCTCCAGCTGCGGCGCCGCGCCGCGCGCGCGGTCCGCGTTCAGCCGCAGCCAGGCCAGCGTCGTCAGCTTGCCGCCCTCCCGCAGCTCCAGCAGGGCGTCCAGCCGTTGGCGCTGGCAGGTGCTCAAGGCCTCGTTGAGCCGGGAGTAGACTTGACGCGACCCCAGCGTCAGCGCCGCCGCGCAACTGCGGTCAATCACGCCTATGGCCGGCAGCACGATGCGCCTCTGGCGCAGCCAGGACACCATGGCCTGCGCCAGGCACAGCGGCTGATCGGTTTGAGTGGCCAGCCGGGCCAGGTGGCGCAAGACCGCCTGGCCGTCCTCGGCCCGGTACGGCCTCAATCCCAGATAGGCGTAGAGTTTGACCAGATGCTCGCGCCGGGTCTGATCGCGGGTGGCGTAGCGTTCCCAGTCCTCCTCTCGCGCGCCCAGCGCGGCCGCCACCCGCCGCAACAAACGTGGTGCGGGCTGGCAGCCCTCGTCCAGCGCGATGCCGGGATGGCGCAGATAGCACAGCAGCACGGCCACGCCCAAGCGGTTGGCGCTGCCGCGGTGCTGCTGGATCAAGGCGAAATCCTGTTCGCTGAAGGCGGTTAACTGATCTAACTCGTATTCGTCGTCTGGAGGCTCCAGCAAGCTGGCGCGCTCTGGCGGCGAGAGCAACGGACGTCTCGGCATAGTTCTCTTCCCCTGGCCTTGGCCAATGCGCGAAGCGCCGGCGTTTCTGCGGGCCGGCTGCCTCGCTTGGGCTCCACCGCTCTGACGGCGGCACTGGAGCCGGTGACGCCCTTTGCCGGCCATGTCCGCCGACGAAAGGGCTAACTAAAACATTATGAAGTTCAAGTTGCTTCACTGGTAAGCATTACTTTGTGATGGACCGCATTTGCGGTAGTTCCCGGAAATATGCCGATTTCTTAATTTGAATAGTGAATTAGTCACACGACAAAGGTTTTCACCCCCATAAAATGCCAATGTATTTATTTTTACCATGATAAGTCCGGGTAAAAATAGCCGATGGGCGATTAGAATCACCGCATAAGGGCGCGCGCCGCGCGCTCGCCGCGGGAAAGACGGGAACTTCTGTCATTCCAAACGAATCCCATGCTTCCATAAAGTGCTTAATATTGTCAGTTTCGCGCGCGAAGCGGGCCGCCGGTCCGACGCCGCCCACGCCTTGCAAGGAAGACGCCGATGTTCGAGTCCTGGATCCGTTTTTCCGTGCTCCTGTCGATAGGAGTCACCGTGTTGTCGCTGGCCATTACCGGCTTTCTGCTGTTTCGCTCTTTCGACTGGACCTCGCAATTGCGCGGACTGTCCGGTCCCTGGCAGCGAGAAAGCGTGAAAGACGGCGTCCGTCTCAACGCCGACGTCTTGTCGATCCGGCAAACCGGCCTGCTGGTGAACCAGGTGCCGATGATGCGATTGGAGTTGAGGGTGTGGCAGGACGGCTTCAGCCGGGAACTGACGATTGAACAACTGATAGATCTGGGCAATATGCCGCGCGCCGGCGAACGGGTGGAAGTCATGGTGGACCGCCAGGACCCGTCCCGCGCGTCCTATCTGCGGCTGGCGCCGACGGGCGACGCGCCGCCCGCTCGCCTGCCTTGAAAACCGGCAAAGTCCGCCTCGCGCGGCGGACGAGCGCTCGCGAGGCGGGGCGCTCCTTCCGCTCGCGCGGCGCTAGGCCCGGGTGGGTTTGCGCGGCCGCCGCGCGCGCCGCTGCAACAATTCCTCCAGTTGCGCGCTGATTTCCAGCGAGGCCTTCGCGCCCAGACCCTGCTGCAGCGCGTCGCGCTGCGGCGGCGCCGCCTGGGCGAACAGCATGGTTTCCCGCAACAGGGCGTTCATCGAATCCAGCCCGCCCTGCGCATGCGTCTGCAAGCGCGCGTTGATGCGGCGCAGGCTGTCGGACACGTCGATGGAATCCGTGACCGCGCTGTTCAAACGCATCAGCTGCCCTATCTTCAGATAATCCTGCAGCTTGATGGTGCCGCTTTGGTTCATGGTCAGCACCAGGCCTTCGATAATCCTCTCCAGCGCGGCTTGCCGCGCAACCAGCATCTCCAGAATGTCATCCATATCCACTCCTCAATATCAGGCGCGTCAAAGGCAGACTAACAAGTAAACAGTTTTAAATACATATTAATTTAGACCAGTTTACGCGGCTGCCTTATCACGCCGGGTTTTTATCGGCTTATGGCATTAAATATTCAATATGGGAAATGGGTTTGGCAAGCGAAATACCGCAGGATCCGGCTATCGCCGGCGCGGTTGTCGCCAAATTGCGTCGGGAAACGGATAAAAAAAGACGGCGGGCATTGCCCGCCGCCGTTTGGAAGCTAAATCACTATTACATTAGATTCTGTTCCGCCACGTTCAGGTTCAGATCGATCATATGTTCGCTGCCGCCCTGCTCCGCTCCGGCCTTGCCGTCCAGACGCTCGGCCTCGATCGCGTCCAGATAGGCCGGCGTGATGTCGCCGGTGATGTATTCGCCGTTGAAGCAGGAGGTTTCGTAGCAGCTCAGCTTGGGGTTGACGCTGCTGACCGCCTCTTCCAGCGCGGACAGATCCTGATAGATCACCGCGTCGGCGCCGATCTCGCGCGCGATCTCGGCCTCGTCGCGGCCGGTGGCCAGCAGTTCCGCCCGCGTCGGCATGTCGATGCCGTAGACGTTGGGGAAGCGCACCGCCGGAGCGGCCGAGGCGAAATACACTTTCTTGGCGCCGGCGTCGCGCGCCATCTGCACGATTTCCTTGGACGTGGTGCCGCGCACGATGGAATCGTCCACCAGCAGCACATTGCGGCCCTTGAATTCGCAGGCCACCGGGTTCAGCTTCTGGCGCACCGATTTCTTGCGCACCGCCTGGCCCGGCATGATGAAGGTGCGGCCGATGTAGCGGTTCTTGATGAAGCCCTCGCGGTACGGCAGGCCCAGGTGGTTGGCCAGTTGCAGCGCGCTGGGGCGACTGGTGTCCGGGATGGGCATCACCACGTCGATGTCCAGCTCCGGCAAGGCGCGGCGGATTTTCTCGGCCAGCTTTTCGCCCATCACGATGCGCGCCTGGTAGACCGAAGCGCCGTCTATCACCGAATCCGGGCGCGCGAAGTACACGTATTCGAACAGGCAAGGCGCGTGGCGGGTGTCGCTGGCGCAGCTGCGGGCGTGGAATTCGCCGTCGAAGCTGACGAAGACGCCTTCGCCCGGCTGCACGTCGCGCAGCAGGCTGAAACCGGAACAGTCCAGCGCAACGGATTCCGACGCGAACATGTATTCGGTCTTGCCGCTGTTGACGCAAGTGCCTATCACCAGCGGGCGGATGCCGTTGGGGTCGCGGAAGGCCACCAGGCCGTAGCCGGCGATCATCGCCACCACCGCGTAAGCGCCGCGCACGCGGCGGTGCACCGCCTCGATGGCGCCGAACACCGCGTCCACGCTCAATTCGTTGGCGCTGAGGCGCTGGGTCAGCTCATGGGCGAACACGTTCAACAACACCTCGGAATCGGAATTGGTGTTGATGTGGCGCAGATCGTGGCGGAACATGTCCGCCTTGAGCTCTTCGGTATTGGTCAGGTTGCCGTTGTGCGCCAGCACGATGCCGAACGGCGAGTTGACGTAGAACGGCTGCGCCTCGGCCAGGCAGGAGGCGGAGCCGGCGGTGGGATAGCGCACATGGGCGATGCCGGCCGCGCCCAATAGGGAACGCATATTGCGCGTGCGGAACACGTCGCGCACCATGCCGCTGCCCTTGTGCATGTGAAAGGTCTTGCCATTGGCGGTCACGATGCCGGCGGCGTCCTGACCTCGATGTTGCAGCACCTGCAAACCGTCATACAGCAACTGGTTGACCGGAGCCTGACCGACCACGCCTAGAATTCCACACATCTTTTGCTCTCTTCCCTACTACTAAAGAAACGGACAAAAAAACAAGACAAAGAAAAAGGCGGAATCTTGAAGTGAAGATATCAAGATATTCCGCCTTGTTCACCAGCTACCCGGTGTAGTGGAGGTTATCGGCCAGCATCGCCGGTAACCAGGGCCTTAATGATAAGGCCACCGATTCAAATGGCGCCGAGAGCACGGCATTCCTCCACATGGGTTGTCGCGGCAGATCGCTCAAGCCGCCCACCAAAACCAGGGCCGTCACCAGCACCAGCCCGCGAGCCAGGCCGAACACCGCCCCGAACAATCGATTGACTCCGCCCAGCCCCACGCTGTCCAGCATGCCGGTCAGCGTGACCCGCAGCAAGGCCGTGGCCAGCCAGGCCAGGAAAAACACCGCCACGAAACCGGCCACCAGCCGCAAGCCTTCCGAACTCAATTCACCGGGCAGGAACGCCGACACCACCGGCGAAAACTGCTTGGCGCACCAGAAGGCGATCAGCCAGGAGCCCAGCGACAGCACTTCGGCCACCAGGCCGCGCATCATCGCCACCAGGATGGAACCGGCGATGATGGCGATGGCAATATAGTCGAAGATGGTCATGACGGCTACTTGGTCACGATAATGCCGTTAACGCCGGCCTTGGCCAGCTTCTGCAAGGTGGCTTGCGCCTCGGCGCGGCTGTTGAACGGGCCCACCCGCACCCGGGTCACCTCGCCCTTGCTGGTCTGCACCTTGCTGAAATGAGCGGACACGCCTATCGACGACAGCTTGGACTTCAAGGCGTCGGCCTTGTCCGGGTCCGACAGCGCCGCCAGCTGGATCACCGATTTGCTCTCGCCCTTGGCCGCCGGCTCCTCTTTCTTCGCCGCCGGCTTGTCCAGCGAATCGAAGCGTCCTTCCAGGATAGCCGCCGGGTCCGGCTTGCGGGCCGGCTTTTCGTCCAGCTTGATTTCGGGCTTTTTATGCTCGGGCTTGGCCGGTTTCGGCTCCGGCTTGTGTTCGGGTTTGGGCTTGGCCTCCGGCTTGGGCTCCGGTTTGACTTCCGGCTTGGGCTCGGGTTTCGCCGCGGGGGCCGGCTGCGCGGCCGGCATCGCCGGCGTCATCGTGGATAGATTGGCCGCCAGTTCGGTGGCGCCGGGCTTGGCCGCGGGCGAGACTTCGGCCAGCGCGGCGGAGGCCGCGGACGGCGCCGAGGCCGGCTGGGCCGGCGGCGGCAAGGCGCCCGCCGGCGCTTCGGCGTGATTGGCGGCCGGCGCGGAAGCGCCCGCGCCCAGCACTTCTATGGACTCCGGCTTCATCTGCTGCTCGGGCAGGCGTCCCACCACGTTCCACAAAACGACGGTGGCGACGGTAACCAAGACGACAGCGCCCACCAGACGGCGTCTGGCGCGCTTGCGCAACAGGATCAACTCCTCGTGGGTGGATAAAGCCATGCTTTCCTCAAGCCGGGTGTTGCCGGGCTTCCATCACCTCGGCAACGGTGTGGAAGGAACCAAAAACGACAATTCTATCACTCTCCTCCGCCTGCGATAAGGCCGCCGACCAGGCTTGCGCCACGGTGGCGAAGGATTGCACCCTCTCAACGCCCATTTCCGCCAGCCTGGCGGCGATGCGTTCGCCGCTCTGGCCGCGGGGCATGTCGAGGCCGCCGACGAACCAGGCGTCGAACTCCTCACGCGCCAAGGCCGCCACCTGTTCCAGGTCCTTGTCTTCCAGCATGGAGAACACCGCCAGCCGGTTGCGGGCGAACGGCAGCTGTTTCAGGCTGGCCGTCATCGCCTTGACCGCGTGCGGATTGTGGCCCACGTCCAGCACCACCGCCGGACGGCCCGGCAGCACCTGGAAACGGCCCGGCCACTCCACTTCCAGCAGGCCGCGCTTGACCGCGCCCAGGTTCACCGGCAGCCGCGGCTTCAAGCACTCCAGCACGGCCAGCGCCGCCGAGGCGTTGACCATCTGATAGCCGCCGCGCAGCGCCGGCAAGGGCAAGGCGTGGCGATGGGCGTCGCCCATGTGGAAGGACCATTGATTGTCCATGCGCTGATAGCCGAAGTCCGGCCCGTACAGCTTCAGGTCCGCGCCGATGGCGCGCGCGTGCTCGATCAGCCTGGCCGGCGGATTCGGGTCCGCGCACAAGGCCGGCTTGCCGGCGCGGTAAACGCCGGCTTTCTCGAAGCCGATGTCCTCGCGGTTGTCGCCCAGGATGGCCTGGTGGTCTATGTCCACGCTGACCACCACCGACACGTCCGGCTCGAAGATGTTGACCGCGTCCAGGCGTCCGCCCAGGCCCACCTCCAGCACGATCACGTCCACTTTTTCGGCGACAAAGCTGTGCACCGCCGCCAGGGTGCCGAATTCGAAATACGTCAGCGAGGTGTCGCCGCGCGCGGCGTCTATCGCCTCGAAGCTGGCGACGATGCGCTCATCGCTGGCGGGCGCCAGATCGATGGCGATGCGCTCGTTGTAACGCAGGATGTGGGGGGAGGTGTAAGTGCCCACCTTGAAGCCGGCGCAATGCAGCATGGCGGACAGCATCGCGCAGACCGAGCCCTTGCCGTTGGTGCCGGCCACCATCACCACCGGGCAGGACGGTTGCAGTTTCATCGCGGCGCGCACCCGCTCCACGCGGGCCAGGCCCATATCGATGGCGGTGGCGTGCAGGCTTTCCTGCCAGCTCAGCCACTCGGCCAGAGTCTTGTGTCCAGTCATTTCGTCTCAGTGTCGTCCGCGGCTTGAAACCACAGCAAATAAGTCCGCAAGCGGCGGCGGCCGTCCGCCGGCGCCGAATCCGGCCACACCATCAAGGCGCGCCGGCGGCCGCCGATGCGCACATTCAATACCGTCAGCCAAGGGGTGACGAAGCAATCGTCCAAGGCCTGCGCCGGCAGCGCGGCTTCGCGCCACACGCTCAGCCGCCCCAGGCCGTCCACTTCCAGCCGCCGGAAACGGCCGGCGTCGCCCCAGCCGTCGGCGCGCAGCGCCCGCATAAGCAAGAAGGCCTCGGCCGGCAACAAGGCCAGCCAGATGGGCGGCAGATGGCGGATCACCGCCCAGGCCAGCAGCGCGGCGGCGGAAACCGTCAGCGCCAGCCAAAGGCGCGAAGGCCTCAGCTCGAAGCCGAAAGGCTCCAGCCGGGGCCGCCGGTTCATGGTTTAGAGATCCAGCGCCGGGGTGTTGCTGATGTCGGCGTCCACGCTGTCTATCACCGTGGAGTGGATCTCCACGTCGAACCATTCCCAGAAGGCTTTCAAGGACAGATCCTTGGGCCATGTGTCTTCGTCCTCGTACCAGGACGCCAGTTCCATCTTGAACAATTGTTCGTAGATTTCGTCGATGTAGGCGACGCCCTCTTCCGGCTCGTCGAACTCCGGCAGCAGGATCACGGTGCAGTCGGTGCGCAGGCTGTCCAGCGCCAGATCCATGTCGTTGTCCGGGGCCTGGTTCAGCCAGTCCAGGAACGGTTGTTTCGGTTTGATCACGGCCACCGAGCGGTCAACGAAGTACATAGCATGCCTTTCATTCAAGTTTGGCCGGCATTGTAACAGCACAAACCGCGCGGCGCTAAGCGTGGAAAGGTGAAGCCCATGTTACAATCCGCCCAACTTTCCATACAGAAAACAACACGCACCATGGCTCTGATTACCGTCGAAAAAGCCTGCCTGGCTTTTGGTCACCACGCATTGCTGGATAACGTCGATTTCGCGCTGGAACCGGGCGAAGTGGTCGGCCTGATCGGCCGCAACGGCGCCGGCAAGTCCTCGCTGCTCAAAAGCGTGGCCGGCGCGGTGGCGCTGGACGACGGCCGCGTCAACATCAAGGGCGACGTCAAAGTGGCCTATGTGCCGCAAGAGCCTGAGCTGGCGCCGGAACACACGGTGTTCGAAGCCGTGGCCGAAGGCCTGGGCGAACTGAAAAGCCTGCTCACCGAATACCACCAAGTCACCCATCAGCTGACCCAGGCCGACGCCGACCACGAACAGGCGCTGGCGCGGATGGAGCACATCCAGCACGAGCTGGAGGCCCGCGGCGGCTGGCAGTTCGACGCGCTAATCTCCTCCACCCTGTCCCATCTGGGCCTGAACCCGGACGCGCGGATCGAGGAGCTGTCCGGCGGCTGGAAAAAACGCGTGGCGCTGGCGCGCGCGCTGGCCGCCAGGCCCGACGTGCTGCTGCTGGACGAACCCACCAACCACTTGGACGTGTCCGCCATCGAATGGCTGGAAACCCTGATCAAGAACTACGGCGGCAGCGTGCTCTTGATCACCCACGACCGCCGCTTCCTGGACAATGTGGCCACCCGCATCGTGGAACTGGACCGCGGCCTGCTGCGCAGCTACCCGGGCAGCTTCTCCAGCTACCATGTGCGCAAGGCGGAAGAACTGGCCGTCGAGGAAGAGCAAAACCGCATCTTCGACAAATTCCACGCCCAGGAAGAGGTGTGGATCCGCAAGGGCATCGAGGCGCGCCGCACCCGCAACGAAGGCCGGGTGCGCCGGCTGGAGGCCATCCGCCGCGAGCGCTCGGCGCGGCGCGAGCGCGTGGGCCAGGTCAACTTCCAGCTGGACGCCGGCGAACGCTCCGGCAAGCTGGTGGCGGAGCTGGAGCACGTCGGCAAGGGCTTCGAGGGCAAGACCCTGATCCGCGACTTCACCACCCGCATCCTGCGCGGCGACAAGATCGGCCTGATCGGCCCCAACGGCGCCGGCAAGACCACGCTGCTCAAGCTGATTCTGGGCCAGCTGGACGCGGACAGCGGCAGCGTCAAGCAGGGCAGCAAGCTGGAGATCGCCTACTTCGACCAGTTCCGCGAACAGCTGGACGAGGAAACCAGCGTCGCCGACATCATCAGCCAGGGCAACGACTTCGTTGAAATCGGCGGCGTGAAGAAACACGTGATGAGCTATCTGGAAGACTTCCTGTTCTCGCCGCAGCGCGCGCGCAGCCCGGTGCGCTCGCTGTCCGGCGGCGAACGCAACCGCCTGCTGCTGGCCCGGCTGTTCACCCGGCCGGCCAATGTGCTGGTGCTGGACGAGCCCACCAACGACCTGGACATCGACACGCTGGAACTTCTGGAAGACGTGATCGCTCAATACTCGGGAACCGTGTTCCTGGTCAGCCACGACCGCGCCTTCCTGGACAACGTGGTCACCCAGGTGATCGCCTTCGAAGGCGACGGCCGGCTGGAAGAGTATCCGGGCGGCTACCAGGACTGGATCGACACCAAGGCGCGCATGGCGGCGATGAAGCCGGCGGAGAAGCCGCGGGACGCTTCGGCCCCGCAGGAGAAACCCAAGGACAAGCCCAAGTCCGCGCGCAATAAACTGTCCTACAATGAGACGCGAGAGCTCGCCGCGCTGCCGGACGAGATCGCCGCGCTGGAAACCGAGCAAGCCAGCCTGAATCAGCAATTGCTGGACCCCAACTGCTACCGCGACACGCCCAAGGAGGCCATCGCCTGGCAGCGCCGGGTGGAGGAAATCGACGAATTGCTGATGGACAAGCTGGCGCGCTGGGAAGAACTGGAGTCAAAGCAACAATGAGCAAAACCCTGCCGCCTTCGCCCTCTTCGCCGTTGGACCGCCGCGCGCTGCTGCGCGGCGCCGCGCTGCTGTCGCTGGCCGGCCTGCTGGCCGCCTGCGGCACCACGCCCTCCAAGGTGGCCGGCGGCCGCAAGCCCCGCCCTTCCGGCGACCTCAGCCTGTCCGGACTGAAGGCCGACGGCGCCAGCCGGGAAATCCTGATCTACACGCTGGGCCTGCTGGGCCTGGACTACAAGTTCGGCGGCACCAACCCCGAGGCCGGCCTGGATTGCAGCGGCATGGTCGGCTACATCTACCAGAACGCCGTTGGCGTCACGCTGCCGCGCACCGCGGCCGAGATCGCCGGCGTGGCGCGGCCCATCCCGGACAGCCGGATGCGGGTCGGCGACCTGGTGTTCTTCAACACCATGAACCGCCCGTTCTCGCATATGGGCATCTTCATCGGCGACGGCAAGTTCGTGCACGCGCCGCGCACCAACAGCTCCATTCGCGTGGCGCGGCTGGACAATAGCTATTTCGCCGCCCGTTACGAGGGCGCGCGCACGCTGTTCAGCTAAGAAGCTGTTCAAAGTCTGCTGCGCTTCGGCGATACGGCGTTGAAAACCAGCTCAAAATGCTCATGTACCACTTGTACATTCCGCTTTTTCGCTAGTTTTCGCCTTGTCTCGCTCTAGCTCGCTAGACTTTGAAAACCACAAAAGTCTGCCGCGCTTCGGCGGGATTTTAGACAAAGGCGCTCAAACCCGCTTCGAAACGCTCATGCACCGCATGTGCATTCCGCTTCCTCGGCGGGTTTCGCCTTGTAGAGCCTCGTCACCCCTCCGCCAAGGCCGGCCTGGCGCCGGATTTTTCCGCCGCGCGTCCGGGTTTCCCCAACAAGGCCTCCTCCACGCTGTCCAACAGCGCCCGCGTCGCTTCCGCGCCGGCCGCCATGCGCAAGGCCAGCTCGCGGCAGGCCGGGCCCGGGCCCGGCTCGGCCAATAAGCGCGCCAACAAACGCTCCATTCTCCCCGCGGACACGCGCTGCGCGTGCAAGACCTCGGCCACGCCCAGGCGCTTGGCGCGCTGGCCGTTGTCGAACTGATCGTAGGCGTAAGGCACGATCAATTGCGGAATCCCGGCGCGCATCGCGTCCGCCATGGTGCTGACGCCGCCGTGATGCGTCAGCGCCGCCGCCCGCGGCAACAGCGCGGCGAAAGGCGCGTGCGCCTGCCACAGCACATCGGCCGGCAAAGCCGGCGGCAACTGCGCCGCGTGCGGCGTGACGAAAATCCCGCGCCGGCCCAGCCGCCGCAAGGCCCGCAGCGCGGCGTCGAAGAAGGCCGCCGCGTGCCGATGGCCGGTGCCCGGCGTGAACACGACGGGCGCATCGCCGGCGGCCAGAAAGGCCTCCAGCTCGGCGGACAGCCCCGCGCCCCGCTGCGCGGCGGGCAGCAGGAAATCCCCTTCGAAGAACGGCCGCGGCCAATCCGGCTGCAAGGCGGCGAACCAGCGGGGAAACAGGCCCACCGAGGCGTTGGGGGCTCTCAACATATGCTCGAAAAAATGCGGCTCCGCCGGCAGGCCGCGCTGTGCGCGCGCCGCGTTCAGACTGGGCAAGGTCTGGGCGTTGAACCAGTGATGCAGCGCCCACCACAGCAGGCCAGCTCCGGCCGGCGGCAGCCAGCCGGGAATCCGCAAGGAGCCCAGGGTGAGCAGGTCGTGGCGGCTGCACAGATTGGACGGCGCGAGATAGGCCGTCACAATGCGCAAATCCGGCCGCGCCGCTCGCGCCAGCGCCGCCATCGGCACCAGGACGGGGTGGCACAAGACCACGCAGTCCTCATCCGCCGGCAGATCCCTCACCCGCTCCCGCAAGGCGTCCAGATCCGGCGCCAGGCTATCCCAGAGCACGCCCCAACTCTTGCGCTCATGCCATAGATCGGGGTTGTCCAGCGCCGCCTGTTCCCGCTCGACGCTGCCGAACAGCCAGTACGGCAGGCCGGCCGCCCGCGCCGCTTCCTCCTGCAAGGCCGGCGCCAGCATCCGCACCCGGTGGCCGCGCTCGCTCAAGCCGCGCGCCAGCGCGACGAAGGGCTGCATGTCCCCGCCGGTGCCGCTGGACGCCACGATGATCAAAGGACCTCGCGCCGGGTCCGCGCCGGCATGCGACAACGACAGCTCCCGCTCCATGACCCGCCTCCTTCCTTTAGGACGACAAGCCACTTTACGCCAATGTCATTTATCTGGCAAAAAGAAAACCGCCCGAGGGCGGTTGCGTGCGCATGGCTTAGAGCGTGAACTGCTGTACCACGCCGCGCAAAGACACCCCGCGCTCCAACAGATTGACCACGCCCTGCTGAGCCTCTTCCGCCGCCAGCCGGTTTTCCTCGGCCGAGCTGCTGACCGACTCCACGCTGCCGGCCAGATGCTGCGAAGCGTTGGCCTGCTCGCGCACCGCCGCCGAGATATCGCCCATGCCGCGCGACACGCCCTGGATCTGCACCGAGAAACCCTGCAAAGTGTCCTGCGCCTCGCCGGCGTGATTGACGCTGGCGTCCACGCGGTCCACCGCCGCGCGCATGCCGGAGATGGCGGAGGCGGAATCCTGCTGCACCGAAGCGATCATCGAGCCGATCTCCACCGTGGCGTTGGCGGTGCGTTCGGACAGCTTGCGCACCTCGTCCGCCACCACCGCGAAACCGCGGCCCTGCTCGCCGGCCCGCGCCGCCTCGATCGCCGCGTTCAAGGCCAGCAGATTGGTCTGATCGGCGATGTCCTTGATCACCGCCACAATCATATTGATCTCATTGGTGCGCGAATCCAGCTGATCCAGCTTGCCTGCCAGTTGGGTCACTTCCTGCTGCACCGTCCGCATGCCTTCCACCGCGTTCTGGATGTATTGCACCGTGGTCTGGGTCTGGCCTTCGAACGAAGACATCAGCGTGGCCGCGTCCTCGGCGATTTCCGAGACATGGGCGATGCTCACCGCCAGCTCCTCCACCGCCGCCGCGCTGCCGCGCACGTCCTCGGCCTGCTGGCCGGAACGCGCGGCCACGCCGCCCACCAACTGATCGATGTGCTGGGATTCGCTCTGCACCGCGTCGGATTCGCCGCGGATCTCCAGCAAGCGCTCACGCAGGGCCGCCATGAAGGTGTTGAAGGAGGACGCGATGCGGCCCACTTCGTCGCGGCTGCGCACCGGCATGCTGCGCACCAGGTTCCAGTCGCCGCCGGCCAGTTGCTGCAGGGCCACGTTCAACTCGTTCACCGGCTGCACCATGCGGTTGGCCAGCAACAGGGCCGCCAGCTGGGACATCAGCAGCAGGCCCAGGCCCACCGCGCCGCTTTGCCACAGCACCTGGGTGCGCAAGGCCTCCACTTTTTGCAAGGACGTGTCCACCCCCACCACGTAGCGCATGCCGCTGGCCGAGGTGAAGGGCACGAACACCGAGCGGAACAGGCCGAACTCGCCCTGGTATTCCTCAAACTGGGTGGAGCCGCTGCGCAAGGCCGCGGCCAGGCCGGCCGGCACATCCTTGTATTCCGCCAGGAACCACTGCTGGTACTGGCCGGACTTCACCTCGTCGGGGCTGGCGGAAGAACTGGTGTACAACACGCGGCCGCCGCGCTGAATCGTGGAATAGGCGTAGGCCAGACCGCTGTCGCGCGCAAAATCGGTCAGCTGCTTGGTGGTGGCCTGGCTATTGGGGTTGCTGTCCGGCAATTGGTCGTGGAAGTTCTCGCCCACCATCTGGCGCGCCGCGTAGGCGGCGGTCAGCAGGGTCTGATCCACGCCCTTCATTTCGGAGTCGACCGTGCTGCGATAAGCGTAGATCGAATAAACCGCCACGATCAGCAGGCTCACCAGAGTAAAAGCGGCGGATAGTTTGGCCCGCAAGCCCCAGTCCTTGTTCAAGACACTCATACGGATGCATTCCTTCGACATTCATTCCAAAAACGGCTCCCCGCCGCCGGCGGCGCATCCGGAGCGCGCCGGACCGGCGCCGCAGGTCCAGGCAGTGGATCAGGCAGTAATCGACAAGAGACGATGACGGCGCCGCGAAGTGGTGCGGAGCGGGCGGGGAAAGATAGACAGGCGGCGGCGCGCCGGGACAAGCGGCCCAGTGCGGCGGCGAGCGCTGAATATGGAAAGTGATGATAACGCCAATTAAACGCGAATCAATGCGACTGGCTTTGGTAGTTTGCACATAGCAAGTGCATAATCGCTTTTTCTCGAGGTGAAGCGACCCGCGCCGGCTTTGTTTTTAAAAGGTTTTTTACAAATAGACGCCGGCAAGCATCGGTATTTACGTAAAAACACCTATCGCATCTGTATCTATCTTGAGGGCCGCGTCCGCCGCCGCGCGGCGGACCATGGACAGGCTCTCAGGCGCGCAGACCCTGCAACAGCCGCGCCAGGCGCTCCAGAGACATCACCTCGTCCACCCCGCCGCGGGCGATGGCCGCCTGCGGCATGCCGAACACCACGCAGGACGCCTCGTCCTGAGCCAGCGTGCGCGCGCCGGCGTCGTGCATCTCGCGCATGCCGCGCGCGCCGTCGTCCCCCATGCCGGTGAGGATCACGCCCACCGCGTTGGCCCCGGCGCTCACCGCCACCGAGCGGAACAACACGTCCACCGACGGCCGGTGCCGCGACACCGGCGGCCCGCCCTTGACCTCCGCGACAAACTGCTTCTGCCGGCGATGCAAGAGCAGATGCTGGCCTCCCGGCGCAATCAGCACCGTGCCGGCGCTGAGCACGTCGCCGTTCTTCGCCTCCCTCACCTCCACCTGGGCCAGCTGGTTGAGCCGGCCGGCGAAGATGGAAGTGAAGCCCTCAGGCATATGCTGCACCACCACCATGCCCGGGCAATGCGGCGGCAGCCGCTGCAACAGGAACTCCAGCGCCTGGGTGCCGCCGGTGGACGCGCCCAGCGCGATGACGCGCTCCGTGCCCTGCGCCGGCCGCCGGCGCTCCGGCGGCGCGTCCAGAATGGCGTCGGCGGTCAGCTTGGGCGCGGGATAGCCGGACGGCGACGTCTGCTTCAAGGCCTCCACCCTCACCCGCGCCGCCGCGTACACCTCTTCCACCAGCCGCTTGGCGTTCTCGACGAAATTCGTCCTCGCGTTGACCAGCGGCTTGAGCAGCACCGACACCGCGCCGGCGCTCATCGCCTCCAGCGACACCAGCGCGCCCTCGGTGGTCAAGGCCGAGCAGATGATCACCGGCGTGGGCCGCTCCGCCATCACCTGGCGCAAAAAGGTCAGGCCGTCCATCCGCGGCATGGCCAGATCCAGGATGATCACGTCCGGCCAGCGGATCTTCATCCGGCTCATCGCGTAAATGGGGTCCGGCGACGCGCCCAGCAGCTTGATGTCCGGCGCGGTGGCCAGCATCTGGCCCAGCATCTCCCGCGCCACCGCGGAGTCGTCAACAATCAGAACACTGATGCTCATCGATTCTTCCGCCCGCCAAGTGGGCATCCAGCCGGTAGCGCGACGGCGCCTCCTGCGCCAAGGGCAGCGCCAGGTGCCGGATGGATTCCGAATGCCCGATGATCAAATGTCCGCCCTGCCGCAGCTTGTCGCACAGCGACAGCAAAACCCGCAGCTTGGTGGCCTCGTCGAAATAAATCAGCACATTGCGCAGGAAAATCACATCGAAATGACTATGGTTGAAGTCCGTCGCGTGCAGCAGGTTCAGATTGGCGAAACTCACCTTCTTCGCCAGCTCCGGCGCCACCTTGACCATGCCGGCGTATTCGTCGCGGCCGCGCAGGAAATAACGCCGCCACAGCTCCGGCGGCGTCCTGCGCGCGCGCTCCACCGAGTAAACCCCGCGCCGGGCCAGATGCGTGACCCGGGTATTGATATCGGTGGCGTACACCCGCCACTGGCCCAGCAGGCCCAGCGCCTCCGCCAGGATCATCGCCACCGTGTACGGCTCCTCGCCGGTGGAGCAGGCCGCCGACCACACCCGAAACTCGCCCTTGCCCTGCAGCCGCGCCGCCTCTTGCCGCAGCCAGGCGAAGTGTTCCGGCTCGCGGAAAAAATAGGTTTCATTGGTGGACAGCAGATTGATCGCGTACTGCCGCTCCGTCACATTGGCCGGGTCCGAGATCAGACGCCAGTAAGCCGCGTAGCTGTTCAGCCGCAAATGGCGGATGCGCTTGGCCAGGCGCGACTGGATCAGCGAACGCTTGCTCATCGGCATGGCGATGCCGGCGGTCTGGTAGATGAAGCGGCGCAGCTGGAAAAACTCCCCATCCGTCAACAAAGGCGCGGCGGCCAGCGTCTCTTCCAGGGCGAACATCTACAGCGCCTCGATGTCGTCGCTCAGAAACTGCTGGGTCACCGCCTCCGCCATCGCGCTGAGCTCGGACACCGACAGCGCCTGGCGCACATTCAGCAGAATGGCGAAGCGCTGATTGATGGTGGCGATGCCCTGGATGAAGTCGCTGCGGATATTGGAGCCGAAGCTGGGCGAGGGATCGATCTCGCTTTGCGGGATCTCCAGCACCTCGCACACCGAATCCAGCAGAATGCCGATGTCGGCGTAGCCGCCCTCCAGGCCCGGCAAGGACAGGATGGCCACGCAGGTGGACGACTTCAAGGCCGTCTGGCCGCGGCCGAAGCGCACCGACAAATCGATCACCGGCACCACCGCGCCGCGCAGATTGATGATGCCGCGCACGAAGTTGGGCATCATCGGCACCTCGGTGATGCCGTCGAACTCGATGATCTCCCGGATGAAGTTGATCTGAATGCCGAACAAATCCTCGCCCAGGATGAATGTGACGCAATGGAATTTCTGGTCGCCGCCGTCCTGGCCGGCCGGCTGGTCGCTGTTTCTCATCGCCGTCTTCCTCCCTCTCAATACTTGGAGAACTTGTCCTCGTCCACGGTCAGATCCATATCGTCATCGTCGTCCATCGGCGGCGGCGGCGCGGCCTTGCCGCCGTGCAAGTGGCCGATGTGCACCAGCCGGGACTTGCGGCCGCCGCGGGTGTTGCGCAGCTTGAACTGCTGCATCAAATCCTGCAGCTGCATCGCCGCGGAACTCAGTTCCTCGGAGGTGGAGCTCAGCTCCTCGGCCGACGTGGCCGAAGACTGCATGCCGCTGCTGATCTGCGTCACCGCGCTGTTGATCTGATCAATGCCGGTGCGCTGCTCGCGCGAGGCCGCGGAAATCTCCTGCACCAGGCTGGCGGTCTGGTCTATGCCGGGCAACATCTCCTGCAGCAAGGTGCCGGCCTTCTCCGCCACGCTCACCGAGCGGCTGGCCAGATCGCCTATCTCCTTGGCCGCCACCTGGGAGCGCTCCGCCAGCTTCCTCACCTCCACCGCCACCGTGGCGAAGCCCTTGCCGTGCTCGCCTGCGCGCGCCGCCTCGATCGCCGCGTTGATGGCCAGCAGATCCGTCTTGTTGGCGATATCGTTGATCACCGTGATCCGCGACGCGATCTCCTTCATCGCGTGCACCATATCGCTGACCGCGCTGCCGCCCTGAGTGGCGCTGGACGCGGATTTGGACGCGATGCCCTCGGTCACCCGCGCATTGTCGGCGTTCTGCGTCACCGTGGCCGCCATCTCCTCCACCGAGGCGCTGGTCTGCTCGATGCTGGACGACAGCTCGGACGAAGTCTGCGCCAGGGAATTGGCGGTGGACGACACCTCCTCGGACGCCGAGCCTATCGCCTCCGACATCGCGCTGACCTCGGACAGGGTCTCGGACAGCCGGTGCGCCATGGATTTGATCGAATACAGCAGGCTGGAAGTATCGTCCGGATGCAGCTTCACCGGCACCGACAAATCCCCGGCCGCCACCCGGCTCACCACCTGCACGGTGTAGGACGGGTCGCCTCCCAATTGCTTGAGCAGGCTGCGCGTCACCATCACCCCCAGCGCGATGCTCAGCAGCACCGCCGCCACCGCGATGGCCACCAGCACCCGCAAGGCGTCCGTGCTGATTGCCTTGGTTTCCACCAGGGAATTGTCGGCCAGCTTGGCGTTGAGGTTCACCAACTCGGTCAGCACCGCGTCCACCGCCTGGAAAGCCGGCCAGCCCTTGTCCGCCATCAGTTTCAGTGCAATTTTATTGCTCTCGCCGTCGCCGCGGTCGGTATAGGACAGCCGTTTCACCTCGGTGGCGTAGGGCTGGTAAATGGCCCAGGCGGCGTCGAAGCGGCGCAGCGCGTCCACCTCGGGCGGCGTCAGGTCCGTCTTGCGGTAAGCGTCTATGCTGGCGTTCATGCTCTTCTCGAAACCGGCCATCTCCAGCTCAACCGCGTCCATGGTCTTGGTGTCGGTCTCGGCGACATAGCGGTACAAGGAGCGGTTGCTGGCCATCGCGTTGCGCGCCGCGCTGCCGATATCCTTGATTGGCGTCAGCTGGTTGTCGAACAGATTCACCATCACGCCGGTGATGCGCTCCGTGGCGGTGTAGCTGACAAAGCCCAGCGCCAACAAGAAACACAGCACCACGCCAAACGACAGACCCAGCTTGGTCTTGACCTGCGCATTGTGAAACCACTGCATGACTACCTCCCGGCGCGCATCGGCGCGCTAAATGACGTCGCTCGCCTGCGCCTCGCTGGACTGGCGAATCCGCCGCCGCTCGCGGCGGCAGGCGTGGTGGATCAATTGCGGAATGTCCAGCACCAGCGCCGGCTTGCCGTTGCCCAGGATGGTGGAGCCGCTGATGCCGCGCAGCGAGCGGAAAATCTCGCCCAAGGGCTTGATCACCGCCTGCACCTCGCCCATCAGCCGGTCCACCACCACGCCGGCGCGGTTTTCCCCGTAATGCACAATCACCACGTACTCCGGCCGCGTGGCCGGCGGCAGATTGAACAACTCCCGCAAGGACACGAAAGGCAGCCAATCGCCGCGCACATTGATCTGGCGCGCGTTCTGCCGCATCGCCTCCTCCGGCATGTCCACGCACTCGATCATCATGTCCAGCGGCATCACCAGCGAGGAATCGTTCACCTCCACCCGGAAGCCGTCGATGATGGCCAGCGTCAGCGGCAGCCGCAGCCGGAACGTGGCGCCCTGGCCCGGCTGGGAAAAAATTTCGATCTCGCCGCGCAAGAGTTCGATATTGCGTTTCACCACGTCCAGACCCATGCCGCGGCCGGACAGATCGCTCAACGCGTGCGCGGTGGAAAAGCCGGGCAGGAAGATCAGCTGCAGGGTTTCCTGCTCGCTCAACTGCCGGCCCTCGCTCAACAAGCCGCGCTCCAGCGCCTTGGCCAGCACCTTGTCGCGGTCTATGCCGCGGCCGTCGTCCTTGATTTCCACCACCACCGAGCCGGCGTCGTGAAAGGCGTTGAGCACCACCTTGCCGGTTTCCGGCTTGCCCGCCTCCCGCCGCTCCGCCGCCGTTTCCAGGCCGTGGTCCACCGCGTTGCGCACCAAGTGCATCAGCGGGTCGGTCAAGCGCTCCACCATGGATTTGTCGATCTCGGTGTCCGCGCCCTGAATCGTCAGCTGTATGGATTTGCCCAACTGCCGCGACACCTCGCGAACCATGCGCGGAAACCGGCAGAACACCTCGTCCACCGGCACCATGCGCAAGGTCAGCGCGTCGTCGCGTATGCTTTCCACCAGCGTGTTGATGATGGCCACCGACTCCAGCAGCTCCGCGTCGCAGCGGCTCTGCGCAATCAGCTTGGTGCCGGCGGACGCGATCACCAGCTCGCCCACCCGGTTGATCAGCCGGTCCAGCTTGCCGGCCTCCACCCGGATATAGTGACTGTCGCCGCGGGTCGGCCGGCCCGCCGCGGCGCCCGGCTCCCCGCTCCGCCCGCTCTCCGGCCGCGCCAGCCAGGGCGCCTCCCGCACCCGTTCCGCCTCCGCCGCGGTCAAGGCCCCGCGCGCCAGCCAGCGCGACAGCTGCGGCTCTATCGACTCCCCCAGGCGCTCCGCCAGCGAGCGGAAGGCCGCCAGCGGCGCGTGCGGCGGCAGAATGCCCAGCATGCTGTCTTCGGCGACAAACTCGAACACGTCGCGCACCTGCTCCAGGCTGGCCGCGGATTCCAGGCTCAGCTCCAGGCCGATGAAACAATCCGTCGGCTCCAAGTCGGCGAAGGCCGGCAGCGGCGGCCAGACCAGCTCCACCTCGCGCAGCGCGCCCAACTGGCTGAGGAAACGCAGGCAGGACAGCGGATCGAAGCCGTCGCGGAACAGATCGGGATAAAAGCGCAGCGACAACTGCCACAGCGGCGTGGAGGCGGCGTCCAGCGCCTCCTCGCCGGCCACCGCGCAGGGGGCCCCGTCCAGCAGGAACAGCTGCAAACGCTGTAACAGCGGCATGCCGTCCGGCCAGGCCGGCTCCGCGTCCAGCGCGGAGGCCTCCACCGCCTCCAGCATCCGCCGCAGATGATCGTTGCAGGCCAGCAGCAGGCTGACCAGATCGTCGCCCAGCGCGATCTTGCCGCCGCGCAGCCGTTCCAGCACGCTCTCCATCGCATGGGCGAAGGCCACCAGCGCGTCGAAGCCGAAGGTGCCGGCGGAGCCCTTGATGGTGTGCGCGGTGCGCAGCAGCAGGTTGAAGGTCTCGGCGTCGGCGGGAAAGGCGGCCGGGTCCAGCAGTGCGCCTTCCAGCGCGTCGCACAGCTCGCGGGACTCCTCCAGGAAAATCGCCCTGGCCTTACTCCAGTCCATCCTCGCCTCCCGCCGTCGGCGCCGTCAGCGCCACGCCCAGCAACTGAAAGGCCTCGCTGACCAGGGGGTTGTCCGCCAGCAGCTCCAGCCGCCGCAGCTGCCGGCCAAAGACCAGCAGCAACTGCAAGGCGCAGCCGTCCACCTCCGTCACCTCGGCGAAGCTCAACGACACCGACTCCTGCCCCAGCAAGGGCAGGAGCTCGCTTTTCAGCTGCTCCACCGTGTAAACGCTCAACTCGCCGCTCAGGCTGGCCCTGGCCCAACCCTCGCCGGTTTCGACATGCAAGGTCATTCCGCGCCCCCAAACCAAACGCCAAGCGGGTGTTAACTCACTGTTTTTACTTAAGTGTCCACACTAAAAGTAGTCAAGAAACAGATTGTTTTATAAAAAACAGTAAGCAAGCCAACGCGCGACGGTGCGAACACGGCAACAGCAGCATGGCGGGAGGCCTATGAAACTGAGCATCAAATCCCTGCTGACGGCCAGCGCCGGCGTCTTCGCCCTGCTTTTGCTGCTGCTCCTGCTGTGCACCCTGCGCCTGCGGCATGAGCTGGATCTGCAAGCCCAGGCGGAATCGCAGCGCAATCAAAGCTATCTGCTGGCCAACGAACTGCGGCAAAGCTCGGACGACCTCACCCGCCTGGTCCGCACCTACGCGGAAACCGCGGACCCGCGCTACGAGCGGCAATACTGGGCGGTGCTGGCGATACGCAACGGCCAGCAGCCGCGCCCGCAGCACTACAACCGCATCTACTGGGACTTCATGGCGGCTAGCGACAACAAGCCGCAGCCGGACGGCCCCGCCGTGCCGCTGCAACAGCTGATGCGGCAGGCCGGCTTCACCCAGCAGGAATTCGACCAGCTCGGGCTGGCCCAGGCCAACTCGGACCGGCTGGTCAACACCGAAACCGTGGCGATGAACGCGATGAAGGGACGCTTCGCCGACGGCCAGGGCGGTTTCAGCCGCCAAGGCCCGCCGGACCCGGAACTGGCCCGGCGCATCCTGCACGACCGCCAATACCATCTGGACAAGGCCGCCATCATGCAGCCGGTGGACGCCTTCTACCGGCTGATGGAAGAGCGCACCAACCAGGCCGTCGCCCAATCCCGGACCCAGGCCGGGCTATGGCTGGCCATCGTCATCGGCCTGATGCTGGGCTGCTGCGCGCTGGGCCTGTTGATGTTCTGGACCATTTACCGGCGCCTGTTCGCCATGCTGGGCGACGAGCCCTTGCGCGTCACCCGGCTGATGCGGGCGGTGGCGGCCGGCGATCTGGCCGCCGCGGCCCCGCCCGGCGGCTACCCCAGGGACAGCCTGGCGGAAGCCATGCTCCAGACCGTGACCACGCTCAGCCGCGCGATAGCGGACTCCCAGCGCGGCGCCGGCCATCTGTCCATGATGTCGGCCCAGATCAACCACAGCTCCCAGCAGCTCTCCCTCAACACCAACGGCCAGGCGGCCAGCCTGTCCGAGGCCGCCTGCTCGCTGGAGCAGATCTCCTCCGCCATCAACCAGAGCAGCGACAACGCCAAGCTCACCGAAACCATGGCCGTCCAGGCGGCGGACGACGCGCGCCAGGGCGGCGAAATCGTCGAACACACCGTGCGCAGCATGCGGCGCATCGCGGAACACATCTCGGTGATAGACGACATCGCCTATCAAACCAATCTGCTGGCGCTCAACGCCGCCATTGAAGCCGCCCGCGCCGGCGCCCAGGGCAACGGCTTCTCCATCGTGGCCCAGGAAGTGCGCAAACTGGCGGAGCGCAGCCAGCTGGCCGCCAGAGAGATCAGCGGCATGGCCGCCAGCGGCGTACAGCTCGCCGGCCAGGCCGGCGCGCAACTGGCCGCCATCGTCTCCTCCAGCGGCAAGACCGCCAGCCTGATCCAGCAAATCGCCGTGGCCGCCAACGAACAGGCGCAAGGCGTGGGACAAATCAACGCCACCATTCAGCAACTGAGCGCCGCCACCCGGCAAAACGCCAGCCTGGTGGAAGAACTCGCCGCCATCTCGGCGGACAGCCGCGGCCATGCGGACCAAGTGCAAGCCCAGATGCAGCGCTTCCACGCCGCCGCCCCCGCTCCCCCCAGAGGAGAAACCAGCGCCGCCGGCCGCGTCACCGCGGGCCATGGAACCCGATATTGACCGGCCACCACAACATCGTTCAGCCGCACTGCGAGGACCTCTCCACATGAAAAATTTTCGCGCCAACCAGGCCATCACCGGCCTGCTGATTCTCATCGCGCTCACCTTTATCGGCGTGATCTACACCTTCATTTCCATGCGCCAGGCGGTGGATGTGATGAGCGCCGCCAGCGAAAGCCGTTATCACTCCTACCTGCTGGCCTCGGAACTGCGGCAAAGCTCGGACGACCTGACCCGGCTGGGCCGCACCTACGTCGTCACCGGCGACCCCGGTTATGAGCAGCAATACAACCGCGTGCTGGACATCCGCAACGGCAAGGCGCCACGCCCGCAGGAATACAACCGCATCTATTGGGACTTCGTCGCCGCCGGCCAGGAAAAACCCCGGCAGGACAGCGAAACCGTTCCGCTGCAAACCCTGATGCAGCAAGCCGGCTTCACCGAAGGCGAGTTCGCCAAGCTCAAGGAGGCGCAAGCCAACTCGGACGGTCTGGTCAAGCTGGAAGTGCGGGCGATGAACGCGGTCAAGGGCAAGTTCGCCGACGCCCAGGGTCAGTACAGCGTCAGCGGCCAGCCGGACATGGAGCTGGCGCGCAAACTGGTGCACAGCAAGGAATACCACCAGTTCAAAGCCCAGATCATGAAGCCCATCGACGACTTCTTCGTGCTGCTGGACCAGCGCACCAACGCCGCGCTGGCCCAGGCCAAGGACAGGCTGTCCAGCGCCCAGCTGCAATTCCTCACCGCCATCGTGCTGCTGGTGGGCGAAATCCTGCTGCTGATCCTGCTGGGCCGCCGCCAGATCCATACCCAGCTGGGCGGATCGGTCACCGACATCGAAGGCGTGTTGCAGGAAATCGCCTCCGGCAACCTGGCCGTGGACGTGCCCAAGGCGCCGGAAGCCAGCGCGCTGGGCCAGATCGGCGTGATGAACCAGCGGCTGCGCCGCTTGATAGGCGAAGTCAACAACAACGCCGGCCAGCTGGTCAGCGCCGTCGGCTCCCTGCACCAGACCACCAACCGCATCAGCGAGGACGCGGACCAGGTCAACCAGGCCATCAGCTCCAGCGCCGCCACCATTGAGCAGATCACCGTCAGCGTCACCCATGTGGCCGACACCACCGCCGACGCCAACGCCATCATCTCCCAGGCCAACAGCAGCGCGGAGCGCGGCCGCCACGCCATGCATCAGGTTTCGGCCGAGGTGGGCAAACTGTCCCAGGCCATGTCCACCCTCAGCGACACGCTGAACTCGCTGGGCACCCGCTCCGAGGAAATCAGCTCCATCGTCAACGTGATCAAGGACATCGCCGACCAGACCAACCTCTTGGCGCTCAACGCCGCCATCGAAGCCGCGCGCGCCGGCGAAATGGGCCGCGGCTTCGCCGTGGTGGCGGATGAAGTGCGCAAACTGGCCGAGCGCACCGCCCAGGCCACCACCGAAATCACCCAGATGACCCAGGGCATGCGCCAGCAAACCGCCGGCACCGTGGCCAGCATGCAGCAGGCCCGCTCCACCGTGGATCAAAGCGTGGGCCTGGCCCAGGGCGCGGCCAGCGAGATTGAAAACATCGGCGGCCTGATGCGGCAAGTGGTGGACACCTTCACCCAGATCACCCACGCCACCCGCGAGCAATCCACCGCCGTCGGCAACATCGCCCACAACACCGAGCACATCAACGGCATGACCCGCAGCACCTCCGAGGTGGCGCAAGGCGCCAGCGCCACCCTGAGCGAGCTGAACGGCCACGCCAGCAAGCTGAAGAACGTGGTGGAGCGCTTCCACCTCTAAACCGGTCCGCGACAAAGCGACAGGGCTCCGCAATGCGGAGCCCTGTTTTCCTTCATTGGACTCTCAGAACCGGTTCAAAGTCTATCCCTCAAATCGGCGCCAAACTGGCGGACAGCGGCAAATGATCGGACAAGCGCGACCACGGCGCGCCCTTCAGCACCTCCGCCCCCAAGGGCTTCAGCCCGCGCACATAGATCCGGTCCAGCGGCAGCATGGGCATGCGCGCCGGAAAGCTGCGCGCATGGCGGCCGAACAACTGATCGAACACCTCCACCATGCCCAGACTGTCCATCAGGTGATCCGTCGCCTCTTCCCGCCAGTCGTTGAAATCGCCGGCCAGAATCAGCGGCGCGTCCGCCGGCACGTTCTCGCGCACATAGCGCGCCAGGTCCAGATACTGCTTGCGCCGGTCCCGCGCCAACAGATTGAAATGGCCGCACAAGGTCACCACCGGCCGCTTCCAGCCCGCCGGCGTCAACTGACAGTGCAGCAGGCCGCGGTTCTCGAAGCGGTTGACCGAGATATCGCGGTTGCACCAGGTATTGATGGGAAAGCGCGTCAGCAAGGCGTTGCCGTGATGGCCGTGCTCATAGGCCGCGTTCAGGCCGTAAGCCGCTTTGTGATCCAGCCGGCGCGCCAGAAAATGATGCTGCGGCAGCTTGGGCCAGCTGGCGTGCTGCAAGGCGCGTTCTATGTTCTTGCCCTGCACCTCCTGCAAGAACAACACGTCGGCGTCTATGGATTCCAGCGCGGAGGCCATATCGCCCAGCCGCACATGGCGGTTCAGCGGCGACATGCCCTTGTGGATGTTGTAAGTGGCTACGGTAATGGCTTTCATGCGATACGCTTCTTTTGACCCGCTAACAAAACCCCTGATCCCGCGTGGCGCCTCCTTGCCGTACGGCTTGTACTGCCGCGTCGGCGCGCCTTGGCTCAGGGTCTCTGTGAGGTTCTGTTAGTGGCTCTTAATCGGGCGGGCGCACCGCCCGCCGCTTCAAAACTGCCCCGTGAACAAGCTAACTCAGACCGCCGGCCGCCCGCCCCGTTCCCCGCGCCCATTGTCCGCCGCCTCAGTTTCAAAGATAAGCGCTGGCCGCGCAATTTCAATCTCCGCTCCCAGGCGGACATGGAACTGAAAATCATTCGCCTAGAACGAACTGCCCGTCTGCAAAATTTCCTACATCAAGCATTGCAAGATGAATACAGCTGCACTACACACTTATAACAGTAGCTAGAAAACAATGCGTGGTTATCGGCGGAAGTTAGGGAGCGAGCGATGGGAAACTTTCTTGCGCAGTTCAGCATCAAGGTCAAGATTTTCGGCCTGATCCTGTTAGGCGTGCTGGCCAGCGTGATTATTGGAGGAGTGGGCGTCAGAAGCACGTCGGATATGAACGACCTCACTGTCGATATGCACGACAATTTATTGATGTCGGTCTACTGGGTGGCCGTGGCCAACCAAAACGCGATTTACATCAGCCGCGCTGATTACCGCTTTATCGCCGAAACCGAAAAAAAGCAGATGGATCAGGTCACAGCCAACCGTACCAAATTCTTGGCGGAAATGAACCGGCTGATGGATCTCTATCGCAAAACCGTACTCACCCCGCCGGAAGTGGACGCGCTCAAACGCTTTGACGCCGCCTGGCCGGCGATGGAGGAAGCCTGTAAAAAAGTGCGCGACCTCAGCTACAGCGACACCGGCGACGGCGCCAACAACAAGAAAGCGGTGGAACTGATGGCCAAGGAGTGCCGGCCCAAATTCCAGGCCGCCGACGACATCATGAGTCAGATCGTCGACATCAATGTAAAAGGAGCCGACAAGGCCTTGAAAGAGGCCGCGGCCAAGTACGAGCATGCTCGCAATGTCGTCATCGCCGTGCTGGTGGCGGCCGTGCTCGTGCTGCTGGCGCTGGGCGTGATGATACAGAACGGCATCGTCAGCAGCCTGAAAAAAGGCATGGCGGCGCTGTTTCAGCTGGGGAGCGGCGATCTGACCGGCACCATTGAAGTGCAAGGCCGGGACGAAGTGGCCCAGATGATGCAATCGCTGTCCGACACCCAGAAAAAACTGCGCGTCACCGTGGGCGACATCATCAACTCCGCCTCCAGCGTGGCCGCCACCGCCGAGGAACTGGCCGCCTCCACCGAGCAAGTCAGCGCCAGCATCGGTCAGCAGGTCAACGCCACCTCCAGCGCCGCCGCCTCGATCGAAGAGCTGACCGTCAGCATCGACCAATGCTCCAACAACGCCTCGCTGGCGGACTCCCAAGCCAGCGAAGCCGGCAGTCAGGCCAAGATAGGCAATAAGGAAGTGCAGGACTCCACCCAGCAAGTGCGCAAGGTCAACGACAGCGTGGCCGCCTCCGCCAACAACCTGGAGTCGCTGTCCGAACAGGCGCAAATGATCAGCAGCATCGCCACCGTGATCAAGGAAGTGGCGGATCAGACCAACCTCTTGGCGCTCAACGCCGCCATCGAGGCCGCGCGCGCCGGCGAACAGGGCCGCGGCTTTGCCGTAGTGGCCGACGAAGTGCGCAAGCTGGCCGAGCGCACCACCGGCTCCGCCACCGAAATCACCCAGATGATCGCCAAGATCCAGGCCGGGGCGAAGGAGGCGGTGGACAGCATGCGCAATAGCCGCCACATCGTCAGCCAGGTGGTGGAATCGTCGGAACATGTGTCCACCACCATCAGTTCGGTGGAAGTGCGGGCGGAGGAAGTGGTGGGCGCCATCAGCGACATCGCGCTGGCGATGCAGGAACAACGCCAGGCCAGCACCGATCTGGCCGGCCGCGTGGAGGCCATCGCCCAGATGTCCAAGGAAAACGGCGTGGCCGTGGACGTGTTCTCGCAAGCCACCCGCGAACTGGCGGTGGTGGCGGAGCGGCTGCAGCAGACCACGCTGGCCTTCAAGCTCTAAGCCCGTGATTCAACGGCTTCATTCCCCGCCCCGCCGGCCTGATCCGCGGGGCGGTTTTTTCGCGGATGCCGTCCCTTCATTGACAGCAAAGCCCCGCCTCGCCAACAATAGCCCCGCGCCGCTGCAACTGCGGCGCTCGGGCTTGGACTCCCGACGTTGAGATCATTTCGGCAGACCGCGGCCTCCCCGCGCTCTGTCTCGCTATTGCTTTGCCTATTCGGGCGGGCCATGGCGAGGGCACCTCGCGGTGCGCCGGTCTTTGGAATGATCTCCCGGTAGTCCAACCTTGTCATGCGCCCGCCTAGCCGCGCTCCGCGGCCAGGCCGGCATCCGCTTGAGGAGGTAGCAATGTCGAAATCCATTCGGCGCGTATCCCGCCCCGCGTCCCCGTCTTTCCCCGCATCGGCGCTTGCCGGCTTCAACCAGGAGGCCCGCCATGAGTAAAACCAAGGAAGAACTGCGCGCCTTCTACCGTTTGCTGGAAGCCCGCGAAGCCAAGCTGCCCTTTGTCGGCCCCTCGCCCGCGCGCAGCCGGCCGCATTACTGGCGTGTGCCTCTGTGCCGGGATTTCCCGGAGGCCTACGCGCTGGGAGAACGTCACGGCCGCGCGCTGGTTGAGCTGTTCCGCCAGCACCCGGAGCACGCCGGCCACGGCCTGCTCAGCCGCATCGCCCATGATATGAATTTGTTCGACTTCAGCCCGCAGCGCGGCGCTTGGGCCGGTTTCTTCGACCATCTGGAAGTATTGATCGCAGTCAGCATCCGCATGCATGAGTCGGACGCGGAGGCGCAAACCGCGCTGCCCTGAGCCGCAAAACGCGCCCGGACGGCCCTCGTCCGGGCGGCAATGGGGAATGTGACAATGGCTGGCGCCGGCAATCTATGGTAAAAAGCCTGCAATCCTTGCTGGAAAGCGCTGGCAAGGCGGCTGCGCGAGTCACCTGTTTGATCCATTCACCCTCCCTCTTGGTGCCGGATAAAAACCACAGGCGGGTGACTCGCCCAGCCGAAATGCTTGTCATTCCCGCCCCCTCCCCCAGCGGCTTTCACGCCCAAGCCCATCCGTCAATGGCCTAAAGACCCGGTGCTTATTCCCCCCAACGCCTTACCATGGGGCTTCGATTCATCAATCCGTAAAGGAGAGTCAGATGGCCAAGAACAAGCGCGCCGCCAAGAAACTGGCGGCGCTGGCGGACAAGGTGCGCGGACAGAAGAAGGCCACCAAATCGGCCAGGAAGCTGGCCGCCAAGGTGCTGAAGCACCCGATGACCGACAAACCGGCCAAGAAGAAGGAGCTAAAACGCGCCAAGCGGGACAAGGGCGACAAGCAGGCTGAATAAGCCGGCTCCCACACGCCAAAAGGCGGCGAACGGCAAGCATGCCGCGCCGCCTTTTGGCATTCCTGAGCCGGGCTTCACACCTGATAGGCCGACACCGTCTGCAAGATCACCCGCGCCTGCTTGCTCAACTGACCCGCCGCGTCCGCCGATCCGCTGGACGCCGACGAATTTTCCTCGGCCATCTGCGCAATCTGCTCCACGCGCTGGGCGATGGTGTTGCTGGCCACGCTCTGCTCGGAAATGCTGTTGGAGATGTCGCGCACCAATTCCATCGCCTTGCCGCTGCTGTCCCGTATGCCGTCGATGGCGTCGTTGGCGGCGCGGGTGTTGGCGGTCTCCTGATGCACCTGCTCCACCACTTTCTCCATGCTCTGCACCGCTTCCAGCGTGCTGCCCTGCATTTTGTTGATGATGGCGGCGATCTCGGTAGTGGAGCTGGCGGTGCGCTCGGCCAGCTTGCGCACCTCGTCCGCCACCACGGCGAAGCCGCGGCCCATCTCCCCGGCCCGCGCGGCCTCGATCGCCGCGTTCAGCGCCAAGAGATTGGTCTGATCCGCAATGTCCTTGATCACCCCCATCACCGAGGCGATGGTGGCGCTGTCTTCCTTCAACTGCCCAATGCGTTGCGCGGCGTCGGTAATCGCGCCGGCCACCTCGGTGATGCCGCGCACGGTGGCGGAAATCACCTGACCGCCCTCGGTCGCCCTCTCGCCGGCCTGCTGCGCCTGCCCGCGCGCTTCCACCGCGCTGGAGGCGACATGGTTGATGCTCACCGTCATCTGCTCCACCGCCGCCGCCATCGCCGCCGCGGATTCGCTTTGCATTTCCGAACTGCGGGCGATTTCATGAGTATTGTTGGCCAGGCCGGACATCGCGCCGTCTATGGCGCCGATGCTGTCGCGGATGTCCCGGAAACTGCGCTGCAGATTCTCCAGCAGCTGGTTGAAGGCGGACGCGGTTTCGCCCACCTCGTCCATGCGTCCCACCGGCGCGCGCAAGGTGAAGTCTTTGTGCTGATTCACCTTGAACAGCGTGGAGCGGATCTGGTGCAAGCTGGTCCGGATATGACTGAACAGCAGCCAGCCCAGGCCGCCGCTCAGCAGCAGACAGGCGGCGATTACCGCCACCGAGCTGCCGAAGGCCATGCTGTAAGCGGCGGCGTTGTCCTTGGACAGGCTGTCCGCCATGGAGTAATTGAAGTCGATGTGGTCGTTGAGGTCTTTGGCCAGGGCCTTGGCGGAGTCCGGTATCGGCCCGGCCACCAGCATGGCCTGCGTCGCCGGCCCCGGATGCTCGCGCGAAGCCTTCAAAAAGCTTTCGCGATTATTGCGGTAGGCTTGCAGATCCGCCCGGTCCTGTTGCAGCAGCTTGCGGTCCGCGTCGTTGGATAGCAGGTCTTTCTCGTAAGCGGCCAACACCTGATCCAGGATCTTGTCGCCTTCGGCGATCTGCGCCTCGGCGTCCGCCTTGCTCTTGGCGTCCGCGGCGATGCCGTGGCGGTAAGCCGCCACCCGCATCTTGGTCAAGGCCAGCAGGCCCTGGTCCAGCGCCTGTATGCTGGGAAAGGTGTTGTTCTTCAAATAGTTGAAACGTTCATTGCCGCTGTGCAACTGCCACAGGCCGTAACTGCCGACGCCGATCAAGGCCAGCATGGCCACCATCAAGGTCAGCATGAGTCGCTGTGAGATATTCATCCTTATTCTCCGTGTCTTCGCCCGATACCACATGTAGCTTTGTTATAGGCGCAGTCAGAAAACAGGAGAAAGTACTAAGTGAGAATATCTATTAAGAACAAATATTTAGCGTCGGCTCGGCCCTACACTTGATATTGGGTCACGGTGTTCAGGATATTCTTGGCCTGCTGCTGCAATTGCTCCGCCGCGTCCGCCGAGGCGCTGGAGGCGGACGCGTTTTCTTCCGCCATCTGCGCAATCTGCTCCACTTTCTGGGCAATGGTGTTGCTGGCGGTGCTTTGCTCATTGATGCTGCCGGAAATGTCCTTGACCAGTTCCATCGCCTGGCCGCTGCTGTCTTGAATCTTCTCTATCACGCTGCTGGCTTCGCGGGCGTTGTCGGTTTCCTGATGCACCTGTTCCACCACTTTTTCCATGCTTTGCACCGCTTCCAGTGTGCTGCTTTGCATCTTGTTGATGATGGAGCCAATTTCCGTGGTGGAGCTGGCGGTGCGCTCGGCCAGCTTGCGCACCTCGTCCGCCACCACGGCGAAGCCGCGGCCGGTTTCGCCGGCCCGCGCCGCCTCGATGGCCGCGTTCAGCGCCAAAAGGTTGGTCTGGTCCGCAATGTCCTTGATCACGCCCATCACCGAGGCGATGGTGGCGCTGTCTTCCTTCAATTGCCCAATGCGATGCGAGGCGTCGCTGATCGCGCCCGCCACCTCGGAAATGCCCAGCACGGTGGCGGAGATCACCTGGCCGCCCTCGGTGGCCATGCTGCCCGCCTGCTGCGCCTGGGTGCGCGCCTCCACCGCGTTGTCCGCCACATGGTTGATGCTCACCGTCATCTGCTCCACCGCCGCCGCCATCGCCCCGGCGGATTCGCTCTGCACTTCCGAGCTGCGCGCAATCTGATTGGTGTTGGCCGCCAGGCCGGAGGTGGCTTTGTCGATTTCCGAAATATTGTCGCGTATGCCGCGGAAGCTATGCTGCAGATCGTCCAGCAAATGGTTGAAGGCGGCGGCGGTGCGGCCGATCTCGTCCTTGCGCAAGACCTTGGCGCGCAGGCGGAAATCCTTGCTGGCGCTGACCTGATCCAGGGTTTCGCCAATCTGGTTCAGGCTGCTGCGTATGCTGCGGAACAGCGCGAAGCCCAGCGCCCCGCTCAGAATCAGGGCGCCCACAATCACCACCAGGGAGGACACGAAAGCCTCCTGATACGCCGTGGCGTTCTCGCCCGCCAATTTCTTGGCCAGGCCGTAGTTGAATTCAATATGCTCCTTGATGTCCTTGACCACGGTCTTGGCCGTGGCCAACAGCGGACCGCCCACCAGCTCCCGCCGCGTGGTTTCCGGCGGCTGCTCGCGGGAGATCTTGAACACGGTGTCGCGCTGCTGGCGGTAGATCCGGATGTCCGCGCGGTCTTTTTCTATCATCCGCCTGTCCTCGTCGTCGGACACCAGGTCTTTCTGGTAATGATCCAGCGCCGTGTCCATCTGCTTGTCCAGCTGCGCGATATTGGCTTCGATATCGGCCTTGACCTTGGGGTCTTCGCTGATGCCGTGGCGGTAGGTCAGCACCCGCATATCGGTTTGCGCCTGCAAGGCCTGATCCAGTGTATGGATGCTGGGAAAGGTGTTGGCCTGCAGATAGTCGAAGCGCTCATTGGCCCGGTGCAGCTGGAGCAGCCCGAAGCTGCCCACAATGAACAAGCCGAGCAAGGCGACCGCCAAGGTCAGCAGCAAACGTTGGGATATGCTCATGGTAGCCCCCTAGGTGATGACTTATGAAACTCGATTCTTTATAGGCGTGTCTGCTTGGGATTTTCAAATCATTTGGCATGGAAAATCAGGCTTTTGCGACAGGCGGCGGCACCGTAGAATGTTCTCGCAATCACAACATTCATAAAACGCCAACAACAAAGGAGAATCACCATGACGCCATTCCGTCCCCGCCCCAGACTGCTGCTGAGCGCGCTGGCCCTGGCCCTGAGCCTGGGCTTCAACGCCCCGGCCCTGGCGCTGAGCCCGCCGGCGCCGCCGCAGGTCAAATACGATTACGACTACGATGTCTTCCACCCGGTCTACGCCCGCAACGGCATGGTGGCCACCGAACAGGGCCTGGCCACCCAGGTGGGCCTGGACATTCTGCGCCAGGGCGGCAACGCGGTGGACGCCGCGGTGGCGGTGGGCTTTGCGCTGGCGGTGACGCTGCCCAACGCCGGCAACCTGGGCGGCGGCGGCTTCATGGTGCTGCACGACGCCAAGAGCGGCCGCAATATCGCGCTGGATTTCCGCGAGATCGCGCCGGCCAAGGCCAGCCGCGACATGTATCTGGACGCGCAGGGCAAGGTCGTGGACGGCCGCTCGCTGTACACCCACCTGGCAGTGGGCGTGCCCGGCACCGTGGCCGGCCTGGCCCACGCTCAGCAGCGCTGGGGCAGCCTGCCGCTGGCCAAGGTGATTGCGCCGGCGGTGAAGCTGGCGGAGCAGGGTTTCCCGGTGTCTCAGACGCTGGCGGAAATGCTGGAAGTGGAAAAAGACAATCTGGGCCGCTGGGACAGTAGCCGGGCGGTGTTCTTCCGCGACGGCCGCCCGCTGCGCGCCGGCGAGAAGCTGGTGCAGCGCGACCTGGGCAAATCGCTGCGTCTGATCGCGCGACAAGGACCCAAAGCCTTCTATCAGGGCGACATCGCCGACAAGATCGTGGCGGAAATGGCGCGCCACGGCGGCCTGATCAATAAGGCCGATCTGGCCGGCTACAAGGTGGAGGAACGCGCGCCGGTCAGCGGCACGTATCGCGGCTATCAGGTGGTGTCCATGCCGCCGCCCAGCTCCGGCGGCATCCACATCGTCCAGATCCTGAACCTGCTGGAACGCTATCCGCTGGCCGACTACGGCCCCAACAGCGCGCAGACCATCCACTATCTGGCCGAGGCGATGAAGCTGGCCTACGCCGACCGCTCGGAATTCCTGGGCGACCCGGCCTTCGTCAAAGTGCCGCAGGCCGGCCTGACCTCCAAGCGCTACGCCGATCAGCTGGCCACGACGATAGACCCGGTCAAGGCCCGCCCCGCCGCCGAGATCAAGCCCGGCAAGCCGCAGCCCTATGAGAGCGACCAGACCACCCATTACTCCATCGTGGACAAGCAAGGCAACGCGGTGGCGGTGACTTACACGCTGAACCTGAACTTCGGCAGCGGCATCATCGCCGGCGGCACCGGCATTCTGCTCAACAACGAGATGGACGACTTTTCCGTCAAGCCCGGCGTGCCCAACGCCTTCGGCCTGATCGGCGGCGACGCCAACGCGGTGGCGGCCGGCAAGCGGCCGCTGTCCTCGATGTCGCCGACGCTGGTGCTGAAAAACGGCAAGCCCTGGCTGGTCACCGGCAGCCCGGGCGGCGCGCGCATCATCACCACCACTTTGCAGACCATCGTCAACGCCGTCGATTTCGGCATGAACCCGGCGGAAGCCGCGTCCACGCCGCGGGTGCACCATCAATGGCTGCCGGACGAATTGCGGGTGGAAAAGGGCCTGAGCCCGGATACGCTGCGCCTGCTGCGCGAACAAGGCTACAAGATCGCGCTCAAGCCCAGCATGGGCCGGACCCAGACCATACAGCTGCGCGATGGCGGCTTGTACGGCTATTCCGACCCGCGCAACCCTGACGGCGCCACGATGGGCTATTAAGACGCGCCGGCCGGGCGCCGTTCAAGGACGCGCCCGGCCGGCCGATAAAGCGAGAAACCGGCGTCAAAACTCAACCATAATGTAATAAGGAAACTGTTCAAAGTCTGCCGCGCTGCGGCGATACGGCGTTAAAACCGGCTTTCGCCTGAGCGCCGCCGGCCCCGCGCCGTCACTGGGGAGAAGCCCGCACATGCTGAAATTGTCGAGCAGCGCCGCGCTGGTCTTGTCGCTGTCGCTCCCCGTCAACGCGGCCACCCTGCACTTCGTCACCCAGGATTTTCCGCCCTTCATCGAGGTGACCGACAAACCCCAGCCCCAAGGCCTGATGGTGGATACGCTGGTGGCCGTCTGCCAGCGGCTGAACTGGAACTGCGAAATCCAGGCCATGGTCTGGCGCCGCGCCCTGCTGCTGGCCGATGAAGGCAAGGTGGACGGCATTTTCCCGGTGCAGGACACGCCCGAGCGCAGGATGTCGCTGGCCTTGAGCGCCCCGGTGTACAACAGCAGTTACGGCCTGTTCGCCACCGCCAGCTCCACCTTCCGCTACCAGCGCCCCCAGGACCTGCTCAACCACCGCATCGCGGTCTACGGCCCGTCCATCTCTCAAAACGCCCTGGACAAGCTGATCGCCGGCTTGCCCAATATGAACATCTCCGTGGAAAACAATCAGGAAACGGTGTTAAAGAAATTGGCCGCCATGCGTTACGGCGCGGACGCGGTGGTTTTCGCCAACGAAGACGTCACTCGCTACATCATCCGGCGCGAAGCGCTGAGCGGCCTGCGCCCGCTGGCCACCATACAGCCGCTGACCTATCTATACGGATTCCCTTTGAAATCAGTGAAACCCGGCATGGTGGCGGACTTCAACCAAGCCTTGAACGCGCTGTGCCACGACGGGACGCTGCCGCGTCTGGCGCGCCGCTACAATGTCCGGATGGCCGCGTGCAAATAGCATTTGAAAGTTTTTGCTATCAATTAAATTGAACAACTATTAGCGTTGTGTTATATTTGTTCAAAATATCAAACAGCCACCATAAGCGCCTCGCCTTTGACAGGCGCTTATCTTGCGCTTCAATGCGATAAACAACCCTTCTGCCCCAGACGGTTTCACGGGGCAGCCTAAGCGACCGACTGTCTTTGCTGACGGCGTCATCCGCGCTTTTAGCGGAGCGTTGTTGCGCCTCTAGCGCATGTGGCTTCCGGATTTCCAATCACAGGAGCGTAGCATGCAAACTCAATCGTCTTCCCCAGCCTGGCTGGGCTGGGCCTTTCTACTGGTGGCCATCGCCACCGAAATCCTGGGCACGTCCTTCATGGCCTACGCCGCCCGCACCGAGAGCTACTGGGGCTACGGCGTGATGGCGGCGGCGCTGGCGCTGTCCTATTACTTCCTATCCCTCGCCATCCGCACCATTTCCGTGGGCGTCGCCTACGCCGCCTGGGAAGCCCTGGGCCTGGCCGGCCTGGCGCTGATCGGCGTCCATCTGTTCGGCGAAACGCTGCTGACGCAGGAAATCATCGGACTGGCCTTGTCCGTGGTGGGCATCGCCTGCGTGGTGGCCGGCGAAGCCGATGAACACACCCAGGAGCAAACCGCATGAAAACCGTATTTTATGTATTCGTGGTGTCCTCGGCCCTGATCGAGGTGGCCGCCAACCTGATGCTGGAAAAATCCAACGGCTTCCGCAACAAGGCCTGGGGCTTCAGCGCCATCGCCATGGTCTGGGTGGCTTTCGCCCTGCTGGGCCAGGCGGTGCGCGGCATCGATCTGGCCGTGGCCTACGCGCTGTGGGGCGCGCTGGGCATCATCGGCACCGCCATCGGCGCGCGCATCTTCTTTGGCCAGCGGCTCAAGCCGCTGGGCTGGGTGGGCATGGCGGTGGTGATTTCCTCGGTGGTGGTGCTGACCACCGCCTGATAAACCTCGGCGGCGTTCAGTGACGCTTTTATGACGCGCCGCCCAGCCCGACCTGTCCTATCTGAGTATGGCGACCCGCGCCATAACGGTTTAGGGTACGGGCTCCATCCAAGCAATGAAAGGCTGAGACATGCAACAGTATCAAGTCTTGAGCGGCATGAGCCAAGAGTCCTTGGAAAACACCCAAGCCTTGCTCACCCTCTGCGAGCACTGCGCCAGCGATGTCGGCATCCTGGCCATCCACGGCGAAACGGATCAACCTTGCGAGCTGTGCGGCGAGGTAGACTAAGCCGCGCCTCCCCCTCCATACCGGGCCGGCCTTGCCGGCCCTTTGTTTTTTCCGACGTCGCCGCATCGGCACAGGAAACCTTATGCAGATTCAAAAACTGGACCACGCCACCCTGCCAGACTGGGCGGCGCTGCGCCAACAACTCTGGCCGCACCATGCGTCCGCCGCCCACTACCGCGACGGCGAGGCCATCCTAGCGTCGGGCCACCTTGCCGCCTTCCTGGCGCGGGATGCCGCCGGCCTGGCGGTGGGCTTCGCCGACGCCGCCATCCGGCACGACTATGTCAATGGTTGCGCCGACAGCCCGGTCGCCTTCCTGGAAGGCATTTTCGTGTTGCCCGTCTGCCGGCGAAACGGCATCGCCCGGCAATTGGTGGCGGCGGTGCAGGCCTGGGGCTTGGAACACGACTGCATGGAACTGGCGTCCGACACGCCGCTGAGCAATGTCGATTCGCAGCGCATGCACGCCTGCCTGGGTTTCGAGGAAACCGAAAGAGTGGTGTTTTTCAGGAAGGCGCTATCCTAAAGCCAATTCCTCCCCCTCGCCACGCATCGAAGAGGCACGATTGAAAACGGTCGGCCTTCCACTTGCCTTCAAGGCACCGCCCTACCCTATGATGATGCAATGGCGAAAAAACTACATAAGTTAATCAAATCACTTGCACCATAGAATTCCATCTCCTAGTATCCGCCTCAGACAGCACATGGACTATCCATTTTAAATATGCTTGACCTATTTCATAAGCAATATGACCGAATCACCCCATCGTAAGGGATGCATTGACGCGGCCTGAGGCTTAGCGACGAAAAGATTGGTCAAGAGCAACCGCTGGGAGGAAATGGCCTTGACCCCTCATCCATCCTCATATCCCACCGTCTGCATCGCCAATGCAATCGACACCCTGCGGCCCATCATTCAGCGCGCGCCAACCGCGTCTGAGCAGGCACGGCTCATCAAGTCGCTCTTCCCGCAGCAGGATCAAGCGGTCTTCTGGCGGCCATTGGATAAACTAACTATATCCGAGCAGCCAATAGCAGGATTCCCGTGGCTCGGCGCCTTCCTTGGCGCCTCTCACGCGCAAAACATCAGCCCCAAACACCCCAGCGGCAACCTCTTTCGGGACGTGGTACTCGACTCTGCATTGCAGGCCGCCATCGTACAGTGGAGCGGCGCGGAGCGCTGCATCCAGCTCATCGTCCACACCACTACCCAAGACCTCTGGCCTATGGTGCAGTTTCTGCGACATCAGCTGAAACTGACCGTGATGCTTCCTGAAAGCTGTTCCGATCAGGCCTTGAGGGACCGCCTGGATTCCAAATCCGGCTTTCGCCAATTCGCCTCTGATCATGGCTTCAGCGTCGGCAGAGCCAGAATCGCCAAAGGCCAGAGTTGCGCTACGCGCGCAGATGCTGCCATCGCCATTGCCGACCTGTTGGCGACGGGCAGGCCTGTCATTGCCAAGCCGGACCGCGGCGAGGCCAGCGTTGGCCTGAACGTATTCCAACCCGACGCTAGCGGGTCCATCCTGCGCGATACGCTAGGCGCCAATTCTTTTTTTGGCGACGAACCTATCGTCATTGAGGAATACATTCAAGGCGAGGAACTTATTTTTCCCTCGGTGGAATACTTTGTCCCCAAGAAGAGCGACCAAGCGCCCTACCTGACTTATGCCTGCTCCATGCTATTCAGCGACATGATGGAGCTATGCGGTAACTTCGTGTCTCCTGAACACAGCCATGCGCCTTGGTACGAGCCGCTGTGCAATGCAGGTCTCGGCCTTGCGCAAGCCATGCAAGATACCGGTTATGTCGGTTATTTCGATATCGATGCGGTCGCATTGCCAAATGGGGACAGCATCATGCTTGACCTGAATCCGCGCCGCACCGGTGCAACGCATGTGCACGAGTTTGCCTCGGCCACGCTGGGCGCAGGCTACCAACGCACCCACACGGTTGGCGCCATCGATTTATACGGACAGCGCCCTGTTCAATTCGAAGAAGTTCTCTCCAAGCTGGGCTCATCTATTCGCAGCCCACTGACCGCAACCGAAGGTTGCATACCCTGTGAGCTCACCGGACTTCAAGAAGGCCGCATCAGCCTCATGCTGTGGGGTCCCACTGCCGAGTCGGTCTTGTCCTTGAAACAAACCGCCCTGGCAGCTCTGCAACAACTGGGGTTCCCACTGGACGGCACATAGCATTTCACCTACGGCAGTCACCGTGCGATGACTCACGAAGCGCGGCCGATTTTGAACGAACCCCACGCTCAGTAAGGCGCGCGATCACGACAATAGATTAGAAGGAAAGTCCCATGACTGCTTACCAAGTCTGTGGCCTGCCACTGCTATCTCCTTTGATTGTCGGGTCTGGTCCCATCACCGACAATGAGCGCAATATCCGGCGTTTCCTGCGCGCGGGCGCGGGCGCCGTCGTCACCAAGACCATTCACCCCAAGCCGCCCAAAGACAATGATGAAAAAGTGATTGCCATTCCAAGCGGCTGGTTGAATAGCACGACCTATTCCCAGCGCCCCGTCAGCGGGTGGATAACCATTCTCTCCCGCCTAGCAGCGGATAATGCGCCGGTCATGGCTTCCATCCATGCCGACTCGCCTGGCGAACTCGCATCGTTGGCCGCGGCCATTGCGACAACCGGCTGCCAAGCTCTGGAGCTCGGTATTTCCTGCCTTAACGAGGCTGAGAAGTTGATGGATACCCCCAAGCGGGTTTTCGACTATGCGCTAGCGGTAAGAAGAGCCGTTAAGCTACCTTTCAGCGTAAAACTAGCCATCAGCAGCACGCTCCGGCAGCGCGTCGACGCCGCCATCAGCGCTGGGGCGAATGCGATTACCTTGAGCGACACGGTTCTTGGACTCGCCGTGGACCCCCGCACATCGCAAATCCGCCTGGGAGGCGCATACGGTTACTCGGGGCCAGGCATCCGCCCACTGGTGCAAGCCGCCATTTATGAGCTGCGCAAAACCGGAGTCTCCATACCCATCTTTGGGTCGGGAGGCGTGATGTCGTCAAGCGACGCCATCGAGTACTTATGCATAGGCGCGAATGCGGTCCAGATTTACTCTGTGTTGCAGACCAAAAACCATTCTGTCGCGCAAATATCGACAGGAATCACCCAGCTGTTGGCCGAACGGCAGATCCCACTCTCTCAATTGATAGGCAGCAGCTTGTATTTGGAGGAGCAGACATGCTGATTAACGCTCGCCACTTGGCAGACCTGACCAGCGCTGAACTCCCCGCCATGGTGAAACATTCCACCGTGGTCTGGGGGGTGGGAAGCATAGAGCAGCATGGGCCACACCTGCCTTTATCCGTCGATCTTGACATCGCGGCGGCCCTCTGTGAGGCCGTCGCCACGCGCCTGGACAATGCTTACCTTGCTCCCGCGCAGGCTTTTGGCGCCCGGTCATTGCCACAAAGTGGCGGCGGCCTGTTCTATCCGGGAACGCTGTACCTGACCGGCTCCACCCTCATCGATTATCTGCAGGAAATCATCACCGGCCTGGCCCAACTGGAATGCTCGCATCTGCTGATAATCAATGGGCACTACGAGAACGAGGCTTTCCTATTCGAGGCGATAGACCACTGTCGTCAGGCTGGCCAGTTAACGCATATCCGAGTTTCCGCCTTCAGCTGGTGGAGCCTGGTACAAGCTGATTGGATCTGCCAATACATTGGCCCCCGCTTCCCCGGCTGGCATGCCGAACATGCCGGACTGACAGAAACGAGCCTGATGCTTTACCTGCGTCCCGATGTCGTCAGGGTAGAACGCCCCATCCATGACACCCCTCCGCTCCCCGGCCTCTACTCCCACCCTGCAGATCCCAACATGACCAGCAACAACGGGGTCTTGTCTTCCACTTTGGGCTCCTCAATGGAGCTGGGCAAAGCCTTGTTCGAGCACGTGGTGGAACAAGTGCTCAAACACGCCACCCATCAAACGGCATAGCCATGGAGACTGGGATGAATCACTCGATAGCACCGCACATTTCACCCGCTAGTACGGAGGGCGTTTCTGTCTTCGTTGGCGGCCCCATTCAACATGCGCTGAAAAAAGAGGGAATGACGGCGGAAGCGGCATCACCGATCAAGGCCGTCCATGACGCCATTCATGGGATGAGGCTGCACTTGCTTTCTGCTCACCTTGCCGAGCGCTTTGGGCAAGATAGCCACAACTACTCGCCTACCGAGGTGGTGCTGCGCGACTATGACTGGATGGTGCAATGTTCACTCTTCATCGCCATCTTGCCTTGCGACAGCCAGAGCCAACTGATCCGGACAGATGGCACCCATATCGAGCTTGGCTGGGCCTCCGCCCTCAAGAAACCGATATTGATTCTTGCCCAGTCGCACAGCCATGCCCAGCTGTCCCATCTTGTCAAAGGGCTGGCGTGCGTCGCTCCTGTCAAGATACTTGACCTTGGCGGTATCGTGCATAAACCGCAAATCTTACAAGAGGAGATCCAGGCACAACTGCTGCCGGCAGATCAGGACATGGGCCCCAGCCACTTGATGAGAAATCCCGCCCTTTGAACGAAACGGCCGGCCAGGTTTTTCCTTCATTGCCATTGGAGGCGACCCTACCATGCGTCTACATCAATTAGTCAAGGACATACACTTCGACGACCCTCTCTGGCAGGAGCGCCATACCATTACCCGGCCAGAACAGCTGCGAGAGGTGCTGGATGAGATCTTGCGCCCATCGGCGCTAGACGACATGATTGCCGGCCTGCACCAAGCATCGATGTCTGTTCGTATCAACCCCTATCTGCTTGATCTGATTAATTGGCAAGATATGGAACATGATCCTATCCGTAGACAGTTTTTACCCCTCGCCTCGGAAATGACTGCATCGCACCCGTTGCAGTCGCTTGATGCCTTGGATGAAACAGCAGACTCCCCCGTGGAAGGCTTGGTCCATCGTTATCCGGACCGAGCCTTGTTGCTGGTGACGGATCGCTGCCCGGTTTACTGTCGATTCTGCACCCGCAGCTACAATGTCGGCGTAGATACCAGTTCAGTCATCAAGATTCGCGCCCAATCCATATCGCATCGATGGCAGTCCATCCTGTCCCATCTGCGCATGACCCCACGCATTGTGGATGTTGTCGTATCGGGAGGAGATTGCGCCCGGCTCAAAGCCAGCCAATTACTAGAAATAGGAAGAGGTCTCCTCTCCATCCCATCCATTCGGCGCATCCGCTTTGCTTCAAAAGGGCTCTCTGTATTGCCGATGAAGATCACCCGGGATCACGCCTGGACCGATGCCTTAACCGTGGTAAGCGATGAGGGCCGGCGCCAAGGCGTGGAAGTCTCCCTGCAAACCCACTTCAATCACCCTATTGAAATCACGCCTTCCGTATTGTCCGCGGCCAATCTTCTATTTGCCAAAGGCGTGATGGTACGAAATCAATCCGTCCTGCTACGCGGAGTCAATGACGATGCAAGCGTGCTTGGTCTTCTCATCAAACATCTGGGGGATTTGCACATACATCCATATTATGTGTACCTATGCGACCCGGTTCCCGGCATTGAAGACATGCGAGTTGACTTGGCAACGGCCTGCCAGCTGGAAAAAGCAGTGAGGGGTTTGACTGCGGGTTACAATATGCCCGCATTTGTCGTCGACGCCCCAGGTGGTGGCGGCAAGCGCCTTATTCATAGTTATGAGCGCTATGATCGTTACTCCGGCCTATCCACGTTTACCGCCCCTGCAGTGAAAGCGGGCCGCCTCTTCCTATATCCGGATCCGCTGCACGCGCTCAGCCCGGATGCCCGCAGGGATTGGCTCGATCCGCAACGGGCACAGGCAATGGTGGCCGATATGCAGCGCCAAAGCGCTTAAAAGCACCGCCAATGCCCGGCCTCTCCCGCTCGCCAGCCCGCCATGTGCGGCGATCTCTGCTTTTGCAGCGCCGCTTGCTCAAGGGCTCGCTGCCGGTGATCAGCTTCTATCTGGCCGAAGTGGCGATGACGCTTACCGATGCGGCCTTCGTCGGCCATCTCGGGAACACGGAGCTGGCGGCGATAGGTCTTTCCATCGGCACGCTGTTTCCATTGATATTTGGCGGCATGGCCTTGGTCTCGACCGGGTGCATCTTCGTTTCCGAGGCCCATGCGCGCGGTGATCACGCCGGTACCCAGGCGGCGCTCGATCTCAGTCTATGGGCCTGCCTCGCCCTGTCCCCGGCGCTGATTGCCGCCGCCTTGCTGCTGCCGGCGGCGTTCCGGCTGGCCGGCCAGGACCCGGCCGTGGTCGCCTTGTGCGCGCAATACCTTGCCATCGCCGGCTGGAGCATTCCCGCCATGCTGGGTTTCAGCGTCTACCGCGCCTATGTTTCGGCGCTGGGCGCGAACCGGGTGATCTTCGTCGTCAGCCTGGGCGGCGTGCTGCTGAATGCCGCGCTCAATTATGGACTGGTTTTCGGAGCGCTCGGCCTGCCCACCCTTGGTCTGCCCGGCGCGGCGATAGGAACCGCCTTGGCCAGTTGGGCGATGTTGTTCGCCATTGCTCGCCACTGCCGGCATCGACTCGGCTACCGCTTTCGCTGGCGCTCGCTGTCGGGGCTGGACAGACAAACCTGCCGCGACCTGCTCCGCATCGGCCTGCCCTCCTTCGCTGTTGGCTTGTTCGAAAGCAGCTTGTTCGGCGTGGTGACGCTGCTGGCGGGCTACTTCGGCGTGGCCTTCATGGCCGCCACCACCATAGCCATCTACGTTGGCGATCTTTTCATCATCCTGGCGCTGGGAATAGGCGATTTACTCACCGTGCAACTGGCCGCCAAGGCGGCGCGGGGCGATGTGCGCGGCGGCCGCCGGCTGGCCTGGAGCGCCCTGCTCTTAATCAGCGCGCTGACCGCGCCCTTGGCCGCGCTTTGCTGGTGGGGGCCGGGCTGGATTGCCGGCATCTTCATCGATACCGCCAAGGCCGAGGCGGCCGAGGTGTTGCGATACGCCCAAATCCTGCTGGGCATTCTTGCCTGGTTCTTGCTGGCGGATGCCGCTCAAATCATCTTGTCGCGCAGTCTGAAAGGCTTGCGCGACACGCTGGCGCCAATGTGGATTGCCAGCATTGGCTATTGGCTGATAGGCATAGGCGGCGGCTGGATGCTGGCCACCCAGGGAGGGCTGGGCGGCGTCGGCCTCTGGTATGGGCTGGCCGCGGGGCTCAGCCTGGCGGCGCTGGCGCTGGCGTGCCGGCTAGGCGCATGGACTCCACCCCAGGCCGTATCCGCGCGCAGATAAAGACGGCGCGCAAACATCCGCGCTTATTGATCTTTCTTCGGTACATTCATTTCCCGCGGCCATTGGGAAAAGGCCATGAACCAAAGCGCGACGATGCCGAAAAAGGGAAACGCGAAAAGCAGGCCGGCCCATCTTGAATACCCCATCCTCGACATCACGATTCCGGACAGCACCACCGTCAGAATCGTGATCGCCGCGATCAAGAGCAGAATGATCCCCATTATCGCCATCACTTGACTCCTTCAAACGCCGGCCATTTCGACCTTGCCAGAATCCACAGCGCTACCAGCATGCCCAAAACCGGCACCACCACTACCAGCGCATAATAAGGCGGCAAGCCGACCCGCTTGAAGATGCGCCACAAGGGATAAGCCGTCACCACAACGGCCATGACCAGGTTCACCAGAAATTCCACCAAGCGCCTCCTTGCTCAAAAGCATTCGCCATCGGATAAAGGGCGGCATTTTAGCACGCTCGGCCGGCATGCATTTCAGGCCATGCCGCACCAAAACTGCCGCCCCGAAGCGATGCGCGCCTCAGCGGCAGGCGGCCGCCTGCTGGCACGGGGGCGCCGTCCGCTCCGGCTTGCTGCTCACACGGATGGGTTCAAGGAAAGACTCGATCGCCGCCGCCAGCGCGAGCGGCGTAGATAGGTGTCCGCCATCAGCCGGGCATTGAACGTGGGATCATGCTCCCCCACCAAGACTTTCACCGGATGCCGGCCGCTGATCTGCTCGCTGAAATCGGTGTCGGCCCACGCGCGTAGATAGGCGGCGAATGCTTGCCGGGAGGAGCGCGACGCCGAATAGGCCGCCTTCCATTCGACCCAGGACGACGGCAGCCGGCCGCCGGTGCTGCGATTGATGATGGTTTTGCGGCTGTCCACATGTTCCGCGGCGTCTTCGAGCAAACGCCGCGTCGCGGCATCGTAAACCATGCCGCCGCAAGGCACCGGCGCCACGGCAAGCATGGACAGCACGAGCTCCGGGGCCAGTGTCGCGATCCTTTCGCTCGCCATGCCTCCCATCGAATGGCCGATCAGGCTAAAAGCCGGATAGCCAAGCGCATCCGCCAGCGCCAGCGCGTCGGCGGCGATTTCGTCCATGGTGTAGGCGCCCCGCGCTTCCCGCATGCCGCCATAGCCGCGGCAATCCATGAAGATGTAGCTGAAACGCTGGCCAGATAGCCATGGCTCTATCGGCTTGAACGAGTGCGCATCGCCGAACCAGCCATGCAGCACGATGACAGGGTGAGGGCCATTCCCCACGCGGAGAAAGGTATTGGGCATATCGCCTCCGGTATGTGCATATTCGCCGCGACGGGTGCCGCCGCTGGCGCCATTGCGCCGTGCAGGCACGGCGATAACGCATCCTAAACCAGCCGGAATCGGCCCGCTTTCTATCAAAAGCCATTTACTGTAGGGCTTGGGCCATGAGAAACACCTTGCTTGATCCTTACGAAAACATCCCGCGCGGCGTGGTGGTGACCGCCAACGATTACGCGGCCGGCACCCTGTTTCCAGCGCATGCGTATCGCCGCGGGCAGTTTGCCTTCGCCTCTAGCGGCGCCATCAGCGTGGCCACACCCGAAGGCCGCTGGCTCGTGCCGCCGCGGCGCGCTTGCTGGCTGCCCGCCGACATGAGCCATGCCATGACGATGAGCGGGCCAGTGACCATGCTCAATGCTTTTGTGTCGCGCGAAGAGCCAGCAATTGCGGGCATGCCACCGCGGTGCGGCGTCTATGGCGTCTCCCCCCTGTTGCGGCAATTGCTTGAGGAGGCTGTCGATCTGCCCGCCCTATATGACCGGGATGGCCGTGACGGCAAGCTGATGAGCCTGCTGGTGGCGGAAATCGCATCGATGCCGCGTCTGTCGCTGTATGCGCCTTTGCCCGCTGACCCTCGACTCGCTCGGGCCTGCCAGCGGCTGTTTGATGCGCCATCGATAGGCGTCGATCCGGATGCGGTGGCCATCGACGCGGGAATGAGCCGGCGCACCTTCACCCGGCAGTTCCGCGCCCAGACCGGGGTGAGTTTCGCCGAGTGGCGTCAGCAGGTTTGCCTGCTCGCCGCCATCGAGCACTTGAGCGCCGGTCAAGCGATGACGCGGGTTGCGCTGGACCTGGGCTATGCCAGCCCCAGCGCCTTTTCCTCAGCCTTCCGCCGTGTGCTCGGCGAAACGCCTACTCAGTATTTGGAGACGCGCCGGCCGGTCTGAGAACCCGTTCAAAGTCTGCTGCGCTTCGTGAGACGTGGCACGGTGAGTACCGCTTCGAAATGCTCATGTACCACGCGTACATTCCGCTTTCTCAGCCGTTTTCGCCTTGTCTCGCTCTGGCTCGCGAGACTTTGAACAGGCTCTGAGATGCTTTCTTGAATGGCTGCCGCCAAAAAAATACCCCGCTGGCGCGGGGTATTTTCCTGGGCTAGGCCTGGGAACATTCCCCAGGCATCTCTCCAAGGCTCTGGCATCAAACCATCGCCTGGCTTACACCTTCACGGTATCGGCCAGTTCCTGGTAGTCGGCGATCTCGTTGAAGTTCATGTAGCGGTACACTTCGCCGGCCTTCTGGTTGAGCACGCCGATGTCGGCCATGTATTCCTCCTTGGTCGGGATGCGACCCAGACGGGAGCAGATCGCGGCCAGTTCGGCGGAACCCAGGTAGACGTTGGAGTTCTTGCCCAGACGGTTGGGGAAGTTGCGGGTGGAGGTGGACATCACGGTGGCGCCCTCCTTCACCTGCGCCTGGTTGCCCATGCACAGCGAGCAGCCCGGCATTTCCATCCGCGCGCCGGCGGTGCCGAAGGTGCCGTAATGGCCTTCCGCGGTCAGCTGTTCGGCGTCCATCTTGGTCGGCGGCGCCACCCACAGTTTCACCGGGATGTCGCGCTTGCCTTCCAGCAGCTTGGAAGCGGCGCGGAAGTGGCCGATATTGGTCATGCAAGAACCGATGAACACTTCGTCGATCTTGGCGCCGGCCACGTCGGACAGGGTTTTCACATCGTCCGGGTCGTTCGGGCAGGCCACGATGGGCTCGTGGATATCGGCCAGATCGATCTCGATCACCGCCGCGTATTCCGCGTCGGCGTCGCCCTTCAGCAGCTGCGGATTGGCGATCCAGGCCTCCATCGCCTTGATGCGGCGCTCCAGCGTGCGCGCGTCCTCATAGCCGTTGGCGATCATGGTCTTCATCAGGGTGATGTTGGAGGTCATGTATTCGATGATCGGCGCTTTGTCCAGATGCACGGTGCAACCGGCGGCGGAACGCTCGGCGGAGGCGTCGGACAGCTCAAACGCTTGCTCCACCTTCAGATCCGGCAAGCCTTCGATTTCCAGGATGCGGCCGGAGAAGGCGTTTTTCTTGCCGGCCTTGGCCACGGTCAGCAGGCCTTGCTTGATCGCGTACAGCGGAATGGCGTTGACCAGATCGCGCAGGGTCACGCCCGGCTGCATCTTGCCCTTGAAGCGCACCAGCACCGATTCAGGCATGTCCAGCGGCATCACGCCGGTGGCGGCGGCGAAGGCCACCAGGCCGGAGCCGGCCGGGAAGGAGATGCCGATCGGGAAACGGGTGTGGCTGTCGCCGCCGGTGCCCACGGTGTCCGGCAGCAACAGGCGGTTCAGCCAGCTGTGGATCACGCCGTCGCCCGGGCGCAGCGACACGCCGCCGCGGGTGGAGATGAAGGCCGGCAGTTCCTTGTGCATCTTCACGTCCACCGGCTTGGGATAAGCGGCGGTGTGGCAGAAGGACTGCATCACCAGATCGGCGGAGAAGCCCAGGCAAGCCAGGTCTTTCAGTTCGTCGCGGGTCATCGGGCCGGTGGTGTCCTGGGAGCCGACGGTGGTCATCTTCGGTTCGCAGTAGGTGCCCGGGCGCACGCCCTGGCCTTCCGGCAGGCCACAGGCGCGGCCGACCATTTTTTGCGCCAGGCTGAAGCCCTTGCCGGAATCCACCGGGGATTTGGGCAGGCGGAATTCCGTGGACGCCGGCAGGCCCAGCGCTTCGCGCGCCTTGCCGGTCAAACCGCGGCCGATAATCAGGTTGATGCGGCCGCCGGCACGCACTTCGTCCAGGATCACCTCGGACTTGAGCGCGAAGTCGGCGATCTTCTGGCCGGCCTTCTCGATCTTGCCTTCATACGGGTAGATGTCGATCACATCGCCCATGTCCATCTTGGACACGTCCACTTCGATCGGCAGCGCGCCGGAGTCTTCCTGGGTGTTGAAGAAGATGGGGGCGATCTTGCCGCCCAGGCACACGCCGCCGAAGCGCTTGTTGGGCACGTAAGGAATGTCTTCGCCGGTGCCCCAGATCACGCTGTTGGTGGCGGATTTGCGGCTGGAGCCGGTGCCGACGACATCGCCGACGTAGGCGACCAGATGGCCTTTTTGCTTCAGGTCTTCGATGAACTGCATCGGGCCGCGCTTGCCGTCTTCTTCCGGGGTGATGCCGGGACGGGCGTTTTTCAGCATGGCGAGGTAGTGCAGCGGGATGTCCGGGCGGCTCCAGGCGTCCGGCGCCGGGGACAGGTCGTCGGTATTGGTTTCGCCGGTGACCTTGAACACGGTGACGGTGATTTTATCGGCCACCGCCGGACGGCTGGTGAACCATTCGGCATTGGCCCAGGATTCCACCACCTGCTTGGCGTGGGCGTTGCCCTTGTCCATTTTCTCCTTCACGTCGTGGAAGGCGTCGAACATCAGCAGGGTTTTCTTCAGGCCGTCGGCGGCGATCTGCGCCACGGCGGCGTCGTCCAGCAGGTCGATCAGCGGCTTGATGTTGTAGCCGCCCAGCATGGTGCCCAGCAGCTGAGTGGCCAGCTCGCGGGAGATCAGCGGGGATTGGGCGTCGCCCTCGGCCACGGCGGCCAGGAAGGAAGCCTTGACCTTGGCGGCGTCGTCCACGCCCGGCGGCACGCGATGGGTGATCAGTTCGACCAGGGTACTTTCCTCGCCCTTGGGCGGGTTTTTCAGCAGTTCCACCAGCGCTTCCACCTGCTTGGCGGACAGCGGCAGCGGCGGGATGCCCAGCGCGGCGCGCTCGGCCACGTGTTGACGGTAAGCTTCCAGCATGACTTTTGACCTTTATGGCTTGGGTTGTTGGCAGCGTCCCCGGCAAGGCCGGGACTCCGACGCTGCGGGACAATGAGGTAAGGCTATGGCTGCGGCCATCAAGACCGCGCCGCAACGCCGGGCGGCGGCCTTGATTTCATGCCTGAAGATTACGCTGTTAGCCGTCCGCTTTCAAACGAGTTATCGCAACATAGATTGTGAGTTAAAATCACAGCATGAGCACTTACCCCCCTCTCAACACCCTGCGTATTTTTGAGGCAGCGGCCCGGCTGGAGAGCTTTTCCGCCGCCGCCGGCGAACTCTTCGTCACCCACGGGGCTGTGAGCAAGCAGATCAAGCAGCTGGAGGATTGGCTGGGCGTGCCGCTGTTCGAGCGCAGCGGCGGCAGAGTCAAGCTGACCGACCCCGGCTGGCGCTATCTGGTGCAGGTGCAGGACGGCCTGGATCTGATCGCCAACGCCACCTCCCAGCTGCTGCAGGCGGACCGCCGCCGCCGGATCAGCATCAATTCCACGCCCACCTTCGCCATGCACTGGCTGCTGCCGCGGCTGAGCCGTTTTCGCGAGCAGTTTCCGGAGCTGGAGCTGCATCTGGCCACCTCGGACCGCGACATCAGCCGGCTGGACAGTCCGTTCGACATCGCCATCCGCCGCGGCCCCGGCGATTGGCCCGGCCACATCGCCAAGCCCTTTCTGAAGGAATGGGAGCTGCCGCTGTGCGGTCCGGCGCTGCTGGCCGCCGCGCCCATCGCCAGCCCGGCGGATCTGGCGCGGCATACCCTGCTCTACGCGGACACCCGCCCCACCGCCTGGCAGCGCTGGCTGACCCTGGCCGGGGTGCCGGAGCTGAAGCCGGCCAGCGCCATGCATTTCGACAGTTTCTCGCTGGCCTTGCAGGCGGCGATGGACGGCCTGGGCGTGGTGCTGGGGCCGATGCCGATGGCGCAGGCGCAGATAGACGCCGGCGTGCTGTTGTCGCCGTTGCCGGCGCCGGTGGCCACGGTGCGCGACTACTGCTGGGTGGCGCCGCGCGCGGCGGCGGAGGACGCCGCCGTCGCGGCCTTCTGCCGCTGGCTGGAGGGCGAGGCCGTCCGCCCGGACGCGGCCGCCTGAATCAACGCGCGGAACCGGGGGGCAGGCCAATCAGCTTGAGCTCCATCGGCGCCGCGTCGCGCGGCAGCCATTTGTTGTAGATGCGCTTGAAGCTGCCGTCTTTCTTGACGGCGGCGAAGGCGGTCTGCCAGCGCTTCACTTCCGCCGCCGAGGTGCCGCGCGAAAACGCCAGGTAGAGTTCCAGCGTTTCCAGCACCCGCACCACTTCCACCGCCTCCGGCGGCTGGTGGATGTCTTTCAGCACCGAGGCCACGACGAAGCCGCCTTCCGACCACATATCGTAGCGGCCGACCAGCAGCTTCTGCGCGGTGATCTGCGGGGTGGGCGCCAGATCCACCTCGATGAAGCCGGCCGCGATCGCCGCGTCGGCGAAGATGCTGCCGCGGTAAGCGCCCACCGGCCGGTGATAAATGCCGTTGCCCAGCGCCAGCAGGCCGGCCGCCTCGCCCTTGCGCGCCAGCAGCACGGTCTGCGAGATGGCGATGGGGCCCAGCAGCGTCATCTGTTTTTCCCGGGTGTCGTTGCGCCCCACGGTGAACAGCATCACTCCGGGCGTGGTCAGCAGCTCTTTATAGCCTCGCGCCCAGGGCACCACGTCGATGGCGCTGTTGTCGTGCATGCGCGTCTGGATCTCGCGCACCACTTCCACCGCCATGCCGTCCGGCACGCCGTTGTGCTGGAATGTGATGGGCGGCCAGTCTTCGGTGTAGATGGTGATGGCCCGCGCCTGCCAGGCCGCCAGCAGCAATAGCAGCGTCAATAAACCCTTAGCCATGGTCTTTCCCCGTACCGCGTGAACCCGATTTTATTCATAGCCGTTCCACGCGCCGCCTGCCTGCGATTTCCGCCCGCCCCCGCGCGCCCGGGGGCATGACGACCGCAACTCGCTTATCCGTTATAATGTGGCGGTCAAGCCGGCTCATGCCGGCATATCGAGCATTTGTTTCGCGCACCCACCCAAAGCTAAGGATTGCCATGAGCCGCATCACCCTCTCCCGCTTTTTGATCGAACAGCAACGCAAGGCCGGCACGCTGCCGCCTGAGTTGCGCCTGCTGATCGAAACCGTAGGCCGCGCCTGCAAGGCCATCAGCTATTCGGTGAACAAGGGGGCGCTGGCCGACGTGCTGGGCGAAGCCGGCACCGGCAATATCCAGGGCGAGGCGCAGAAAAAGCTGGACGTGATCGCCAACGATTACCTGCTGGACGCCAATGAATGGGGCGGCAGCCTGGCGGCAATGGCCTCCGAGGAAATGGAGCTGCCTTACCACATCCCCGGCGAATACCCGAAGGGCGAGTACCTGTTGATGTTCGATCCGCTGGACGGCTCATCCAATATCGACGTCAACATCTCGGTGGGCACCATTTTCTCCATCCTGCGCTGCCCGCAGGGCATTGACCACGCCACCGAGGGCGCCTTCCTGCAGCCGGGCACCGAGCAAGTGGCCGCCGGCTACACCGTGTACGGCCCGCAAACCCTGCTGGTGCTGACCTTCGGCAGCGGCGTCCACGGCTTCACGCTGGACCGCGAACAAGGCTCTTTCGTGCTGACCCACCCGGACATGAAAGTGCCGGAAAGCACCGGCGAGTTCGCCATCAATATGTCCAATATGCGTCACTGGGATGCGCCGGTGAAACGCTATGTCGACGAATTGCTGGCCGGCAGCACCGGTCCGCGCGGCCGCGATTTCAATATGCGCTGGGTGGCGTCCATGGTGGCCGAGGTGCATCGCATCCTGACCCGCGGCGGCATCTTCATGTATCCGCGCGACGCGCGCACCCCGGACCAGGCCGGCAAGCTGCGGCTGATGTACGAAGGCAATCCGATGGCCTTCGTGGTGGAACAGGCCGGCGGCGCCGCCACCAACGGCCATCAGCGCATCATGGACATCCAGCCGCAGAAGCTGCACGAGCGGGTGGCGGTTTTCCTCGGCTCCAAGGAAGAAGTGGAACGCGTCACCGCCTACCACGCCGAGCAGCAGTAAGCGGCTCCGCCCAACAAAAAACCCTGCCGAAACCGGCAGGGTTTTTTTAATGTCGTCCGCAGGCGCTAACGCAGGCGTTCGCGCACTTCCATCAGGGCGAAGCCCAGCAGATTGCTGCCGTCCCACATGTCCGGCAGACTGGCCTGCGGGTCGTCCTCGGCCCAGCCTATGCCCCAGATGCAGTCCACCGGGCTGGCCTCCACCAGGATGGCGTCACCGGTGCCGCGCAGGAAATCGCCCAGCGCCGGATTTTGCTCGAACTTGGCCAGATTGCCCCGCATCACCACCTCGCAACAGCGCTGCTGCCACAAGGCGGAATCAAAGCCGCGCACCTGGCGGCCCAAGGCCTTGGCGTCCGCCGGCGTGGCCGCGGCCAGTATCCTGCCCCGGGTTTCCGCGTCTTCGAACAAGCGGGCTTTCTCCGCCATCATATAATGCTCGGCGCTGGCGTAGCTCACGCCGTCCAGCTCGAAGCCCACCGGAAACCACTGACTCAGGCAGCTCTTGCAGACGCCGTCCTCGTGTTTGGGCCTGTGTCCCCAGAAAAACAGAAAATCCAGCGTTTCGCCGGCCGCAGCCCGCTTGCGCAACTCGCTTACTGTCCGGATCGCCATGGTCCGCGTCCTCCACTTCCTGCGCGGCCATATGCCGCAAAAAATGCCAAGAGCCCCTCTTTGTCCGCTGTCGCCGCGGCGCTGAACATCTTCATGGCCATCACTATAAGGAGCCGGAACCGGGTTCGACAAGCGCGGCGCGAAGCCGGGCCGCGCGTGCGTCCGCCGATTTCGATGCAAACAGACGAAAACAATGATTAATTACCGCGTCGCGATGATTTCGCCGCCGCCGCCCGCATCGCGAGCGCAGTGGATACGCAACACCGCCCTACCAACATAGGTCCGTCCACCCCGCTTGCCCATAGGTAAAACTACTCAGCGCGGACGCAACCGTCCGCATTGCCACAGGACGGCGTAGCGGAGTATGTTTCCCCTCATAAGCCTGTAAGCCGCTGTTGGAAAAGACATTAAAAACCCTGGGGAGACCGGCATGGCTATCGTGATCACGCTGGACGTCATGCTGGCGCAACGCAAGATCAAATCCAAGGATCTGGCGCGGGCCATCGGCATCACACCGCACAATCTGTCGCTGTTGAAGCTGGGCAAGGTCAAGAGCCTGCGCCTGGACACGCTGGACGCGCTGTGCCGGCAGCTGGGCTGCCAGCCAGGAGATTTGTTGAGCCACTCGCCGGAAGCGGACCCGGCCGACGGAGAGCCATCGGTCTGACTCTCCGCCCTTCCCGCCTCAGCCCGCCGGCTGACGCGCGCCGCGCGTCGAGGTGCGGCCCGAGTTCAGATAGCCGGCGATGTAGTCTTGCGACACTTCGCCGTTGTAGCGGCCGTCGTCGTCCAGCACCGGCATCCAGGTCAGATTGTGCTCGTACAGGCGGGACAGCACCACGCGCAGGTTTTCGCCCGCCGCCGCGGTCACGCTCACCGGCTTGATCTTGTCCGCGCACACGCCGTCCGCGCCGCGCGCGTCGCGGCGCCGGACAAAGCCCAAGGGCTGTCCGTCCGCGTCCACCACGGTCAGGTGCATCAGGTCGTTGTCGTCCATCAGGCCGTAAGCGGCCGCCAGCGGCGTATCCAGCCGCGCGGTCAGCGTTTCCTGCTGATCCGCCACCTCGCCGGCCTGCACCAGCAGCAAGCGCTTGAGCGTGCGGTCCTGGCCGACGAAGCTGGCGACGAAATCGTCCGCCGGACGCGCCAGGATCTCATCGGAGCCGGCGCACTGCACCATGCGGCCCTGACGGAACACGGCGATGCGGTCGCCCAGCTTGATCGCTTCGTCGATATCGTGGCTGACCAGCATCACGGTCTTGCCCAGTTGGCGCTGCATTTGCAGGAACTCGTTCTGGATCTGCTCGCGGTTGATCGGGTCCACCGCGCCGAAGGGCTCGTCCATCAGCAAGACCGGCGCGTCGGCCGCCAGCGCGCGGATCACGCCGATGCGCTGCTGCTGGCCGCCGGACATCTCGCGCGGATAACGTTGCAAGAAGCGGTTGGGGTCCAGAGCCACCATGCTCATCAGTTCGCGCGCCCGCTCGCGGCAGCGCTTCTTGTCCCAGCCCAGCATCCGCGGCACCACGGTGATGTTGTCCTCGATGGTCATATTGGGGAACAGGCCGATCTGCTGGATCACGTAGCCGATCTGGCGGCGCAGCGTCACGCTGTCTATGCCGGCGGTGTCCTCGCCGTTGATCAGCACCTTGCCCGAGGTGGGCTCGATCAGGCGGTTGATCATTTTCATGGTGGTGGTCTTGCCGCAGCCGGACGGGCCCAGCAGCACGCAGATTTCGCCTTCCGGCACATGCAGATTGACCTTGTCCACCGCCTGGAAGACCTGGCCGTTTTTCTGGGTAAATTGCTTGCAGAGATTTTGCAGTTCAATCATCAACGAATTCCTTTCGGGGTCAGCGCGCGCTGAGCGCGCAGCAACAACCAATCCATCGCGACGGCGAGCACGCTCACCGCCACCGCGCCGGCGATCAGCTTGCGAATGTCGCTCTGGCTGATGCCGTGCAATATCAAAGTGCCCAGGCCGCCGGCGCCGACGATGGCGGCAATCGCCATCACGCCGATGTTCAGCACCACCGCGGTGCGGATGCCGCCGAAGATCAGCGGCGTGGCCAGCGGCAGTTCCACCCAGCGCAGGCGCTGCCAGAAGGTCAGGCCCAGGCCGCGGCCGGCTTCTCTCACGCCGGGCTCCAGATGGGTCAGCGCGGTGTGGGTGTTGCGCACGATGGGCAGCAGGGAGTACAGGAAGGCGGCGGTAATGGCCGGCACCGCGCCGATGCCCTGCCCGATCATGGAAAACAGCGGCACCATCAGGCCGAACAAGGCGATGGCCGGAATGGTCAGCACCACGGTGGCCAGGCCCAGCACCAGGCCGGCCAGCGCCTGAAAGCGGACGATCAGTACGCCCAGGGGCACGCCCAGCACCACCGCCAAACCGACGGCGATGCCCACCAGCCTCAGATGTTGTTCCGCCAAGGCGGCGATTTGCGGCAGGTCTTGCCAGATGAACTGGCAGGTTTGCAATAGGGTTTCCATGCGGCCTCCTTTAGATCAGGCCGCGCTGGCGCAGGAATTCGCTGGCGACTTCCTTCACCGGACGGTGTTCGATGTCCACTTTGGCGTTAAGCTCGGACATGGTGTCGTTGTCCAGCAGCGCGGCCAGCTTGTTCAGTTCCTCGGCCAGACCGGGGTTGCGTTCCAGCGTGTCGCGGCGCACCACCGGCGTGGCGGCGTAAGCCGGGAAATAGCCCATGTCGTCCTGCAGCACCACCAGGTCGAAGCCCTTGACGCGGCCGTCGGTGGTGTAGACCAGGCCGGCGTCGACGAAGCCGTCGCGGATGGCGTTGTAAACCAGGCCCGGGTCCATCTGGCGGATCTGCGGCCGGCTCAATTCCATGCCGTACAGCTGCTGCATCGGCTTGAGGCCGTCCGGTCGCCCGGCGAACTCCATGTCGAAGCCCAGCTGCCAGCGTTTGGACGAACCGTTGTTTTCATTGACCCGCCGCGCCAGATCGGACAGCGTGCGCACGCCCTCGGCTTCGGCGCGCACGCGCTTCATCGCCAGCGCATACGTGTTGTTGAGCGGAGCCGGGTTCAGCCAGATCAGCCCCAGGGGCTCGTCCAGCTTCTTGACCGTGGCGTAAGCCTCCTCGTTGCTCATTTTTTTCTGGATGCCGTGATGGATGATCAGGCCGGTGCCGGTGTAATCCCACACCAGATCCAGTTGGCGGTTTTCCAGCGCGTTGCGCAGGATCACCGTCGCCAGGTCCGGCTTTTGCGTGACCTGGTAGCCCTTGCTGCCCAGGTACTGCGTGGTGATGTCGGACAGCAGATGCTGTTCGGTGAAGTTCTTGCTGCCCAGCACCAGGCCGGCGGCGAAGGCCGGCGCGGCGGTCAGCAAGGCCGCCAGCGTCAGCGCGCGGCGCGCCAGCCGACGCCAGGGCGAAAAGGAAAGTGCTTTTGTCATAGGGGTCCTCCGTGCGAGCGCCCGCCGGAACGGGCGACAAGGGGGTTCGAATCAGGCCAGGCCGCGGGCGGCGGCCAGGCGGCCCAGGCCGGCCAGCGTCAGGTCCAGCGTCAGCGCGATCAGCGCGGTGCCGCCGGCGCCCAGCAGCAGCGCGGTGTGGTTGTTCAGGTAGATGCCGGGGAAGATCAGTTCGCCGTAGCTGCTGGCGCCGATCAAGAAGGCCAGCGGCGCGGTGCCCACATTCAGCGCCAGCGCCACCCGCACGCCGGTCAGAATCACCGGCAAGGCGTTGGGCAGCTCCACCCGCCACAGCCGTTGACGCGGGGTCATGCCCAGCGCGTCGGCGGCCTCCAGCAAGGCCGGCTGCAGGCCGGCCAGGCCGGTATAGGTATTGCGCACGATGGGCAGCAAGGACGCCAGGAACAGCGCCACGATGGCCGGCGCGTCGCCGATGCCGACCAAGGCCATCGCCAACGCCAGCACCGCCATGGGCGGCAGGGTGTTGCCGATATTGAAAATCTGCATCCAGTGCTCGGCGCTGCCCCGCAGCCGCTGACGGCTGAGCAGCACGCCGCTGGGCAGGCCCACCGCGAGAGCCAGCGCCATGGAGACGCCCACCAGATAGAGATGCTGCCGGCCCAGGTAGATCAGATCTTCCCGGTACTCGGTCCATACGGCTGGGCTTACACCGTAAATCAATCCCGCCGCCGCTACGGCGACCAGGATCAGCCCGATCATGCTGCGCTTGCTAAACGCTCTTTTGTGCATCTGCGTCCTCCTTGGCGAAAGCAATGGCCGGCAAGGCCACGGCGATCCGCTGTAATGATCGCGACAACTAGAGAGCTGCCAGTAAATAGACGTCCGGCGCGGGCCGGACATGAGGTGCGTTTAAGGCGAGGCTCGACGGCGCGAAACCGTCGATTTTGAGTGGCGCGGTGTGCGCCTGATGAAAAACCTAATAAGTTATAACACTGTTTGTATCGAACATGCAAATTTTCTAATGTACTTCGCCACACTTGACATACAAGGACAAGGCATTGAAAACGCTTTATTTCTTTCCGTTCATGTCAAACCAAATGGATAAGCCGGCCGCGCTCCGCCGCTCCGCCCTATAAGGAACGCGCGCGGCGCCGTCCCAACGGCCACTTGCCGCCCTCCCGCCCCCGGCCCACAATGCTCCGTTTCGCCCATTGCAACAATCACGGCAAAAAACATGGATCGATTGCACTTGATGACCGTATTCATCGCGGTGGCGGAAGCGGAAAGCTTTGCCGGCGCGGCGCGCAAGCTGGGCATGTCGCCGCCGGCGGTGACGCGCGCGGTGGCGGCGCTGGAGACGCGGCTGCAAGCCCGTCTGCTCAACCGCAGCACCCGCCATGTGCGCGTCACCGAGGCCGGCCAGCGTTATCTGGAGGACGCGCGCCGGGTGATCGCCTCCGCGGACGAGGCGGACGAAGCCGCCTCCGGCGGCAAGGCGCCGCCGCGCGGTTTGCTGACCGTCACCGCGCCGGCCTTGTTCGGCTTGCGCTACGTGATGCCGGGCATCAACGACTACCTGCGCCGCCATCCCGAGGTGACGGTGGACGCCTTGCTGCTGGACCGGGTGGTCAATCTGCTGGAAGAAGGCGTGGACGTGGCCATCCGCATCGGCGAACTGCCGGACTCCAATCTGCGCGCCCTGCGCGTCGGCCAGGTGCGGCGGGTGGTCTGCGCGTCGCCGGCCTATCTCGCCGAGCGCGGCGTTCCGCTCACGCCGGCGGATTTGCAGCGCCACGCGCTGATCGCCTCGCACGGCGTGGGTTCCTGCCACGAATGGCGCTTCAGCGACGGCGGCAAGCCGCTGAGCGTCCGCCTCAAACCCCGGCTCACCGTCAGCAACAACGAGGCGGCCATCGCCGCCGCCGCGGCCGGACTCGGCGTCACCCGTCTGTTGTCTTATCAAGTGGCGCCGCAATTGGCCGCCGGCCAATTGCTGCCGCTGCTGGCCGAATACGACGACGCCAGCCAGCCCATCCACATCCTGCATCAGGAAGGCCGGCTGGCCTCGGCCAAGACCCGCGCCTTCATCGAACTGATGGCGGAGCGGCTGCGCGGCCATCCCGAGCTGCGCTAACGCCATCGACATCGCCATCCCCCACAAGGAGATTCATCATGTTGACCCCGCTTCAAGACAAAAACGTTCTCATCACCGGCGGCACCGCCGGCATCGGCCTGGGCCTGGCCCGGGCCTTCGCGCGCGCCGGCGCGCGCGTCACCATCAGCGGCCGCAGCCGGGACAAGCTGGACGCCGCGCTGGCCCGCCTGCGCGCCGACGGCCTGAACGCCGTCGGCCGCGTCGCCGACGTGGCCCGTCCCGAAGACGTGGCCCGCCTGCTGGCGGACACCGCCGCGTCCAACGGCCTGGACGTGCTGTGCTGCAACGCCGGCATCTTCCCGTCCGCGCCGCTGGAGAGCATGAGCGCGGAGGAATGGGATCAGGTGCAGCACACCAATGTGCGCGGCAACTTCCTTTGCGTGCAGGCGGCGCTGCCCTATCTGCGGCAGGCCGAGTACGGCCGCGTGATCCTGACCTCCTCCATCACCGGCCCGGTCACCGGCTACGCCGGCTGGAGCCATTACGGCGCCAGCAAGGCCGCGCAACTGGGCTTCATGCGCAGCGCGGCGCTGGAGCTGGCGCGCGACGACATCACCATCAACGCGGTGATGCCGGGCAATGTGCTGACCGAGGGGCTGCGCGAGCTGGGCGAGGACTATCTGGACAAGATGGCGGCGGCGGTGCCGCTGCGGCGGCTGGGCAGCGTGGACGACATCGCCAACGCCGCGCTGTTCTTCGCCAGCAAGGAGGCGGGCTTCATCACCGGCCAGACCCTGATCGTGGACGGCGGCCAGGTCTTGCCGGAGTCTCTGGACGCGCTGACCGGCTAGCCCTGGTAGACATCCGGCCGGTGCAGCTCCATATAGCGCTCCGGGTGTTCCAGCGCGGCGAAGCCGAAGGGCCGGTAGACCGCGTGGGCGTTGGAGGTCACCAGCACGATGCGACGCAGCCGGGCCAAGGCCGGCTCGGCCGCGACGCCGCGCATCAGCTGCCGCGCATAGCCGCGGCCGCGGTGCTCCGGCGTCACGAACACGTCGCACAGATAGCCGAAGGTGGCCAGATCGGTCACCACGCGGGCGAAGCCCACTTGCCGCCCGTCCAGATAGGCGCCGAAGCACAGCGAGCCGGCGATGGCCTGCTCCACTGTGGCGCGCGAAATGCCCTTGGCCCAGGGCGCGTGATCGTGCAAGAAGGCGTGGATCAGCGCCAGGTCCAGCCGGCGCTTGTCGGTGGAAATCTCCAGTTCGGCCTCCTTCATCGCGGCGCGGTCCTCTTGTTCAGTTGGACGGCCAGCCAGCCGCGCGCGGCGTCCAGTTTGCCGGCGTAAGTGTTCAAGGCCAGCGCGGCGACGATCAAGGCCGACGCGACGATGCTGAGCGCGTCGTAATGCTCATGCAGGATCCAATAGCCGCCCAGCAGGCCGAAAACCGGGCTGAGCAGCGAAAACGGCGCCACCAGCGTGGCCGGATACAGGCTGAGCAGCTTGCCCCAGCTGCCCAGCGCGAACAGGGTGCCGACCAGGGCCAGGAACAACAGCGCCAGCGTGGCGGTCCAGCCGAAGCCGGCCACGGCGCTCCAGGCCGCCGCCGGTCCGCCCTCCAGCGCGAAGGACAGCAGCAGCAGGGGCAGCGGCGGCACCAGGCTCATCCACACGGTGAAGGCGAACATGTCCACCTTGCCGGCGCGCTTGAGCTCCACATTGCCCCAGGCGAAGCCGGCCGAGCCGATCAAGGCCAGCGCCAGCGGCAGCAAGGGCAAGGCGTCCTGGTAACGGGCGTAGCCCAGCAGCAAGACGCCCAGCAACGCCAGCGCCATCACCGCCTTTTGCAGCCGGGAGCGCGTTTCGCCCAGCAGCAGACTGGCCAGCAGCAAGGTGATGAACACCTGCAACTGGGCCAGCACCGACACGATGCCGGCCGGCATGCCCAGCTTGATGGCGGAAAACAGGCCGGCGAACTGGATCACGCCCAGGCACAGCCCGGCGCGCAGATACCAGCGCCAGGGCAAGGACGGCCGCGTGAACCACCAGGCCCCGACCGCGAACACCACCACGAAGCGCAGCGCCGCCAGCAAAAGCGGCGGACACTCGGTCAGCCCTATCTTCACCACGATGAAGCTCAGGCCCCAGATGGCCGCCACCAGCACCGCCAGCAATACGTGTCGTATCTTCATGATGTCGTCGCCTCTTGTTCCAGCGCGGCGATGGCGCGCCGGCAGGCTTCCAGGAAAAAGTCCAACTCGGCTTCCGCCACGTTCAAGGGCGGCAGCAAGCGCAGCGCGGCGGCGTCGTGCGCCGCCGGCACCGTCAGCACGCCTTCTTGCAGCAATTGCAGCCACAGCAGGCCGGCGGCGCCCTCGCCCAGCCGGTCTTGCGCCGCCGGGCCGGCGCGCAGCGCCAGCATCAGGCCCTGGCCCTCGAGCTCGAAGCCCTCCAGCCCGGCCTCCCGCCAACGCCGCCGCAAGGCCCGGCCGCTCTCCCGCGCCCGCGCCGGCGCGTCCAGCTGGCGCAACAGCTCCAGCATGCGCAGGCCGCAGCTCAAGGCCAGCCGGTTGCCGCCGAAGGTGGAGCCGTGGATTTTGGCGCAGCCGGGCCGGGCGAACACCGCCTGGTAAATGTCTTGGCGGAACAGCAGCGCCGACACCGGCAGCACGCCGCCGCTCAGGCCCTTGGCGACAATCAGCAGGTCCGGCGCCGGCGCGCCCAGCGCCTGATAGGCGAACCAGGCGCCGCAGCGGCCCAGGCCGGACAGCGCCTCGTCGTAGATCAGCCG
>NZ_JBMDJX010000025.1:0-73689 GCF_057809415.1 Chromobacterium sp. FG22 | reverse complement strand
GCATTGTGCTGTTGAACGGCGACACGGAAGCCTCCCCAAAGGGAGGCTTTGTTGCATCTGAGCCAGAGATATTACAAATAGGTATGAGCGGTGGCAACCAGTTGTGTTGAAAACTGGAAAATATCGTCTAGCTTGGTGATGGGGTGACGAGTTTCTTTTTTCTCTTCGTCAAATAAACCGATATATTTCTGTGTCCGATTGAAGTGAAGTCGGCAGATCGGTTTTCTATTATTGTCATCAACCAGAATTCCAAAATAACTTTGAGTGTCTCTATAAGCGATCCTGTTGGAATCTATAGCAGTGCGAATAATAGATAACACCAGATAAAAGCCTTCGATTTCTTCTTTGGTAGTAGTGATGGAAGCTTCTTTTGACTCTTCTATGTTGGAATTGTCATCTTCAGGGATAGTTGGAGTGGTTACAGGCCCTGTGTTGTCCATTGCAGTTTTTAGCCTATCATTTATCCTATCACTGATATACTGATTGAGCGCCTTTGTTACGATGGATGAGAATTGATCCCGTACTTTTTGAGTCAACACACCATTGTATATTCTTGTTGCAAAAAAACGAACGAAGTCTTCTTCTGGATTTTTATATTGGGTGTTGAGAATGCTTTTGGTTTGTTGAACATACTTTAATTCTTCGGCTGCATTTAAAATGGAGTCTAAATTAAATGACTGTTTTGTCATTTTCGCTATTTCAGGAATGGCATGCTCATCTATGTCTTCCAGGTCTAATTGTAAAAATGGTTTTTCATCCATTTTATTTGGTGCATCAAGGTCAGTAAAAAACAAATATTGATGACCATTAGTTAGAATGGCGATTCGAGCTTGTGTTGCAGCAAAATATCGGAATAGCTGGGAGGCATGCTGGACAGAGAGTGATTCTGAGTATTTTTTGCATTCAACAAGAATTTGAACTTGATTGTCCTTTACTAAAGCATAGTCTACTTTTTCACCTTTTTTGGTTCCGACATCAGCAGTAAATTCAGGGATGACTTCAGTTGGATCAAAAACATCATAGCCAAGAATCGTGCTTAAAAAGGGCATTACTAGGGCGTTTTTGGTCGCTTCTTCAGTTTGTAGAGAGGGCCCTAGTTGTCTTGATCTGCTAGATAAGGTATTGAGCTTGTTTGTAAACTCCATGAGATGCTCCTTTTAATTTATGCCAAATATTTTTCTATTCTTAAAGAAATGGCATTGACTTGTCAATTCATGCTGCATAAAGATGGTTTGTGTTTAGATAATTACATTTGATGCGTAATAAAAAATAGCCTCCAAAATTGGAGGCTATTTGTTTTAACTGCAACAAAAAACTTGAATGGTTTAGTAATAACTGACCACCAGTTGGCCGCGCGGCTTGTCTTTGGGCGTGAGGATATTGAAGCTGCGCAGCTTGTCGCTGCGATCCAGGTCGTAGCCTTTGGCGGCGACCTGGCTGCTGGCTAGGGCGTCGGCGTTGGCGCGCACCGGCAGGTTCTCGCCGTTGGCCGCGAGGGCCTGGATATGGACCGGCGCCTTGCATTTGCCGACTTCCAGCCGGCTGGGGCCGTTGACGCGGCTGGGCGCGTCGAGCGCCAACGGGCATTGGGCTTCGACGATGCGGCCGCTGAAGGTGATGACCCCGCCGTCGGCGTGAGCAAAAGACGACAGCAGCAGGAAAGCCATGGCGGCGAGAGGCGCTGGATGTGTCATGTGGATACCCCGTTTGATCTAGTGACGTTGCGCTCAGCGGTCTGTGGCCGCTGTGGTGGTGTGGCCTTCTAGGTATAGGCGGTATCCGGACTGATTCCAGGAAAAAATTAATATATTAAAACTATATTTAATAGAAAATTACTATAAATGTTTTAAATCAAGCCTTTATTGGATTGAGTTTGTTTAAAGTCTGAGTCAGAAAAGCCGCTCTCCGGTTTTGGAGGAGCGGCTTTTTTCATGGGCGCGGCGGGGCGTGTTCAGCCGGTCTGCCCGGCGCGTTGCTCCAGCTCCCTTTGGCGTTCCGTCTTGATGATTTTGTAGATCCATTGCAGCGATACGCCGTAGCGACGCGCCAGTTCGGCGTGGTTGCCGCCGGTGAATTCGCCGTAGATCTGCTGGTCGCGCAGAGAGGACTGATAGGACAAGCCGATGGGAAAGTAGATGTTCTGTCCGCCCCAGTGTTTGGCCATGCGTTCGGCGATTTCCTGCCCCAGTTGCTCCGCTTGTTGTTGTTCGGTGTTGGCGAGCTGTTTCAGCGTCATGGCCACGTGCTGGGCCAGGTCGACGAGCAGTTCCGGTCCTTTGCTGCGAAAGCGTGCTTGCATGGCGTTGTCCTTTGGCGGCGGTATCGATGACGGCCATTATCGCCGTCTTCGCGCGCGCGGCCCGGATGACGGCTGTCAGCGCCGGCGCGGTCCGGCTTTCAGTAAAGAGGGTTAAAAGACCGCAATGGGGACGATGGCGCATCCTTGCCCTCGTTCGATGGCCAGGCGTCGTCGGCAACCGTCCTTGCGAGTGATCTCGCCTTTCTTCCCACGATGTCCAGGAGCCCGCCCGTGGCCAGCACTTCCCAAATCGTTGACGCGCTGTTGGCGCGTTTGCGCGGCGCTTTGCCGTCATTGAGCGTCGAGCATTGCGCCGCGCCGGCCGATTACCGGCTTGAACATCCGCAAGGCGCGCTCTTGTTGAGCTATCGAGGCAGCCAATTCGCCTTGCCGCGCGATGTGGCCGGCGTCTGCCAGCTGCGCACGTTGCAGCTGGAGCTGACGCTGCTGCTGCGGCGCGCCGGCGCGCAAGTCAACGATACGGAAGCGCTGGACGCGGCGCGGCGCGCCTGCCTGGGATTCTCCGCGCCGGATTGCCGACCCGCCTGTCTGTCGAGCGAAACCTTTTTGGGCTTCAGCGACGGCATCGCCCGTTACGCCATTTCGCTGGCCGCCGACACCTTGCAGGTGGCGGAGGCGGCCCCGGGGCATGAGCCTGTGTTAACCGCAGTCACTAAGGAGGAGCAAGCATGAAGTATTTGTATTCCGGGCCGATCAGCGGCGTCACTTTGGCCGACGGCCAGGAAATCATGTTGTTTCCCGGCGCCGAGGTGGAGATGCCGGAACAGCACGATTACACCCGCGTGCTGTTGGCCTTGCAGCATCTGAGCCCGTTGCCGCAAGCGGCGGCATCGACGTCCCCTAGCGCTGAACAAGGAGCTTGAGCATGGCAGCCAATTATCTGCATGGCGTGGAAACCATTGAAGTGGAACGCGGCGCGCGCCCGGTGCGCACCGTTAAATCGGCGGTGATCGGCCTGATCGGCACCGCGCCGCTGGCGCCGGAAGCGGCCAATACCCCGGTGTTGTGCCTGTCGGAAAAAGACGGGGCGGCCTTTGGCCCGCAGCTGGCCGGCTTTACCATTCCGCAAGCGCTGAACGCGATCTACGATCACGGCGCCGGCACCGTGGTGGTGATCAATGTGCTGGACCCGGCGCTGCACAAGAGCTCGGTCGCCGGCGAGGCCGTGACGCTGGACGCGGCCACCGGCCAGGGCAAGACCGCCAAGGCGGCGCTCTTGAACGTGACGGTGAAGAGCGCCGACGGCGCCACCGCCTACGTGGCCGGCACTGACTATTTGCTGGACGCGGTCAACGGCAAGATCACCCGGCTGAAGGACGGCGCCATCGCCGCCGGCGCCGGCCTGAAAGTCAGCTATGACTACGCCGATCCGGCCAAGGTCACCGCCGCCGACATCATCGGCGCGGTCAACGCCGCCGGCAACCGCACCGGCCTGAAGGCGCTGCAAGACACCTATAACCGTTTCGGTTTCTTCGCCAAGCTGTTGATCGCGCCGGGCTTCTGCACTCAGAACTCGGTGGCCAGCGCGATGGCGGCCATGGCCGATAAGCTGGACGCCATCGCCTATGTCGACGCGCCCATCGGCACCAGCTTCGCCCAGGCGCAAGCGGGCCGCGGCCCGGCCGGCGGCATCAACTTCAACACCTCCAGCGACCGCGTGCGCCTGTGCTATCCGCACGTCAAGGTGTTCGACCCGGCCACCAATGATACCCGTCTGGAGCCGCTGTCGGCCCGCGCCGCCGGCCTGCGCGCCAAGGTGGACAACGACAAGGGCTTCTGGTGGTCCAGTTCCAACCAGGAGCTGGCCGGCGTCATCGGCGTGGAGCGCCAGCTGACCGCGATGATTGACGATCCGCAGTCCGAGGTGAACCTGCTGAACGAGCAGGGTATCACCACAGTGTTCTCCAGCTTTGGTTCGGGTTTCCGCCTGTGGGGCAACCGCACCGCCGCCTGGCCCACCGTCAGCCATATGCGCAACTTCGAGAACGTGCGCCGCACCGGCGACGTGATCAATGAGTCGATCCGCTATTTCAGCCAGCAGTTCATCGACATGCCGCTGAACCAGGCCACCATCGACGCGCTGGTGGAATCGGTGAACGGCTACGGCCGCAAGCTGATCGGCGACGGCGCGCTGCTGGGCTTCAAGGCCTGGTTCGACGTGGCGCGCAATCCGGAGACCGAGCTGGCCGCCGGCCATCTGCTGATCAGCTACAAGTACACGGTGCCGCCGCCGCTGGAACGTCTGACCTTTGAGACCGAGATCACCTCGGAATACCTGTTGAGCCTGAAGGGAGGCAATTGATCATGGCAGGCAAGATTGAAATCAACCGCATCACCAACGCCAACATCTACATCAACGGCAACTCGCTGCTGGGCCGAGCCGAGGAGATCAAGCTGCCGGACGTGTCCGCCATCATGCAGGAGCACAAGGCGCTGGGCATGGTAGGCAAGATCGAGCTGCCGGCCGGCTTCGACAAGCTGGAAGGCGAGATCAAGTGGAACTCGCTGTACAAGGACGTGGCCAAGATCATCGCCAACCCGTTCCAGGCGGTGCAATTGCAGGCCCGCTCCAGCATCGAGACCTACGGCGCGCAGGGCCGCCTGCAGCAGGTCAGCCTGGTGACCTTCCTGACCGTGATGTTCAAGAAGAACCCGCTGGGCACCTACAAGCAGCATGAAAACGCCGATTTCAGCTCTTCCTTCTCCGCCACCTACATCAAGCAGGTCGTGGACGGCGAGGACGTGCTGGAGCTGGACTACTTGGCCAACATCTTCCGGGTGGGCGGCAACGACATGCTGGAACTGTACCGTCGCAATATCGGCGGTTGATGGGGGGCCGGCCGCCGGCCGGCTTGTTTCTCTCTTTCCGCGCGGACGAGGCTGGACCCGGCTTTGCCGGGTCCGCCGGAGCCGCGGGGAGGCTTCTGGCGGCAAGCCGACCGGCGGCTTCAAGCCTTTCCCTAAAGGGCTTTAACAGACCCGCCGGGCCGTAAACCGGACAATGAAGCTCATCAACCACGCAGCCCGCGACCAAGGAGCTCACATGAAGATCAAACTCAAATACCCGTTCACCAACGCCGCCGGCGAACGTCTGGACAGCCTGGACATCAGCCGTCTGAAGCGCGCGGATCTCAAAGCCGCCAGCCATCACAGCCAGGACGACGCGGACCAGGAGGATTTCTTGTTCGCGCGCATGACCGGCCTGACGCTGGAAGACATCGACCAGCTCGACATCGCCGACAGCCGCGCGCTGGCGGACTGCTTTCGCGACATGGTGGGCGTCTCCGACGACGCTTAAGGACTTCGACGAAGCGCTGCTGACCGTGCTGGGCCTGCCGCCGTCGGAAATCGACGCGCTGGCGATGGACGACTACTGGTTTTGGTGCGAGGTGGCGGAGCGAGAGATCCAGCGCCGTCACGAGCGCGAACAGCAGTGGCTGGATCGAGACTGATTTTTCCTGCGCCGCGCGTCCGCGCGGCCCGGGGCCGGCCCGTCCGTCAGGACGCCCGCCGGCCCCACCCGGCGCTGTCGGCTTCGCCTTCGACCAGGCTCTTAGCGCGGCTTGACAGCCCTTCCCCTCATACTCACAGGCTAACACCATGGTAAGCGAGTTTTTCATCGGTCTTAAGGTGGGAGCGACGCTGTCCGGGGTCTTCGACAACGCCTTCCGTTCCGCCCGCGCCTCCTTGGACGAACTGGGCAAGACCAGCTTGCGCCTGCGCGACCGCCAACGCGAGCTGAGCGACAGCGTGGAGCGTTCCCGCAAGGCCTTCGCCGCGCTGGATCTGCCGCAGCTGGAACGGGATCACCGCAAGCTGGAGTTGACGCTGGACCGCTTGCGCCGGCGTCACGACGCCTGGCTGGACAGCATCAAGCGCGGCCAGGGCGTCAAGCTCGCCCTGCCCGGCGTGTCCCAGGTCAGCGAGATGGTGGCCAAGTGCCGCGTCGAGCTGCAGGCCTCGGTGAAGGTCAAGGCGGTGATCGAAGTGGAACAGCGGGTGCTGGAAAGCCAGGAGCGGCAAAAAGACGCCACCTGCAATCCGCGCCCGCCGACCGTGCCCAAGCGCCCGACTCCGCGCGGCGACGGCGGCGACAAGTCCAAGGACGCGCCGCCCGATCTCGAATCCACCCTTCAGCGTCTGCGCACGCCCGGCATCCAGCGATGGATAGGCGTGGCCGACGCTGTTCAGCTGTCCTCGCGCTGGCTGTCCGACGCCGCCGGCAAAACCCACGAAGTCTTGTCCAAAGGCCTGGGCAATAAGGCCTTGCGCTATGTGCACGGCAAGCTCAATCCCTTGCTGGGCGGCAAGTTGCCCAGCGTGGACGCCATGCTGGGCGCGCTGGAAAGCACCCGCGACGCCGGCGACACCGTCGCCAAGGGCGCGGCCAGAGTGGGCCAGGCGCTGCGCCGCTACGCCGACACCCCGGGCAGCGTGCTGGCCAAGATCGCCGCCGCCAGTGAGACGCTGCTGAAAGAAGACGGCGCCAAGGCGGCCCAGCCGGGCAAGGCGGGAGGCGCGGCGGCCAAAGGCAAGGCCGGCGGCGGCAAGATCCGTTCCGCCATTAGTCTATTGCAAGGCCTGCCGGCGCCGGACGCCACGCCCCTGATCGAATTCAACGACAAGGTGGGCAGCATCAGCCGCGATGTGGCCAAGGCGGCCGGCACCGTGCACAAGACCTTGTCGCAAGGCATGGGCAACAAGGCGCTGCGCTATGTGCACGGCAAGCTCAACCCCTTGCTGGGCGGCAAGCTGCCCAGCGTGGAAAGCCTGCTCGGCTCGGTGAAAGCGCTGGAGGACGGCGCGACCAAGGCCGGCGAGATCAGCGACAAGGTGGGCAAATCGCTGCGCCGTTACCAGGACACCAAGGGCGGTTTGCTGAGCAAGCTATGGGCCGCCGGCAGCGAATGGTTCAAGGAAGACAAGCCGGGCGCCACTCAGAGCGAGACGGACAAACCCGGAAGCAGCCAGAGCCAGACGGACAAGCCCGGCGGCTGCATGGAGGCCAAGCCCGAGAACTGCTGCTGTTGCTGCCAGCCGGCCATGCGCGACATCGACAAGCCCGGCGACGGCATGGACCCGGACCGGGACCAGCGCAAGAAGGAAGAGCGGCGCGAGCGCGGCCGCAAAGAGCGGCGACCCAGGCCCAAGCCGCGTCCCAAGCCCGGCCCGAAACGGAGGCCAAGCCCGCAGCCGAGACCGAGCCCCAGACGGAGCCCGCGTCCGCGGCGCCTGCCCAAGGGGCGCGGCCTGCCAGGCGGCATCGGCGAAGCGTTCCGTCGCGGCGCGGCGCTGGCCAAGGCCGGAATCAAAGGCTTGGGCAATGCGCTGAAGCAGGTGCCTGGCATGCTGCGTAGCGGTGCGCAGAAAACCGGGGACTGGCTCAAGAGCCTGCCGGGCAAGGCCAAAGCCGGAGCGCAGAGCGCGGCCAGGGCGGCGGGTTCGGTGGCCAGCCGCGTCGGAGCGGGGCTGAAGCGCCTGCCCGGGCTGGCGCGCGGCGGCATCGGCGGCGCGGCCAAGCTGGCCAAGGCGGCGGCCCAGCGCGCGGCGCCCTTGTTGAAGGCCGGCGCCGGCGTGGCCAAGGCCGGACTCGGCATCGGCAAGGAAGTGTTCAAGCGCACCGGCGGCCTGCTCAAGGCCGGCGTCGCCGGTTCGGTGATCACGGCGTTGGAGGCCGGCCAGGAGGCGTGGAACGTCAGCAAGTCCAATCGCAGCCAGACCGAGAAGAACAAGGAGTACTGGAAGATAGGCGGCAAGGCCGGCGGCTCCATCGGCGGCGCGGCGATGGGCGCGGCCATAGGCAGCATGATTCTGCCCGGCGTCGGCACCTTGGTGGGCGGCGTCATCGGCCACTTCGCCGGCAAGTACGCCGGGGAATGGGCCGGCGGCAAGGTGGGCCAGGCCATCCACGGCGCGCCCATGCCCGGCAAGGCCAAGCAGCCGCCTGCCGCCACCCAGCCGCCGTCGCGGCCGCCCAAGGTGGACTTCGGCGCGTCGGCTGGCAAGCGCGGCGGGGTCGGCGCGGAAGTGACGGCCAGCGTCTCGGTGTCCGCCCAGGCGGAAGCGCGCGCCCGGCAGCTGCAACGCCTGCAACAGGGCGGCGCGGCGGCCAAGTCGCCGGGCAAGAGCGCCGGCGGCGGCATGAACGTCACCTTCGCGCCGCACATCACCGTCACCGCCAGCGCGGCGGCCACGGTCAAGCAGCAGGTGCAGCAGGCGGTGCAGCTGTCCTACGCCGAGTTCGAACGCCTGATGCGGCGCTACGAGGCGGACAGACAACGGCGCAGTTACAGCGCTCGCGCTTGAGTCGCGGAGCCTGGCGCGCTCGCGCGCCGGGTTCTCTTTCCACCCATTCGGAGGGCAACCCATGTACGCGGTACTGGGCAATATCGAGTTTGATCTGATCAGTTATTTCGACGGCCTGGAACAGCGCAGCGGCAGCGACTTCGCCGAACACGGCCGCATCGGCGGCAAGCCGGTGCTGCAATTCGTCGGCGACAAGCTGGACGAAATCCGCATCGACCTGGTGCTGCACGCCGCCTACTGCCAGCCGGACGAGGAGCTGCAAAAGCTGCAGGCGGCGCGCCTGCAGCACCAGGCCTTGGCCTTGGTGTTGGGCAACGGCGACTACAAAGGCCGCTTCGTCATCGCCGAACTGCAAAGCACCGGCCGCCAGACCGACCGCAGCGGCAGCCTGCTGGCGGTGGAGGCCCAGCTCAGCCTGCGCGAGTACGGCGGCGACGCGCCGCCCAAGCCCAAGCCGGCGCTGGCCAAGGCCGCCGCCAGCCTGCCCGCGGGCAAGCTCAAGCTGCCGGCCGGGCTGGAGCGCTTCAAGGCCGACATCGCCGGCCTGGCCAAGACCGTGGCCCAGGTCAAAAGCGTGGTGGGCAAGGTCAAGACCGTGATCAACACCGCGCGCGAACTGCGCCAGCTGGCCGGCCGAGACCCGGCTGCGGCGCTGGAAAAGCTGCCCGGCCTGCTCAAGGAGGTGCAGGCGCTGGCCCCCGGACTGCAAGTCAGCGGCGAGCAGATGGCCAAGTTCGAGCAATACAGCAAGCTGGCCGGCGACGCGGTGCGCGTCGGCCAGAGCCTGCAGCAGGCCAAGCTCAATATGACGGCGATGGGCCGGCTGCTGGCCGGCACCCAGGCCGGCCAGGTGCTGGACAAGCTGGCCGCCTGCGAAGAAATCAACGGCCGCTCCGAGGTGGCCTTGCGCGAACTGGCCGAGCCGCTGGCCGGCCTGGCCGCCAAGGCCGCGGTGCGGCGCATCCTGAGGTGACCCCATGTTCCTGAACCATGTGACTCAAGAAAACGAACGCTGGGACCAGATCGCCTGGCGTTATTACGGCGACGTCGGCCAGATGGCGCAGCTGATCGCCAACAACGCCCACATTCCCATAGGCGAAACCCTGCCCGCCGGCCTGATCCTGGCCGTTCCGGTGCTGGAGGCCGCGGACAGCGAGGCGCTGGAGCAACTGCCGCCGTGGAGGCGCTCATGAGCGACAGCCGCGCGCAAGAGGTGCCGACGCCGGCCTTCGAACTCAGCTACAACGGCAAATCCATTACCGCCGACATCGCTCGCCACGCGCTCAGCGTCAGCTATACCGATCACCTGAGCGGCGAATCCGACGAGCTGGACGTGGAATTGGAAGACGTGGACGGCCGCTGGCTGGACGGCTGGTATCCGGACAAGGGCGCCACGCTGGCGCTCAAACTGGGCTATCGCGGCGCGGCGCTGGTGGCGGCGGGCAGCTTCGACATCGACGAAGTGGAATACCGCTCGCCGCCGTCCACCGTGCGCATCCGCGCGCTGGCCACCGGCGTGCAGCACCCGCTGCGCACCAAGAACGGCCGCGCCTATGAGCAGATCACGCTGCAAGCGCTGGCCCAGCGCATCGCCAAGCGCCACCGGATGAAGCTGCAGGGCAAGATCGAGACGGTGAACATAGACCGGCTGACCCAGTACCACGAAACCGATCTGCAATTCCTGCAACGGGTGGCGGACCAGTACGGCTATGTCTGCAAGGTGATGGACAACAACCGCAAGCTGGTGTTTTGGAAGCGCAGCGACCTGATGCGGAGCGCCAGCGTGCGCCGCTACACCCCGGCTCAGCTGATGGCCTGGCAGGCCCAGGACCAGCTCAGCAAGGTGCCGGCCCAGGTGGACGTCAGCTATCACGATCCGGCCAAGCGCGCGCTGCGCACCGCCAGCGTGCGCGCCGACGCCAAGGCGCCGGGCGGCAAGGCCAGCAGCGCGGACACCGTCAAGCTCACCCGCAAGGCTGCCGGCAAGCGCCAGGCCGAACAGATGGCGGCGGCGGAGCTGGAGCGCCGCCAACTGGACCGCACCCGCATGTCCATCACCGTGGACGGCTCGCCGCAGCTGGCCGCCGGCAGCAATATCGATCTGGACGGCTTCGGCAAATTGTCCGGCCGCTACCAGATCCAGCGCGCCAGCCACCGCATCAGCCGCCAGGACGGCTATGTGTGCGAGCTGGAATTGAAACGGGTGAGCGCCGGCGCCGCCCAAAACCCGCAAAAAGAGAGGAGCAAGCCATGATGGACGTACCCCTGCCGGAAGCGCTGGCCACCCTCAAGTTCGGCAGCGTCTCCGCCGTGGACGCCAATACCCAGCGCGTCCGCGTGCGGCTGCCGGAGTTGGGGCGTCTGCGCACCGCCTGGCTGCCGGTGCTCAGCCGCAAGAGCGGCCGCGACAAGGACTACTGGCTGCCGGACATCGGCGAGCAGGTGGCGGTGCTGCTGGACGCGCGCGGCGAGGACGGCGTGGTGTTGGGCGCCATTTTCTCCGCCGCCGACGCGGTGCCGGTGGCCAGCGTCGATAAATGGCATCGCCGCTTCGCCGACGGCGCGACGCTGGAATACGACCGCGCCGCGCATCAGCTCACCGTCAGCGGCGGGGTGCAAAAAGTGGTGGTGGAAGCCGGGGCGGAAATCGTCCTTAAGGCGGGCGCCAAGGTCAGCATAGACGCGCCGGCCACCGAGATCAGCGGCACCTTGCTGGTCAAGGGTCTGCTCACCTATCAGGGCGGCCTGAACGGTTCCGGCGGCAGCGGCGCCAGCTTCTCCGGCAACATCAGCCAGAGCGGCGGCAGCTTCAACAACGCCGGCGGCGACGTGGTGGCCAGCGGCAAGAGCCTGGCCGGCCATGTGCATCCGGCGCCGGGCGGCATGACGGGCGGGCCGGTGTAGGCGCGGCGCTTTAGCTGGGCCGCGGCGTCAACAAGCCAGCCCCGACGGATCTCTCCGTCGGGGCTGGCTTGCGTGTTGAATCAATCCCTTAGAGCAAGCGGTTCAACTCGCTGGCCGCATTCAGCTGCATCGCATGCAGCGGTTCCAGCATGAAGGCGAGGTGCTGGTCTTGCGTTCCGCCGTCGGCGCTCTGCCACAGCAGTTGCAAGGCCGCGCCCAGGCTGCTGTTGGCGGCGTCCAGTTCCAGCAGGTGGCGGCTGGCGATCTGGCGTATGGATTGGCGGCAGCGGCTCAACTCGTCTATCACCGCGTCCAGCACGCCCAATTCCGTATGTTGCTGACGCAGCGCCTGCAATTGGGCGATGGCCTGCCCCAGCTGACGCGTGGCTTGGCCTTCGGCGGCGGAGGGGAGGGAGGAGAGGGCCATGATGAGGTTTCCAATTGATGTCGGCGCAGCCTGTCCGGGACCGATCGGAAGCGGGCAAGTCCATGGCGGGGCGGCTGCCGGCCTGCGCGGGCCGCGTTCCCGGCGTCGGGAAAGCCGGCGCGTCGTGGATTGTCGTCCAGCGCCGAGCTTGGGGTCAAGGCCGGGAAGAGGACTGTCGCGCCCGCGTCGTTTTAGTCCGCATTTCACATTTTCCTTTGCGACTGATCCGCCGCCGGCTATAACCACACTTACAAGTCATGATAAAAGCATGTGTTTTTATGTGTGTTAATACTAAGTGACTATACGTAGTGCGCTGCATCAGGGAGGGCGGGTCAGCCGCCCGTGAAGCGGCGCCGTCCGTAGCGCGCCGGGCAGGAAGCGGCGGCCAAGGGGGCGGATGGCACCGGGGGTTCCAATACAAGGAGCACGATCGATGTCATTGCAACAGTCTGCCACCGCCAGCGCGCGCTGGGGGTGGCTGCTTCTGGCCTGCGTCGCCGCCGGCGCCCAGGCCGCCGACATGCCGGAGGCCTCCGCGGCCGCCGCGCTCAAGGCCTTGAAAAGCACGCCGGCTGGGCGTCACAGCTATTACACCGGCGGCGTGCACAACACCGTAGGCTGTCTGTTGCCGGGCAGTTGCGTCTATCCGCGCAAGCCCGGCGAACCCAGCGATCCGCTGTTCCCCGAGTGGTGGGTCAGCGATTGGACCATGTATCGCATCTTCAATCAGGCGGCGATCCAGCAATACCCACCGCCGTACGCCTCGCCGCCGGCCGGCATGAGCGAGGGTCAGGACTACGAAAAGTCCTACGGCGCCAGCTACTACGACGCCAGCTATGTGCCGGCGGACGGCGACGGCCGCGGCGCGATGATGGAACACTATGAAAAACGCTGCCTGCCCATCTTCCCCGGCAGCAACCAGTACAGCTGCTCCTTCGTGTCCTTGGGCAACAAGGCTTATTTCCTGCGCTACGCGGACCGGCCCAAGGGCACGCCGCAGTGCTGCCAGTTCTCCTTGGACAATCACCCGCCGCGCCGCGACTTCATCAAGCATCTGCCGTACAACGCCGAGCAGAGCACGCACCTGAACGGCAGCGTCCAGGCGTACTCGCGGATAGTGCAGCCGGGCAGCATCCTGTTCGGCTACGCCTTCTATAAGCAAGCGACCCGTGACGGCGGCAAGGGCGCGCCTTACCGGCACCCGCAGTCCTTCTTCTTCTCTGGCGATCCCGGCTCTCCGCCGGACGCGCCCATGGTCAGCCAGAACTACAGCAACTTCCGCGCGCAGAAGCCGGACCCGAAACGGACCTGGCTCAAAGTGGCCGAGATGTGCCCGGCCAAACCGGAATGGTGCTGCCTGTTCGCCACCGATTGCCCGGACAAGGGCAAGACCGACGCGCCGGCGGCCGACAAGGCCAACGCTCAACCCGACCCGAGTTGGGCCACTTTGCAGCCGTAAAGGAACCGCCATGAGTTATCTCGACTCTCCCCGCATTCACTTTTCCGGCTACTTCCAGTCGGACGTGTCCACCGTCAACAACAATGTCTGTTATTACGATTCCGACGCCTTCAAGGAGGAATACCAGCAGTTGTCCACGACCGGCGGCGACGGCGGTTGGAACCCGCAGGGCACCGCCATCTTCCGCTTCGTCAGCTGCAGCGTCACCGGCGCCAGCCTCAATGGCAAGCCGGTCACCAGCAGCGCGCAGGACCCCATCATCGGCATGGCGATGGAAAACGCCGATTGCCGCGCGCCGGGCAAAATGGCGGACCTGGACCCGCAGCAGCAAATGGTGTCCCAGATCTGGGCGCTGCAAGTGCGGCTGACCGACAATGTCGAGCGCGCGTTGTTCATCGGCGACATGTTGCCGGTGGGCTTCATGAATCTGTGGCAGCGCCAGCAGCAGGGCATCCGCTCGGACCAACTGCTGGCCGCCAACTACCAGTCCATCCTGGAAAACGTCCAATGGCACGGGCACAGCCACTCGCCGGTGTTGGAGGCGCTGCGCAAGGCCAGCCAGCACGGCCTGCTGGCCATCGAGTTCAATCTGTTCGGCTACGGCCGCGATCCGTCCATTCCCCGCTATACCCAGGGCCATATCGTCGGCACCATCGGTCCTTACCACGACCGCGAACCCCGGCACTTCGTCATGGGCCGGCAAATGACCGCGCAGCTGGACCCCAACCCCAATGAATATCCGATGGTGCCCTCCGGCGGCGTCTACAGCTTCCAGTGCCAGAACCACCCGGAGCGCCAGACGCTGACCGCGGACTTCGGCAACGCCCTGCCCATCGTCGACGCCAGCGGCGCCTTCGTCGACATGGGCACCTTGACGCTTGGGGTGTTGAAACAGCCGGCGCATGCGCCGATCAGCGGCAATCTGCCCAAGGACCAGGTCATCGTGCTGGGCCAGGTGGCCTACGACCCGCCGCAGCCGGGCGCGGCGGCCAGCGACGAGCCGTCCGAGTGGTATCGCCAGACCGCGGCGATCCAGGACTTCGATTACTCGGCCATCCCCGGCGCCAGGCAGGCGCTGGAGGCTTGCCCGGTGCTGCTGCTGGCGCCGTCCGGCGGTGTGTTCCAGGTGCTGGTGCAGGAGTCCATCGATGGTCTCTATGTGCGCTCCGACGAACACGTGCTGCGGCTGAACGCCGGCCAGCAGCTGCCGGTCAGCTTCTTCGCCAGCCGCTACGGCAAGCCGCTGTCCGCGCAAGTGAACGTGGAACTGCTGCCCAACGGCGCCACCCTGATGGGCGGCGGCCAACCGTTGCCGCCGTCGCCGCCGCACAATAAACCGGTGCTGCCGCCCAGGATCAGCGTGCCGGCGGACGCGGTGCGCTATCCGGCCTGTTTCCACACCAACGACAACGGCCACGGCCGCGCGGAGATAGGCGCGATCCCGGCCGGACCGGGCAATCCGCGCGGCTATATCGACGGCCAGTTGTACGGCATTGGCTACCAGCTGCAGCATCAGCCGCAGGGCTATGTCAGCAATTACTGGAACTTTGTCAGCGTACTGGCCTTCAACCGCGTGCCGGTGCCGGAACACCCCACCTGGTACGACGATATCCGGCCCATCTTCGTCCAGTACGGCAACCTCTATCCCATCATGAGCAAATACGTGGTGGACCTGGGCGATTACGACTCCGTGGTGCGCCATGTGGACATCCTCAAACTGGCGTTCGCCCTGCCGATGAGCGACCCCAATCACATGCCGGTGACGCGCGACCTGTCCGAAGACAAACGCGCCATCATCCTCAAGTGGCTGAACCAGACCGACGCTCAGGGCAAACCGCTCAAGGGCGCGCCGCCGGCCAAGGCTGCCGTCCTGCCCGCGCCGCAAGCGGTGGACACCGACGCGGTGGCGGTGAGCCTCGACGCCTTGCAAGTTGCCGGCAAGACCGCGGTGGTGATGCAACGCCAGGCGCAGCGCAAAGCCGCGCCGTCCAAGGATTGAGGGAGAACAGGCCATGATTCGCTTGCAACGCAGCATCATCCACGGCATCCGCGCCGCCAAGACCGCGGCCGAACTGCACTACTACCTGCAAAACGCGGTGGAACTGGAGCACGCCACCATCCCGCCCTATCTGACCGCGATGTTTTCGCTGAAGCCGGGCTACAACGAGGAAATCCGCCAGCTGATCCACAGCATCGTGATGCAGGAAATGCTGCACATGTGCATCGCGGGCAATATTCTGATCTCCATCGGCGGCCACCCGCAGATCAACAAGCCGCCGTTCATCCCCAAGTATCCGGGGCCCTTGCCGATGTCCATCGGCGGCGATGACTTCATCGTGGGCATCGAGCCCTTTTCCAAGGAGCTGGTGTTCAACACCTTCATGGTGATCGAGGAGCCGGAAGACCCGGTGCCGGTGGAAACGCCCAAGCTCGCCGCCGAGGACGAGCCGGACTACGCCACCATCGGCGAGTTCTACGACGCGATCAAAAAGAAGATCAAAGAACTGGGCGACGGCATCTTCATTCCGGCCACCGTGCCCAAGCAGGTGCTGGGCTGGTTCTCGCCGGAGCGGCTGTTCCCCATCAAGGACATCGCCAGCGCCCTGCACGCCATCAACATCATCATCGTTGAAGGCGAGGGCACCAGCACCAATCCGAACCAATCGCCGGGCAACCCGGCGCACTACTACAAGTTCGGCGAAATCTACTACGGCCGCCGCATCGTCAGCACCCCGGACGGCGGCTACGCCTACGCCGGCGCGGAAGTGCCCTACGACCCGGCCGGGGTCTACCCCATGGTGTCCAATCCGCAGGATTACGACTACCAGGACAACACCCAGGCCAAGGTGAGGGTGGAAGCCTACGCCTACAGCTACAGCAGCCTGCTCAACGCCCTGCACCAGGCTTTCAACGGCGAACCCAAGCGCATCGACACCGCCATCGGCCTGATGTACGACCTCAAGGTGCAGGCGGTCAGCCTGATGGAGACCCCGGTGGCGCCGGGCAGCGCGCAGACGGCCGGGCCCAGCTATCGCTACGTCAACACGCAAGGAGGCATGGACACCAGCGATTAAACGCGTCGGCGGAGGAGTAGCGCCCAAGCGGTCCGGTTAGCGCCGGACCGCGTTTGCCGTCTCTTCCGCCTCGTCGGCGCGCCGCGCGAGGATGTCGCGGCGCGCGGCGGATCATGAACCGGTTTTCTAGGAGCACAGCCATGCCACTGTCAGCCAGCAAGCCAGGCCTCAGCGACGCCGCGGGCGGCCGCAGCGCCGGGGCCATGACCATGCAGCGTTTCAGCGTGCCGTTCGAATACCCGGTGTATTTCGGGCGCGGCCTGCTGAGCGACCCCGGCAACCCGCTGTTGCGGCAAGCCATCTGCCGGCGGGAGCCGGAACGGCGGCACCGCTTCGTGGCGCTCATCGACCAAGAAGTGGCCGCCGCCCACCCGCAGCTGCCGGCCGCTTTCGAACGCTACGCCCGGCGTCACCGCGCCGCGCTGGAACTGGCCGCGCCGCCGCGTCTGGCCCAGGGGGGCGAGGCGTGCAAGAACGAGCCGGAGCAGCTGCTCGCGCTGCAAAGCTGGCTGCAGCAATGCCATGTGGACCGTCACAGCTGCCTGGTCATCGTCGGCGGCGGCGCGCTGCTGGACATGGCCGGTTTCGCCGCGGCCACCACGCACCGCGGCGTGCGCGTGGTGCGCATGCCCACCACCGTGCTGGCGCAGAACGACTCCGGCGTCGGCGTCAAAACCGCGGTCAACGCCTTCGGCGCCAAGAACTTCCTCGGCGCCTTCGCCCCGCCGTTCGCCGTGCTCAACGATTACGACTTCATCGCCAGCCTGCCGCACCGCGACCGCATCGCCGGCATCGCCGAGGCGGTGAAAGTGGCGGCGATACGCGACCGCGCCTTCTTCGACTGGCTGGACGCCAACGCCGAAGCGCTGGCCGCCGGCGACGACGAGGCGATGCAATGGATGATACGGCGCTGCGCCGAACTGCACCTGAACCACATCGGCCAGGGCGGCGACCCCTTCGAGTTCGGCAGCGCCCGGCCGCTGGATTTCGGCCACTGGGCCGCGCACAAGCTGGAAGCGCTGAGCGGCTACGCGCTGCGCCACGGCGAGGCGGTGGCGATAGGCCTGGCGCTGGACTGCCGCTACGCGGTGCTGACCGGCCTGTTGCGCGAAGCCGCCCAGCTCAGCCTGCACCGGCTGCTGCTGCGGCTGGGCTTTGCGCTGTGGCACCCGGCGCTGGACTGGCGCGACGGCGAGCGCCGCCAGGTGCTGGCCGGGCTGGATGAGTTCCGCGAACACCTTGGCGGCGATCTGACCATCACCCTGCTGCAGCGTCTGGGGCAGGGGGTGGAAGTGCACGCCATCGACGCGGATCGGATGAACGCGGCCATAGACTGGCTGCGCGACAGGAGCGATGACCATGTTGCTGCTTGACCCCCAACAACGGCCGGACAGCGTGTCGGCCCCCCATTTGCCCGCGGTCCACATGAGCTACTGCAGCAATATCCATCCCGGCGAAAGCTGGCAGGAATTGCGCGCTCAACTGGGCTTCCACCTGCCGCGCATCAAGGCGCGGGTGGCGCCGGACCGGCCGTTCGGCCTTGGCCTGCGGCTGTCCGCGCTGGCGGCGCGGCAACTGGAAGAGCCGCCGGCGCAGGCGGAATTCCGCGACTTTCTGGCCGAGCACCAATGCTATGTGTTCACCCTCAACGGCTTCCCCTTCGGCGCCTTCCACCGGCAAGCGGTGAAGGACGGCGTCTACCTGCCGGACTGGCGCGACCCGCAGCGGCTGATCTACAGCAACCGGCTGGCCCTGCTGCTGGCGGATCTGCTGCCGGCGGAACTGGAATACGGCAGCGTCAGCACCGTGCCCGGCGGCTACCGCCAGCACCTGAGCGGCGACGGCAGCGGCGCGCTGTGGATCGCCACCCATCTGCTGGAACACGCCGCCTTCCTGCACCGGCTGCGGCAGGACAGCGGCCGCCGCATCGTGCTGGCGCTGGAACCGGAACCGGACTGCCTGCTGGCCACCAGCGAAGACGCGGTCGCCTTCTTCGAACTGCACCTCCTGAGCCGGGCCGCGCTCAACCAGGTGGCCAAATGGTGCGGCGTCAAACGCGAGGAAGCCGAAGCCATCGTGCGCCGCCACCTGGGCGTATGCCTGGACGCCTGCCACGCCGCGGTGGAGTACGAACAGCCGGAAGACGCGGTGGCGCGGCTGGACCAGGCCGGCATCGCCATCGCCAAGCTGCAGCTCAGCGCCGGCCTGCGCGTGACCCGGCCGGACCGGATGGCGGCCGAGGCGCTGCGCGCCTTCGCCGAAGACACCTATCTGCACCAAGTGGTGGCGCGGCGCGGCAGCGAGCTGTGGCGTTATCCGGACCTGCCGGCGGCGCTGGCGGCGCTGCCGCGGCAGCCGGCCGACGAATGGCGCATCCACTTCCACGTGCCCATCTGCCACGCCGCGCTGGGGCCGTTCGCCAGCACCCAGGATTTCCTGTCGCGGCTGCTGGCGCTGCAACGCCAGCGCCCGCTGAGCGGACATCTGGAAGTGGAAACCTATAGCTGGGGCGTGTTGCCGCCGGCCCACCGCCAGGGCGACCTGGGCGAGGCGATCTGCCGGGAACTGCAATGGGCGGAGGGCCAGCTGCGATGAGCGGACAGCCCGCGCTGCCCATACCCAAGACCAGCGCCCGGCGGCGGCTGTCGCGGCGGCACGCGCGCCAGACCCGCCGGCGCGTGGCCGGGGTCTGGTCGCTGGCGCTGCGGCTGGGCCGGGTGTCCAACCTGCCTACGGTGTGGAGCAACGTCCTCGTCGGCGCCGCGCTGTCCGGCCACGTCGCGGCCGGCGGCCCGCTCGCCTTGCTGCTGTTGTCGCTGTCGCTGATCTATGTGGCCGGCATGTATCTGAACGACGTCTGCGACCGCCATATCGACGCGCGCGAACGGCCGGAACGGCCGATACCCGCCGGGCTGGCGTCGGCCCGGCTGGTGCTGCTGGCCGGCTCGGCGCAGTTGGCCGTCGGCGTCGCCCTGCTGGCGGCGCTGGGCCTGTCCGCCTTGCTGGCCGGCCTATGCCTGGCCGCCACCGTGGTGCTTTACGACCTCTGGCACAAGGGCAACCCCTTGAGCCCGCTGCTGATGGGCCTGTGCCGGATGCAGGTCTATCTGGTCAGCGGCCTGGCGCTCGGCGCCGGCGCGCTGTCTGGCCCGCTGCTGCTGGCGGCGCTGGCGCTGCTGGCTTACCTGATCGCGCTGACTTACGTGGCCAAGCAGGAAGGCCGCGCCGGCCTGGGCCGCTTGGCGCCGCTGCTGGGCCTGGCCGCGCCGCCGCTCTACCTGCTCAGCCAACCGTTCCAGCCCTGGGCGTTGCCCTTCCTGCTGCTCAGCCTGGGCTGGAGCGCGCATTGCCTGCGGCTGGCCCGGCCCGGACCCGGCCGCGACATGCCGCGCGCCGTCGGCGGCCTGATTGCCGGCATCGCCCTGGCGGACGCCTTGTTCATCGCCGCCGCGGGCCTGCCGCAGTGGGCGGCGCTGGCGGTCCTGGCCGCCTGGCTGACCCGGAGCTGGCAACGCCGGGTACCGGGCACTTGAACGGAGAATCTGCGCGATGGAAACGCAAACCATGCTGGCGGACCAACTGCACGCCAGCCTGCTGGACGCGGCGGACCGCCACAACGCCGCCCAGGCGCTGGTGTGGCTGGAGGCCTGTCGCCGTCTGACCGCCGCCGTGCCGGAGCCCGCCGCCGCGCGCCGGCTGTTCAGCGTGGCCAACCGGCAACTGGCGGCGTTGACCCTGTTGCCCAAGGGCGCGATCAAGGCCTTGCAGGCCCAGCATGTGCTGGCCGCCGAAGCCTGGTCGCCGGGCGACGCCGGCCGCGCGCTGCTGCTGCTGCGCGCCCTGGCCGCCGGCGCCGGCGCGGCGCTGGCCTTCGATCTGTATCGCGGCGGCGACAGCCTGGAACAGCAGGCGGTGGTCAAGGCGCTGATCCTGCTGCCCAGGCCGGAAGACTGGCTGGCGCTGGCCACCGACGCCAGCCGCAGCCACGTGGCCGGCGTGTTCCAGGCGCTGGCCTGCGACAACGCCTACCCGGCGCAACAGTTTCCCGATCTCAATTTCAACCAGCTGGTGCTCAAGGCGCTGTTCACCGGCGCGCCGGCGCGGCACATCGCCGGCCTGGAGCGGCGCTGGAGCCCGGAGCTGGAACAGATGGTGGCCGCTTACGCCAGCGAGCGCCGCGCCGCCGGCCGCAGCGTGTCCGACGACGTCGTTTTCCTACTGCAAGGACTGCATCATGAAAATGTTTGATCCGCACATCCACATGACCTCCCGCACCACCGACGATTACCAGGCGATGAGCCGGGCCGGCATCAGCGTGGTGGTGGAGCCGGCGTTCTGGATGGGCCAGCCGCGGCGGCACGTCGGCAGCTTCGACGATTATTTCCTGTCGCTGCTGGGCTGGGAGCGCTTCCGCGCCGCGCAATTCGGCATCCGCCACTTCTGCACCCTGGGCCTCAACCCCAAGGAAACCAACAACCCGGACGTGGCCGACGGCGTGATGGCGCTGCTGGAGCGTTATCTGGACAAGGACGGCGTGGTGGCGGTGGGGGAAATCGGCTTCGACGACGAAACCGAGGCCGAGGAGCGCTACTTCGCCCGCCAGCTGGAACTGGCGATACAGTTCGACCTGCCGGCGCTGGTCCACACCCCGCACCGCGACAAAAAGGCCGGCACCCTGCGCAGCCTGGCCCTGGTGCGCGACAGCGGCATCGCGCCGGAACGGGTGCTGATAGACCACAACACCGAAGAAACCCTGCCGCTGGTGCTGGACTCCGGCTGCTGGGCCGGCCACTCCATCTATCCCAACACCAAGATGGACGAACCGAGGATGGTAGCGCTGGTGCGCCAGTACGGCAGCGAACGCATCATCATCAACAGCGCGGCCGACTGGGGCGTCAGCGACCCGCTGAAAGTGCCCAAGACCGTGGAGGCGATGCGCGCCGCCGGCATCGCCGAGCGCGACATCGAAACCATAGTCTGGCGCAATCCGCTGGACTTCTTCGCCCAGAGCGGCCGTCTGGACATCGAAGAAGCCAACAGCCCGCTGGCGGTGGACCAGCGCCGGCTGTACCAGGGCAACTCCGTGCTGCGCGGCCAAAATCCGCAGGTGGACATCGTGGACTGACATCATGCAACGCACCCTCGTTCTCAACGTGGTGGGCCTGACGCCGCAGCTGCTGCGGCACGCGCCGCACCTGAGCCGGCTGGCGGAGCGCGGCGCGCAGCGCCCGATCACCGCGGTGACGCCGGCGCTGACCTGCCCGGCGCAGGCCACCTATCTGACCGGTCAGCTGCCGCAGGCGCACGGTTGCGTCGCCAACGGCTGGTATTCGCGCGAACTGGCGGAGCCTTTGTTCTGGAAGCAGAACAACGCCTTGATCCAGGGCGAGAAACTCTGGCACGAGGCCCGGCGCCTGCACGCCGGCTTCAGCTGCGCGCAGTTGTTCTGGTGGTACAACATGTACGCCGACGTGGACTGGAGCGTGACCCCGCGGCCCATCTACAAGGCAGACGGCCGCAAGCTCCCGGACTTTTACTGCAACCCGCCGGAACTGCACGCGGAACTGCGCCAGAAGCTGGGCGATTTCCCGTTATTCCACTTTTGGGGGCCGGCGGCGGACATCCGCTCCAGCCGCTGGATCGCGGACTGCGCCTTGCATCTGTACCGCTCGCGCCAGCCCACGCTGACCCTGGTTTACTTGCCGCATCTGGATTACTGCCTGCAAAGGCTGGGGCCGGACCATACGGAGGTGGCGGCGGAGGTGGCGGCGGTGGACCAGTTGTGCGGCGAACTGATCGAGCAGGCGGAGCGCGACGGCAGCCGCGTCATCGCGCTGTCCGAGTACGGGGTCACGCCGGTCAGCAACGATATCGCGATCAACCGCATCCTGCGCATGGCCGGCTGGCTCAAGGTGCGGGAGGAGCAGGGCGAGGACAAGCTGGATTGCGGCGCGTCGGCGGCCTTTGCGCTGGCGGACCATCAGATCGCACATGTCTATGTGCGCCAGCCGGAGCTGGTGCCGGAGGTGAAGGCCTTGTTGCTGGAGCTGGACGGGGTGGAGATGGTGTTGGATCAGGCCGGCAAGCGTTTGCTGGGGCTGGATCATCCGCGTTCCGGCGAGCTGGTGGCGGTGAGCCGGCCGGATCGCTGGTTCAGTTATTACTATTGGCTGGACGACGCGCACGCGCCGGACTTCGCCCGCACGGTGGATATCCACCGCAAGCCGGGTTACGACCCGGTGGAGTTATTCCTGGACCCGACCTTGAACTGGCCGAAGTTGAGCATTGGCTGGACTTTGCTCAAGCGCAAGCTGGGCATGCGCAGTTTGTTGGAGGTGATTCCGCTGGACCCGTCCTTGGTGCGGGGTTCGCATGGCCGTCCCACCTTGAACCCGGAGCACGGGCCGTTGATGATCAGTTCCTTGCCGGACAGTTTGCCGCCGGGGTCGGTGCCGGCGACGGCGGTGCGGGACATCATCATGGATCATATGTTTGGGGAGGTGGAGACGCGGCTGGCGTATGGGGCGCATGGGGTGATGGAGTAGGGGTTTGGGTTTATTCCGGTGCGACGCTTATTGACTGGTTCTCCTTTGATTAGGGCTGTGATGGGTGATGGTTTTTCTGTTGAATCCGCTGCGCGGATAATGTTTTGGGTGCCGCTTTCCGCGCGGCGAACGGGGAGGGGGCGGGCCGCCGCCCCCTTCCAGCCCCCCTCGTCCCCCAGGACGCGAAACCCCGAAGAAAAAGGGGCCTGCAAGGCGCGGCTGAACTCGCGATTTGCTAGCGTCAAATCGCTCAAACAAAGCAGCCGCTTAAAACCTTGCAGACCCCTTTTTCTCCGGCGCGCCCCGAGGGGACACCTGGGCGCTACATGAGGTGGTCTTTTTTTGAAAAGAAAGAGTGATTTAGCTTTGCTGGCTAGTTCTGTGGATAACTATCCAGTTTGACCCTGCCTGTGGGTATCTAAGACAAATCAAGAAGAAAGCACGTCTCCGACGCACCCCAGATCCCTTCAAGCCTGCCGTCGGGTGGCGGGCCCGAGGTTTTAAGCGGCTGCTTGTTCGAGCAGCGCGACGTTAGCGCGCTGCGAGTTCAGCCGCGCCTCGGGCCTGACGGGTCCCGGCGGGAAGCCGTAGGCCAGGCTTGCAGGGTGGCCTTTAGGAGTGGAGAGGATATTTGGCCAAGCAAATATCCTCTCCCTGCTCGCCGGGCAGCCCCGGCAATGAAAATCATCATCCGCGCAGCGGATACAAAACCCACACACCGAGCCACACCAACCACCCTACCTTGACCCCGCCCGCCCCCTCGGCAACAATCCCCCCGTTGCCGCCTACACGCGGCACACGGGATTGGCGTCCCGTTTCCGAAGTCGACAAGCCAACGCAGCATGCTGCGTTGGCTGCTTTATCCATGGCAAGGCCGTTTTGGCAGGCGCATGGTGGGAGAGCGCTATGCGCTCGCCGGCAAGACTTCGGACCGGTACGCCAATCCTGCCACGCGCCTGCCTCACCTCAGCCTCACCCGGCAGGTGGTTTATCTTGTGTCACAGCAGGAGAAACACCATGCAACACGCTCAAAACTTTCCCCCGCGCCGTCGCTACAAATTGAACGCTCTGGAACAACAAAGCGTACTGCTGCCCTTCGTCCGCTTCTGCCCCGGCCGCACCTACCCGCATTACTGGCAAATGCCTACGCCCAGCAAGGATCTCCTCGCCGACCACGCCTACGGCCGCGAATGCGCGGCCCACCTGCTGCAATGGCTGAAGGACAACCGGGAATACGTCGGCAAAGGCCTGCTCAGCCGCGTGGCGCGCGACATCGATTTTGACGACCGCGCCGGACGCGGCCAGTGGATGGGTTTCTTCAACTATCTGGAAATCATGATGCTGCTGGGCGCCGACCGGGTCCGGGTCTACCGCCATGTCGATAGCCAGCACCAGATCTACCTGGCGCTGGGACAGCGCTTCAGCTTGGAAGCGCGCTTCCGCCGCATCCGCCTGCGAAACCGCTAAGCACCTTGCGGTGGGTATCGCTACGCTCCACCCACCCTACGGCGGATGGTTTGTCGGGGTATTTGTAGGGTGGGTGGAGCCGCAGGCGATACCCACCAAAGCCCGCCGCCAAGACCCAAGCATCGGTTCCATCGCGTTTCCGCGTGGGTATCGCCGCGCTCCACCCACCCGACGGCGGATGGTCTTGTAGGGTGGGTGGAGCCGCAGGCAATACCCACCAAAGCCCGCCGCCAAGGTCCAAGCATCGATTCCATCGCGTTTCCGTGTGGGTATCGCTGCGCTCCACCCACCCTACGGCGGATGGTCTTGTAGGGTGGGTGGAGCCGCAGGCGATACCCACCAAACCCCGCCGACACCGCTGCCACGGCGCGGCGCGCACGCAAAAACGGGGCGGCCATGGGCCGCCCCGCTTCACTCATGCGGCCGAGCTTATTCCTGCAACAGCACCGCTCTGCGCTCAATCCCCTTCACCTCCACCTTCAAAGCCTTGGCCAGACGCTCGCCGTACTGGCGGTCCGCCTTGTAGAAGTGCGACAGCATGATGTCGCGGGTCTCGACATTGCGCACCTTGGCCAGATCGCCGGACAGATTGCGGATCAAGTCCGCCTGGTCCTGCGCGCTCAGCGAGCGGTAGAACTCGCCGGCCTGCTGGAAGTTCAGCGTCTTGGCGATGGCCTCCTGCTGGGTATTGCCCTGCAAGGGCAGGCGGCTGTGCTTGAACTGCGGGTCCTGTGGCTTGGGAGCCAGCCGGCTGGGCTCGTAATTGACGCTGCCCTGGCGGCCGGAGGCGTTTTGCGCGCCGTCCTGATTATTGTTCACCACCTCCACCCGCGGACGGTTCACCGGCAGCGCCTGGAAATTGGTGCCGACGCGGTGCATCTGAGTGTCCAGATAGGAGAACAGCCGGCCTTGCAGCAAACGGTCTTCCGAGGCCTCGATGCCCGGCACCAGATTGGCCGGCGACATCGCCACCTGCTCGGTGGCTTCGAAGAAGTTGGCCGGCACTTGGTTCAGCGTCATGGTGCCCACCTTGCGCTCCGCCACGCCGGTCCACACCTTGGTGGGGTCCAGCGGGTTGAAGGCGAAACGGTTCATGTCCTCAGGCTGGATCAATTGCACGTACAAGTCCCAGGACGGGTAGCGTTTCTGTTCGATGCTTTGCAGCAGGTCCGCGGTGGCGTGGCTGACCGATTGGCCCTGCACCTTGGGCAGTTCGTCCGGGCGCAGATTGCGTTCGCCCTGATGCGATTTCCAGGTGAACTTGGCGTATTGGTAGCGGCCGTCCGCGGCCACCAGTTTCAGCGCGTGCACGCTGCTGCCGTTCATTTCGCGGTAATTGGCCGGGGTGCCGTAGTTGGAGTACACCCGGGTCAGCATATGGGTGGATTCCGGCAGATGGGAGAAGAAGTCGAAGACGCGGTTGGGGTCTTGCTCATTGCTGACCGGGTCCGGCTTCAGCGAATGCACCATGTCCGGAAACTTGATCGCGTCGCGGATGAAGAACACCGGCAGGTTGTTGCCCACCAGGTCCCAGTTGCCCTGCGCGGTATAGAACTTGGTGGCGAAGCCGCGCGGGTCGCGGTCGGTTTCCGGCGCGCCGCGGCTGCCGATCACGGTGGAGAAGCGCACGAACACCGGCGTTTTTTCGCCTTTGCGGAATACCAGGGCGCGGCTGACGTCCTGCAAGCCTTCGCTGGCGACGAAGACGCCGCCAGCGCCCACGCCGCGCGCATGCACCACGCGTTCCGGGATGCGCTCGCGGTCAAAGCGCTGCAGCTTTTGCAGCAGTTGAATGTCTTGCAGCAGGGTGGGGCCGTTGGGGCCGGCGGTCTGGCTATTTTGGTTGTCGCCCACCGGCGCGCCGTTGTCCTGGGTCAGGTTGGCGGCTTGGCTCAGAGCGGCGCTACAAGCCAGCGCCAGGGTGAAAAGCTTGCGGTTCACGGAAAAGGTCAGAACTGACATTGGCACTCCCATAAATTATTAGAACATTTACTAAGGGAGCGGCCATTATCGGAAGTGGCGATAGTTTTGTTAAATCTTAAATTGCAATTTGTTTGATAGTGTTTATTAATGGAACGAAGACGTCCTCATTTCTCCGCCAGCAGTCGTTCTATGCGGCGGTCCGGCACCAGCCAGATCAGGGCCATCAGCACATACATCGCCGCGGACAGCCATTCCCAGTAAAAGGCGGCGGCGATGCCGATCAGATAGCACAGCGGGGAGATCTTGCCCTTGATGTCCTTGCCCAAGGCCTCGGACAGCCGGGTGCGGTTGCCGGGCAGGCACAGCAGCGATTGCTGCATCAGCCACCAGGCCAGCGCGCACATCAGCAACACCACGCCGTACAGGGCCAGCGGCAGCGGGGCGAAGTGGTTTTCCCCCATCCAGCCGGTGACGAAAGGAATCAGCGACAGCCAGAACAGCAGGTGCAGATTGGCCCACAGCACGCGGCCGTCCACGCGCTGGATGGCGTGGTAGAAGTGGTGGTGGTTGTTCCAGTACAGGCCCACGTAGATGAAGCTGAGCACATAGCTGAGAAAGACCGGCCAACGGTCTTGCAGCGCCGTCCAGCTGGTGTCGTGCGGCACTTTCAGTTCCAGCACCATGATGGTGATGATGATGGCGAGCACGCCGTCGCTGAAGGCTTCCAGCCGGTTCTTTCCCATGATGTCCCTATCAGCTGTTTCAAGTAAATGATGGGGGCAGTATAGACGGCTTTCAGAGCGTGTTTACGATCGGGCGAGCAAGGGTGGGACAAGGCGTACTCACCGCGCAACGCTCCGCGACGCGCAGCAGAGCGTCAACAGGTTCTTAGCCCGGCCGCTGGGCCGGCGCCGGGCGATAAGGCAGGCGGATGCGGGTGATGAAGCGTTCGCCGTCCAGCCGGGCGCTGAGCGAGGCCTCGGCGTCGAAATACAGCTCCAGCCGCTCGGCCAGATTGTCCAGCGCCATGTGGTGGCCGGGCGCGGCCGCCGCCGGCTCCGGATTGACCGGATTGCTCAGCGTCAGCTCCAGCTGTTGTTCTAGCTGGCGCGCCTGAATGCGGATTTCGCCGCCGTCGGCCAGCCGTTCTATGCCGTGGAACACCGCGTTTTCCGCCAGCGGCTGCAGGATCAGCGGCGGCAGCGCCGCGTCCAGCGGGGCTTGCACGTCCCAGCTCACTTGCAGGCGCGCGCCCAGCCGTTCGGCCTCGATCGCCAGATACATCGCCGCCAGTTCGATTTCGCGGCCCAGCGTGGATTGCCGCGCCGGATCGCCCAGCTGGGCGCGGAACAGATCGGCCAGGTTTTCCAGCACCATTTCCGCCTTGTCCGGCTGCTTGCCGATCAGCGCGATGGCGGCGTTGAGGCTGTTGAACAGGAAATGCGGGCGGATGCGCGCCTGCAGCGCGATCAGCCGCGCCTCCGACAGCGCCGGGGACAAGGCGCGCGCGCGCAGATTGAGGTAATGCTGCATCAGCCCGCCCACCGCGCCGGCCAGCAGCACCTGGCCCCAGGGCATGGGCGCCAGCGGGTTGAGCAGACGGCCGCAGAAGGCGAAGGACAGCAGGCAGATGGCGGCGGCGCTCAGCGTCACGCGCCGGCCGCGGTAGAGGCGGCGGCCCAGCAAGGCCAGCAGGCCCAGGCTCAGCAAGGCGCCGGGCACCAGCAGGCTGGACAGGCGCAGCAGCCGCCAGGGCAGCGGCTCGCCGCCGTCGTCCAGCAACAGGCCGCCCAGCAGAAACAGGCCGAGCAGCAGCAGCGCGCGCAGCAGCACGCCCAGGTTGCGGTAGTCGGGCAGGTCGGACGGGGGCGGTAGCGGCATGAGGGCGCGGCCGGAAATAGGATAGCCGCATCATAGCAAGGAAAACCCGCACTGGCCGAAGGCGCTCGCCGCTGGCATAGTAGGAGATTCCCGGCGGCGCCGCGCGCCCCCGGAGTTTCGCCAAGTTTTTCGTCCGCAGCCATCGTAGAAAGCATCGCCATGCAAGATCAACACGCCTGGTCCGGCCGTTTCTCGGAGCCGGTATCCGAACTCGTCAAGAAATACACCGCTTCGGTGGATTTCGACCGACGACTGGCCGAATTCGACATCGAGGGCTCGCTGGCCCACGCCGCCATGTTGCAGCGCGCCGGCGTTCTGTCCGCCGAAGACCTGGCAGCGATCCGACGAGGCATGGGCGAAGTGCTGGACGATATCCGCGCCGGCCGCTTCGAGTGGAGCGTGGATCTGGAAGACGTGCACATGAACGTGGAGCGCCGGCTGACCGACAAGATCGGCGACGCCGGCAAGCGCCTGCACACCGGCCGCAGCCGCAACGACCAGGTGGCCACCGACATCCGCCTGTGGCTGCGCGCGCAGATCGACGCCATCGTCGGCTTGATCGGCGAGTTGCAGCACAGCCTGCTGGACCTGGCGGAACAGCACGCCGAAACCGTGCTGCCCGGCTTCACCCATTTGCAGGTGGCGCAGCCGGTGACCTTCGGCCACCACATGCTGGCCTATGTGGAAATGCTGGCGCGCGACGCCGAACGCATGAGCGACTGTCGCAAGCGCGTCAACCGCCTGCCCTTGGGCGCGGCGGCGCTGGCCGGCACCACCTTCCCGATCGACCGTCATTACACCGCCCAGCTGCTGGGCTTCGACGATGTTTGCCACAACTCGCTGGACGCGGTGTCCGACCGCGACTTCGCGATTGAATTCACCGCCGCCGCCAGCCTGGTGATGGTGCATCTGTCGCGGTTGTCCGAGGAGCTGATCCTGTGGATGAGCCCGCGCGTCGGCTTCATCGACATCGCCGACCGTTTCTGCACCGGCAGTTCCATCATGCCGCAGAAGAAGAACCCGGACGTGCCGGAGCTGGTGCGCGGCAAGTCCGGCCGCGTGGTGGGCCATCTGATCGCGCTGGTGACGCTGATGAAGGCGCAGCCGCTGGCTTACAACAAGGACAACCAGGAGGACAAGGAGCCGCTGTTCGACACCGCGGACACCTTGATCGACACCCTGCGCATCTACGCCGACATGATGCGCGGCGTCACCGTCAAGCCGGAGGCGATGCGCGCGGCGGTGCTGCAAGGCTTCGCCACCGCCACCGATCTGGCCGACTACCTGGTGAAGAAGGGTGTGCCCTTCCGCGACAGCCACGAGGTGGTGGCGCTGACGGTGCGCCACGCCGAGCAGCAGGGCGTGGACATCGCCGACCTGTCGCTGGCCAAGCTGCGCGAGTTCTCGCCCTTGATCGACGAGGACGTGTTCGCGGTGCTGAGCCCGGAAGGCAGTCTGGCGCAGCGCGACCACGTGGGCGGCACCGCGCCGCGCCAGGTGCGCTTGCAGATCGAGCGCCATCGTCAACGCCTGCAGCCGCGCTGAGCGCCGCTTCGTCTCGCTCTTGCCCGCAAGCCTTTGAATAGGCCTTTGATGGCCGTCAGGCCGCGCCCCGCCATCCCGGCGGCGCGCGGCCTGTTCTTGTTTGGGGGCCTGCCGATTGCGGCAATTTATATCAAACAACAGTCAATCAAAGACATTTTATTAAATAAATCTTTCTAATTAGCTTTTCTGTCTCCGGCTAAACCGTTATCTTTAGCGCCAGACTTGCGGGAGCTTCGAAAAATCGCGACGGCGGCCGACACGCCGCGCGGCTGGTTTTCCAAATTTCTCCAAGAACGTGTTTACGATCCAGCGAGCCAGAGCGAGACCAGGCGTTGCGGTTGAGAAAGCGGAATGCACACGTAGTGCATGAGTGTTTCGAAGCGCTGCTCACCGTGTCGCGTCTCACGGCGCGCGGCAGATCGTAAACAGGTTCCAAGGGACGGCGCGGCAACGCCCGCCTATCCCTCATCCTGGCAGTCCCCGTCTATCCATGCTGTTCTCGCCAGCGCCAGCCGTGCCGCGGATTGGCGCGCGCCGCCATGGCCGGACGCGGGGCCGCTTCTTGTCATTACAGTCACTCAGTCACGCCGGGGAACAATGTGTTTTGTCGCCATCGCTTCCGTCACCTGATCAGCCGAGGCAATCAATTCCGCGGCAGCCTCAACGCCGCGGAATGGGCCTTGGTCTTGCTGGTGGCCGTGTTGCCGGCGGTGATAGGCCTGCCCCTGACCTGGAACCGCTACCAGCTGGACGTGCAGGCGCAGCTGCAAAGCGCGGCGGGGCGCGCGGTCAATTCGGTGGACCGGGTGTTCAGCCAGGTGGACCGCTCATTGCGGGAGGCCGCGCCGTTGGCCGGCCAGCCCTGCCCGCAGGCGCGCGGCAAGCTGGTGTCGCTGGCGGCCTTCGATCCCTATATCCGCTCGCTGGGGCTGATGGACGGCCGCCGCCTGTACTGCACCTCGGTGCTGGGCGCGCAGTACTCGGATCTGCCCTTCACCCCGTCGGCGCCGCAGCAGCTGATCTACCGTCTGGACTCCGGCCCCTTGTACCCCAAGCGTCCCTTCCTGATGCGCACCTTGCTGGGGGAGCGGGGGCAGGCCGTCGTCGCCAGCGTGGAGCTGGCCTATTTCAGCCCTCTGCTGCCCTGGCAGGCCGACGACGGCCACAGCGGTTCGCTGCTGGTGCTGAATCACAAGGAGGCGGTGCAGTCCACATTGCCGGGCGCCGCCGAGGTGCCGGCCAGCGCGGTGCTGCGGGTGATCGCGGCTTCGGAGCGCTTTCCGCTGGCGGTGCACAGCTGGGTGGACGCCGACTACCTGTGGCGCGGCGCGTCGGCGCGTCTGCTGCGCGCCCTGCTCTTGTTGCTGCCGGTGGGCGTGGTCGGCGCGGTCCTGCTGCTGGGTTATCTGCGCAAGCGCGGCTCGGTCAGCGGGGAAATCCTGCTGGCCTTGCGCAATCAGGAGTTCCTGCCTTACTACCAGCCGGTGTTCGACGCCTGCGGCCGCCGCTGCATGGGGGTGGAGGTGTTGCTGCGCTGGCAGCATCCGCGTCAGGGGCTGACGCCGCCGGATCTGTTCATCCCGGTGGCGGAGGCCTCCGGCATGATCATCCAGATCACCCGCTATCTGATGCGGCGGGTGGCCGCCGACATGGCGTCGCTGCCCTTGCCCGATCGCTTTTTCGTGGCGCTGAATCTGTCGCCCAGCCATCTGCAGCACGCGCAACTGGTGGAGGACTGTCAGGCGTTTTTGCGACACTTCCCGAAGACGCCGCCGCGGCTGGTGCTGGAAGTGACCGAGCGCGAGCCCATCCGGGTGACGCCGCAAAGCCAGCAGGTGATGGCCGCGCTGCGGCGGATGCGGGTGCAGATCGCCATCGACGACTTCGGCACCGGCCACAGCAGCCTGGCCGAGCTCAACCGCATTCACGCCGATCATCTGAAGATAGACCGGGTGTTCGTGGCGGCGATAGGCAGCGACTCCATCGCCAACCGCATCCTGGAGATGATCATCGATCTGGCCAAGCAGCTGCGCATCTCCATGGTGGCCGAGGGCGTGGAAACCGAACAGCAGCGCGCCTATCTGCAGCAAAGCGGCGTGCATTATCTGCAAGGCTATCTGCTGGCGCGGCCGATGCCGCTGGAACAGCTGCGCGATTTTCTGTGGGGGCGTCCGCCGCTGGCGGAGGGCCAGCCGGTCTCCTGAGCAAAAAATACGCAATAAACGAACACTATTGGCCGATATCAAGCCGGAATAGTGGTTCTGTTTGCCGCTGACCCGCAAAATATGTTACTAAAGTGACGTGATTTTCGATTCCGAATAGTTATGAGCCGCTCACCCCGTCACGACAAGATTCTGCAGCTGGTCCGCGAAAACGGCTTCATGCCGATCGAAGAGTTGGCCAGACTGCTCGATGTCACCCCGCAAACCATTCGCCGCGATATCAACCAGCTGTGCGAGGCCAATCTGTTGCGCCGCTACCACGGCGGCGCCGCCCTGGGCAGCAGCGTGGAGAATGAGGACTATTTCGCGCGCAAAGGAAAATTCCAGAGCGAAAAAGCGCATATCGCGGACATGATCGCCAGCAGCATTCCCGATCACGCCTCGCTGTTCATGAGCATAGGCACCACCATAGAGGCGGTGGCCCAGGCGCTGACCAGCACGCACAAGGGTTTGCGGGTGATCACCAACAACATCCACGTCGCCTCCATCATGTCCACCAATCCGGATTTCACGGTGATGATCACCTCCGGCACGGTGCGCGCGTCCGACGGCGGCATCACCGGCGTGGCCACGCTGGACTTCATCAACCAGTTCAAGGTGGACTACGCCATCATCGGCGTGTCCGGCATCGAGCCGGACGGCTCGCTGCTGGACTTCGATTACCGCGAAGTGCGGGTGGCGCAGGCGATGATGTCCAACGCCCGTCACCGCTACCTGGCGGCGGACCACAGCAAGTTCGGCCGCAACGCCCTGGTGCGCATGGGACACATCAGCGAGTTCCACACCGTGTTCACCGACGCGCTGCCGCCGGAGCCGGTGACCAAGCTGCTGGAAGAGCAGGGCGTGCGCCTGGTGCTGACCGAGGCCTGAGACGCTTTCAAAGCCTGCCGCGCTTCGGCGATAGGCGTTAACAGGCTTTGAGCACGCGGATCGTCAACAGGCGTCCTGGATGCGGCGCTGAGCGCCGCGCCCGAAAAAAAGCCCGGAACCTCTCGGTGGTCCGGGCTTTTTCGCGTCCGGGCCGGGGCCCGGCGGCGGGGCTCAGTCCTGCATGATCTCCACCCGGTTGCGGCCGTTGGCCTTGGCCCGGTACAGCATTTCGTCGGCCTGACGCACCAGCTCGGTGCTGCTGGCGGCGGTGTCCAGCGAGCTGATGCCCACGCTGAAGGTCTGGCGGAAGTCGCCGTCCGGCGCGCGCTGCTCTATCTGGCTGAAGTCCTGGCGCAGCTGGTCCATCAACTCGCGCGCCTGCGTCTGATGGGTGCCGGGCAGCACGATGGCGAACTCCTCGCCGCCGTAGCGGCCCACCAGATCGCTGCTGCGCAGCCGTTCCTTGAGGAAGCGCGCCAGATTGATCAGCAGCTCGTCGCCGGCCGGATGGCCGTGGCTGTCGTTGATGGTCTTGAAGAAGTCCAGGTCCAGCATCGCCAGCGACAGCGGCCGCTGATCGCGGCGCGCGCGCTGGATGCCGTACTCCAGCTGGCCGTGCAGATGGGAGTGGTTGAGCAGGCCGGTGAGGCTGTCGTTGATGATGTAGGAACGCAGCTTGCGGTAGCGGCGCGCGCGGTTGATCACGGTGACGATCAACTCCTCCGGCGCCACCGGCTTGGTCAGGAAGCCGTCTATGCCCAGGGTCAGCGCGTCCAGCTGCACCGCCTGGCGCTTTTCCACCGACAGGAACACCACCGGGATGCCGTCCAGCAGCCGCTGCTGGCGGATCACCTTGGCCAGCTCCATGCCGCTGCACTGCGGCATGTACATGTCCATCAGGATCAGGTCGGGGCGGAACTGCTCTATCATGTCCAGCACCCGTTCCGGCTGGGTCTCCTCGCGGGTTTCCACCCCCTGGGCGTTGAGCACGCTGGAGTAGAGCCCGGCCAGCGATTCCATGTCCTCCACGATCAGCACGCGCAAGGGCTCGCGCTTCTCGCCCAGGTCGCTGAAGCTCAGCTGGTCAATCAGCTGATGCGCTTGCAGCGGCCAGTCCAGCAGGCTGCCGGCGCCGGCGCGCACCGCCGCCAGCCGCGCCTGGAAATCGTGCAGCGGCGAGGTCAGGATCAGCGGACAGATGCTGCTGATGGTGGGGGCCAGCAAAAGGATGGGGTCGTTGGCGGCGAACTCGGTGAAAGCCACCACCGCTTCCGGCGCCTTGTCCTGCAGCGCCTGGGCCAGTTTGGCCGCCTGCTGGATCACTTTGGCGTGGATGCCGTAGCAGGACAGCTGCTGGATCAGCGGCGTGGCGTCCACGTCTTGCGGCAGCCATAGATAGAGGGTGACCAGGCCGCCGCCCAGCAGGGCGTCGTAGTCGATCTCCGGCAGGCCGTCCTTGCGCTCCATCATGCCCAGCTGGCTGACCAGGCCCAGGTGGTGGCGCAGGCGGTTGTAGCGCTCGTTTTCCGACGGCGCGGTCTGCGGTTGCTGGATCCAGCCTTGCAGCAGCCGCGACAGGGTCTGTATTTCCCCGGTGATTTCGTTGAGGTCCTGCTCGCGCACCATGTCCTCCAGCCGCAGGATCAGCGACAGCAGGTGGGCGGCCAGCGGCCGCTCCCAGCGGGTGACGAGCAGGTGGCCGATGCGATCGATTTCCTGTGCCAGATGCACACGTTGTTTGAAAGCCTGATGTTGCGACATGATCAAGTATTCCCCGGTGGACCCGGTCGTCCAATATTCAAGTTCTGAAGCCGCGCCTGAGGCGCGCTGTTATAATCCGCCGTTGGATTGCAACGGCCTGGCAAAAATTTTTAATGAACGTTTTTTACGAAGAGAGCGGCGGCTTTAAGGTCGGCAGCATCGTTTCGCGCAATGACGCTAGTCTGCAAGTGGATACCCAGCATGGCAAGCGCGCCAAGATCAAGGCGGCGAATGTTTTTCTGGAGTTTAGCTCCGCATTGGGCGATTTTCTGCCCATGGTAGAGCAACTTGCCGCGGATATTGACCTGGATTTCCTGTGGGAATGCTGCCCGGACGACGAGTTCGGCTATGAGGCGCTGGCGGCCGATTACTGGGGCCGCGCGCCGTCGGCGGCCGAGGCCGCCGCCATCGTGTCGCGGCTGTACGGCGCGCCGATGTATTTCTACAAAAAAGGCAAGGGCCGCTACAAGAAGGCGCCGGATGACGCGCTGAAGGCGGCGTTGGCCGGGCTGGAGCGCAAGAAGCGCGAGCAGGAGCAGATCGACCAGTGGGTGGCGGAGCTGAAAGCCGGCCAGCTGCCGGAGGCGATCCGCGGCCAACTGATGACCTTGTTGTGGAAACCCGACAAGAACACGCTGGAGTTCAAGGCCTTCGACCAGGCCTCGCGCGAGCTGAGCCTGCCGCCGCTGCGGCTGGCGGACAAGGTGGGCGGCATCTCTTCGGTGCCGGACTACCTGATGGCCGGCTTCATGCTGGAGTTCTTCCCCAAGGGCCGCGGCTTCGGCAAGTACGAACTGCCCACGCTGCCGGAAGAGCTGCCGCTGTCGCCGGTGCGCGCCTTCTCCATCGACGACGCCAACACCACCGAGATCGACGATGCCTTGTCGGTGCAGGACCTGCCCAACGGCAACAAGCGCGTCGGTATTCATATCGCCGCGCCGTCGCTGGGCATCGCCATCGATTCCCCGCTAGAGAAGCTGCTGCTGTCCCGGCTGTCCACCGTGTATTTCCCCGGCGACAAGATCACCATGCTGCCGGACGATCTGGTGGAGATGTTCACCCTCAAGGAAGGGCACGACTGCCCGGCGCTCAGCCTCTACGTGGAGGTGACGCCTGAGTTCGAGCCGGTGGCCTACGAGAACCGCATCGAGAAGGTGCATATCGCCGCCAACCTGCGCCACGCCGCGCTGGAGCAGTTCTTCAACGAAGAGACGCTGGCTTGCGATCCGGGCGTGGACTATCCGTTCAAGCAGGAACTGATCTGGTTCTGGCAGTTCGCCGAGGCGCTGGAGAAGCGCCGCGGCAAATACGACCCGACCCGGCCGGTGCAGATGGATTACAACTTCGACGTGGTCGACGGCAAGGTGCTGATCACCTTGCGCAAGCGCGGCGCGCCGATGGACAAGCTGGTGTCCGAGCTGATGATTCTGGCCAACAGCGAGTGGGGCCGGATGCTGGCCGAGGCCGACATCCCCGGCATGTACCGCGCGCAAAGCATGGGCAAGGTGAGGATGACCACGCGGCCCGAGCCGCACACCGGCTTGGGCGTGGCTCAATACGCGTGGGCCACGTCGCCGCTGCGCCGCGCCACCGACTTCATCAACCAGCGCCAGCTGATGTCCATGATCCGCGGCGAGAAGCCGCAGTTCGAGCAGGGCGACGCGATGCTGTTCGCCATCCTGCGCGATTTCGACACCACCTACTCCGCCTACCTGGGCTTCCAGGACCGGATGGAGCATTTCTGGTGCCTGCGCTGGTTCAGCCAGGAGGGGGTGTCCGATCCCACCGCCGCCTTCATCAAGGAAGACCTGGTGCGCATCGACGGCCTGCCGATGCGGGTGCGCATCCCGGGCCTGCCGGAGCTGGCGCGCGGCGACCGCATCCAGCTGTCGGTGATCCGCATCGACGAGCTGATGCAGGAGATCGAACTGCGCTGCGTTGGTGTGCTCGGCCATGTCGACGCCGCCGAGGACGAGGCGTCGGAAGCCGAGACGGAGACGGGCGAGGCGGACGGCCAGGCCGGTTGAGTCCGCAATGCGAAACGTGCGAAAAGGCGGCTTGGGCCGCCTTTTTTGCGTCCGGCCGGACGGTGCTTAGAGCCTGTTCAAGATTTCGCGAGCTAAGGCGAGGCAAGGCGAAAACAGCTGAGAAAGCGGAATGTACGCGTGGTACATGAGCATTTCGAAGCTGTTTTCAACGCCGGATCGCCGATGCGCAGCAGACATTGAATAGGTTCTTAGAACATTTCATCCAGCGCGGTGCAGGCCTCGCGCAACTCCGGCAGCGCCGCGGCCAGGTCCTCGCGCTTCAAGCCGGCGCGCTCCATCACGCTGACCGGCAGGGTGGCCAGCATGTCCTCCTCGCTCATATCGTGATTGAAGCCGGAGGTCATGAAGGACGCCAGGCCGATCAGCAGCGCGAACGGCGACACTTCCTCGTTCAGCAGATCGTGCTGGTTGAAGATGGCTTCCTGGATTTCGTCCGGAAAATTCCAGCGCCGCGCCAGCTCGGCGCCCACCTCGGTCAGATCCATGCCCAGCAGCATGCGCTCGGTGGCCACCCGGTCGGCGCCGCCGGCGACGATGCGGTCTATCTGCAAAGCCTGTTCCGGCACCGCCACATAGAGCACCAGTTCGCCGATATTGGACAGCAGGCCGCAGGTATAGCCCAGCTGCGGGTCCAGCCGGGCCAGCTTGGCCAGCCGTTTGGCGGCGTTGGCCATCGCGAAGCTGCGCTGCCAGAACGCCTTCATGTCGAAGCCCTGGATGCCCAGCGTGGCGCCGGTGACGCCGGAGGCGATCACCAGCACCCTGAGGTTGTCGAAGCCGAGCAGGATGATGGCGTCGTCCAGAGAGCCCACGCGCCGGCTGCCGCCGAAGCGCGCGGTATTGGCCAGCCGCAGCACGCGCGCGGTCAGCACCTGGTCATGTCCCACCTTGTCGGTAATTTCATCGATGTTCACGTCGGTGCGGTGAAAACTGGCCACCAGCTCCTGGACCACTTTGGGCACCATGGGCAGTTTGCCCGACGCTTTTTCAAATATTTCCGCCACTTGCATAGGGGTCTCCAATAGGTGAGCCGTCGCCGGCGCGGGCGTGGGCCGGCAGGCGATGAAGTCCTGCTTCTTGAGCTTAGGCAATTGGCGGGGGAAAGGAAGGACAAAACCGGACAGGGGCGGGCCGGCGGCGGGCGGCCCGCCAAAAAAAACAGGGCCGGGAGGCCCTGTAAAGAAGCAACGTCGTTTAATTCCTGTGCAGCTGGCTCGCTTCCAAGGCCAGCTGGGTGATGCGGTCCCAATCGCGGTTGGCGATGGCGTCGTCCGGAGTCAGCCAGCTGCCGCCCACGGCCAGCACATTGGGCAGCGCCAGGTATTCCGGCGCTTTCTTGATGTCGATGCCGCCGGTGGGGCAGAAGCGCAGATCGGAGAACGGGCTGGCCAGCGATTTGAGCAGCTTGACGCCGCCCACGGCCTCGGCCGGAAACAGCTTCTGGATGGTGAAGCCCTCGTCCTGGGCGCGCATCGCCTCGGACGGGGTGGCGATGCCGGGAATCAGCGTCAGATTGGCGGCGCGGGCGGCGGCGCCCAGCTCCGGGGTGAAGCCGGGGCTGACGCCGAACTGCGCGCCGGCGTCGATGGCGGCCTCCACGTGGGCGCGGGTGCGCAGCGTGCCGGCGCCGACGATGGCGCCCGGCACTTCGTCGCGCATGCGGCGCATCGCCGCCAGCGCGGCCTTGGTGCGCAGCGTCACTTCCAGCACGCGCACGCCGCCGGCCACCAGCGCCTGGGCCAGCTCAACGGCCACGGCCGCGTCGTTGACGATGATCACCGGAACAACCGGGCCTTGGCGCAGCAGGGTCAATGCGTCCATATTCATTTTCTCCAAGAAGCGGGGTGGAAGTCGGGATGGCGGAAGCTGGTGGCGCCGGCTTCGGCGTGGTCGGCCACCGAACGGAACACCGCGAACAAGTCCCGTCCCATGCCAAAATCATTATGCGTCAGGTCGGCCTGCGCCGGTTCGCGCGCGGCCCATTCGGCCTCGTCCACCAGCACGGTCAACTCGCCGCTATTGGCGTCCAGCCGCACCGGGTCGCCGTCGCGCACCTTGCTGATCGGTCCGCCGGACAGGGCTTCCGGCGAGACGTGGATGGCGGCCGGCACCTTGCCGGAGGCGCCGGACATGCGGCCGTCGGTGACCAGGGCCACCTTGAAGCCGCGCTCCTGCAAAATGCTCAGGGCGGGGGTCAGCTTGTGCAGTTCCGGCATGCCGTTGGCGCGCGGGCCCTGGAAGCGGATCACCGCGATGAAGTCTTTTTCCAGCTCGCCGCGCTTGAACGCCGCCAGCATGTCGTTCTGGTCGTGGAAGATCACCGCCGGCGCTTCCACCACCCGGTGTTCCGGCTTGACCGCGGACACCTTGATCACCGCGCGGCCCAGCTTGCCGGACAGCAGCTTGAGGCCGCCGTCGGCGGAGAAGGGGTCGGCGGCGGTGCGCAGCACGCTGTCGTCGCCGCTGTCGGCGGGCGCGTCCCGCCATTTGAGTTCGCCCTGATCCAGCCACGGTTCCTGCGCGTAGCGAGACAGGCCGCGGCCGGCCACGGTGCCCACGTCCTCGTGCAGCAGGCCGGCGGACAGCAGTTCGCGGATCACGAAGCCCATGCCGCCGGCGGCGTGGAAGTGGTTCACGTCGGCCTTGCCGTTGGGGTAGGCGCGGACCAAGAGCGGCACCACGGCGGAGAGCTCGTCGAAATCGTCCCAGTTCACGTCGATGCCGGCGGCGCGGGCGATGGCGACGATGTGCATGGTGTGGTTGGTGGAGCCGCCGGTGGCCAGCAGGCCGACGATGGCGTTGACGATGGACTTCTCGTCTATCATCTCGCCCACCGGGGTGAAGGCCTTGCCCTGGGCGGCGATCTTGGCCGCCTGATGGGCGGCGGCGCGGGTCAGCGCCTCGCGCAGCGGGGTGCCCGGGTTGACGAAGGCGGCGCCGGGCAGGTGCAGGCCCATGATCTCCATCAGCATCTGATTGGAGTTGGCGGTGCCGTAGAAGGTACAGGTGCCGGGGCCGTGGTAGGACTGGCATTCGGATTCCAGCAGCGCGTCGCGGCCCACCTTGCCTTCGGCGTACAACTGGCGCACCTTGGCTTTTTCATCGTTGGCGATGCCGGTGGTCATCGGACCGGCGGGAACGAACACCGCCGGCAGGTGGCCGAAGGACAGCGCGCCTATCAGCAGGCCGGGCACGATCTTGTCGCACACGCCCAGATACAGCGCGGCGTCGAACATCTGGTGGGACAGCGCCACCGCGGTGCTCATCGCGATGATGTCGCGGGAGAACAGGGACAGCTCCATGCCCGGCTGGCCCTGGGTCACGCCGTCGCACATCGCCGGCACGCCGCCGGCGAACTGGGCGGTGGCGCCGGCCGCCAGCGCCGCCTCCTTCAGCTGCGCCGGATAGGTTTCCAGCGGCTGGTGGGCGGACAGCATGTCGTTATAGGAAGAGACGATGGCCAGATTGGGGCGGTGCTCTTCCTTTAGATGTATCTTGATGCCGTCGGGCATGGCGGCGAAGGCGTGGGCCAAATTGGTACACGACAATTGCGAGCGCTCCACCCTTCCCTGATGGGCTGCTGCGCGCAAGCGGTCCAGGTAGGCGGCGCGCGTTGCCCGGCTCCGGTTGACGATGCGCTCGGTAACGGCGGACAGGGTGGAATGCAAGGCCATGATGACGTTCCGTGTTGAAGTGGGTTGATAGTAGTTTTACTACACTCAAAATGCAAGACGCGCTCCAGCGCCGTCCCGCCATGATACGCCCGGCGGCGCGAGGCAACACCCGCCAGTGCTGCGATTGGGAGAATTGTTTGCTTTGGGGCAAAAGGTGTTGCAAAAGCGGCCTGCGTCAGTGAGATGACATGGACAAGGTAAAAGCTGGTGGTAATATAACTACATCTACAAACGTCTCGAGATGGAAGATCAGGATGGATACCCGTACTACGCCAACCCCGGCCTTCGATATGGTCTTGTTCGGCGGCGCCGGCGATCTGGTGATGCGCAAGCTGCTGCCCTCCTTGTATCAGGCGCACGCCGCCGGCCTGCTCAATCAGCAGGGCCGCATCCTGGCGCTGGGCCGCAAGGACTTGAGCCGCGACGACTACCTGGCCTTTGTCGAGAAGAACTCGCGCCAGCACGTCAAAGCCCATTTCGACGCCGCCGCCTGGGACAGCTTCTGTGCGCGGATCGAATACCTGAAAGTGGACGCCTCGCAGCCGCGGGATTTCCCGGCGCTGGCGGACAAGCTCAAGGGCGACGACGACCGCGTGGTGGTCTGTTATCTGGCCACCGCGCCCAATCTGTTCGCCGGCATCTGCGAGAACCTGGCGGCGGTGGGCCTCAATAGCGGCAATGTGCGCGTGGTGCTGGAAAAGCCGCTGGGCACCGACCTGGATTCCTCCAACGAGATCAACGACGACGTGGCGCGCTTCTTCAAGGAAGAGCAGCTGTACCGGATCGACCACTACCTGGGCAAGGAATCGGTGCAGAACCTGATGGCGATCCGCTTCGCCAACGCGCTGTTCGAGCCGCTGTGGCGGCGCGAATGGATACACGATGTGCAGATCACCATCTCCGAAGATCTGGGCGTGGGCAGCCGCGGCGATTTCTACGACGGCACCGGCGCGCTGCGCGACATGGTGCAGAACCACCTGTTGCAACTGCTGTGCATTGTGGCGATGGAGCCGCCGGCCAATATGGAAGCCGACGCGGTGCGCGACGAAAAGCTCAAGGTGCTGAAGGCCCTGCGCCCGTTCAGCGAGCAGGACGTGGCGGCCAAGACCGTGCGCGGCCAGTACAAGGCCGGCGCCGTCGGCGGCCAGCCGGTGGTCGGCTATCTGAACGAGCAAGGCATCCCCGCCGACAGCCAGACCGAAACCTTCGTCGCGCTCAAGGCCGAGATCGACAACTGGCGCTGGGCCGGCGTGCCCTTCTTCCTGCGCACCGGCAAGCGGATGCAGGAGCGGGTCGCCGAGATCGTCATCAACTTCCGCGACGTGCCGCACCAGCTGTTCAACGGCCCGATGAGCGGCAGCCACACCGCCAACCGGCTGGTGATCCGCCTGCAGCCGGAAGAAAGCATCCGCCTGTACTTCCTGGCCAAGGAGCCGGGCGACAATATGCGCCTGCAGCCGGCCTACCTCGACCTGGACTTCTATAAAGCCTTCAAAGTGCGCCGCGCCGACGCCTACGAACGCCTGCTGCTGGACGTGATCCGCGGCAAGCTGGCGCTGTTCATGCGCCGCGACGAGCTGATCGAGGCCTGGCGCTGGGTGGAGCCCATCATGGACAGCTGGAGCCGCAGCAGCAATCTGCCGCCCAAGCAGTACACCGCCGGCACCTGGGGCCCGGCGGCGTCCAGCGCTTTACTATCACGCGATGGGATAGGCTGGCACGAGGAATGCTGATCCATCTGCTGCGCGTCTCGATCTCGAATGCTGCGATGCTCGCCGTACCATTGTACGGCTGCGCGTCTCGCTTCGACCTCGGGCCGCTCGCGACGATGGCTGCTCCATGCTGACCGTTTGCTGCGCGTCCCGATCTCGAATGCTGCGGTGCTCGCCGTACTACCGTACGGCTGCGCGTCTCGCTTCGACCTCGAGGCGCTCGCGACGATGGCTGTCCCATGCTGACCGTTTGCTGCGCGTCTCGATCTCGAATGCCGCGGTGCTCGCCGTACTACCGTACGGCTGCGCGTCTCGCTTCGATCTCAAGGCGCTCGCGACGATGACCGCACCAGTGTTTGACCTTCACTTCTTACCCGCGGAGCGCCGCTGATGAACTGCGTAGAATTCTCCGATAGCGAGCAACAGTCCACCGCGCTGGCCAATAGCGTGGCCTCGCGGCTGTCCGCCGCCATCGCCAGCCAGGGCGCCGCCGTGCTGGCGGTGTCCGGCGGCAAATCGCCGATCCCCTTCTTCCATATGCTCAGCACCATGGCGATAGACTGGTCCAAGGTGACCGTCACCCTGGTGGACGAGCGTTTTGTGCCGGACAGCCATCCGGACAGCAACGCCGCGCTGGTGCGCGTCCACTTGCTGCGCGACCGCGCCGTGGAGGCGCGCTTCCTGCCTCTGGTAGAAGACGCCGCGGACATCGACGCCGACGTGGCGCGCGCCAACGCCGCTTTCGTTCCGCCCACCGTCGCCATCCTGGGCATGGGCGAGGATGGTCACACCGCTTCGCTGTTCCCCGGCGCCGACGAGCTGGCGGCCGGCCTGGACCCGGCGTCCGCCGCCGCCTTTCTGGCGGTGACGCCCAAGACCGCGCCGCACCGCCGGGTGTCGATGAGTTACGCCGCGCTCTTGCGCGCCGGCTGCCTGATCCTGTCCATCCAGGGCGACAAGAAGCGCCAGGTGCTGGACGCCGCCGCCCAGGGCGTCAGCGACGCGCTGCCCATCAGCCATTTCCTGGCGCAGAACAAGGTGGAGCTGGATGTCTACTGGTCTGCCTGAGCAATGGCCGCGGCTGCTGGCCGACATCGGCGGCAGCAACGCCCGCTTCGCGCTGGAGACCGCGCCCGGCGTGATCGAGGACATCGAGGTGCTGCCCTGCGCCGGCCATCCCACGCTGCTGGACGCGGTGCGCGCCTATCTGGACCTGGCCGGCGCGCGCGCGGTCGCCCACGCGGCTTTCGGCATCGCCAACCCGGTGCTGGGCGACTGGGTGCAGATGACCAATCACCATTGGGCCTTCTCCATCGAGGCCACGCGCCAGGCGCTGGGCCTGACCACGCTGTTGGTGATCAACGATTTCACCGCGCTGGCGCTGGCCCTGCCGCATCTGCCTGCGAGCGAACTGCTGCAAATCGGCGGCGGCGAGGCGGAAGCCGGCGCGCCGCTGGCGCTGATCGGCCCCGGCACCGGCCTGGGCGTGTCGGCGCTGATTCCCTATCCGGGCGGCCATGCGCCCTTGTCCGGCGAGGGCGGCCACGTCGGTTTCGCCCCCTTCGACGAGCGCGAGGCCGACATCTGGCTTTACGCGATGCGGCGCTTCGGCCACGTGTCCGCCGAGCGTCTGTTGTCCGGCTCCGGCATCCCTTTGATTTATCAGGCCTTGTGCGAGCGGGCCGGCGAAACGGCCGCAGCGCTGGACCCGGCCGAGGTCACCGCGCGCGGTCTGTCCGGCGCCTGTCCGCGCTGCCGCGAAACCCTGGAAGTGTTCTGCGGCATGCTGGGCGGCGCGGCGGCGAATCTGGCCCTGAATCTCGGCGCCCGTGGCGGCGTGTATCTAGGTGGTGGTATCGTGCCGCGTCTACGCGGTTTTTTTGAACAATCACCATTCCGCCGCCGCTTCGAGGATAAGGGACGGATGTCCGGCTATCTGGCCGCGATTCCGGTCTATCTGATCGTCAGCTCCTACCCGGCTCTGCCGGGCGTGGCCGCCCATCTGGCGGCCGAACTGGCGAGCGCCCGCGCCCGACTCCGGGCGCATCCTGACGACGGCGCGGCAGGAGAGTAAATACATGCTTGAACGTATCAGGAGCCAATTGGAGATCCTGTCCTCGGCCGAGCGCAAAGTGGCCGAGCTGGTGCTGGAACAGCCTTACACCGTGATCCAGGCGGCGGTGGCCGACATCGCCAAGAACGCCGGCGTCAGCCAGCCCACCGTGATCCGCTTTTGCCGCACCGTGGGCTGTTCCGGCCTGCCGGACTTCAAACTGAAGCTGGCCGGCAGCCTGGTCACCGGCGTGCCCTATGTGCATTCCAGCGTGCGCCCGGAAGATCCGACTTCGGAAATCGTCGCCAAGGTGTTCGACAACACCGTGTCCGCGCTGCTCAAGTGCCGCAACGACGTTAATCCGCAATCGATAGAATCCGCGGTCCGCTTGTTGACCGACGCGCGCCGCATCGAATTCTACGGCCTGGGCAACTCCGGCATCATCGCCGCGGACGCCCAGCACAAATTCTTCCGCTTCGGCATTCCCACCGTCGCCTATTCCGACACCCACATCCAGATGATGGCGGCCTCGGTGCTGGGCCCGGGCGACGTGCTGGTGGCGATCTCCAGCTCCGGCCGCACGCTGGAATTGCTGGAGGCCGTGGACGTGGCGCTGTCCGCCGGCGCCAGCGTGGTGGCGCTGACCACCAGCGGTTCGCCGCTGGCGCGCCGCTCCACCGTGGCCTTGATCGCAGACACGCTGGAAGACAATGAAACCTATAGCCCGATGATTTCGCGCATCGTGCACCTGGTGCAGATCGACATCCTGGCGGTGAGCGTGGCGCTCAAGCGCGGGCCGGGCCTGATCAGCCAGCTGGAAAAAACCAAGCACAGCCTGAAGAACCGAAGGCTGGACAACAAAACCGAAGAGGATTGACCATCATGAGCGAACTGACCGAACTACCGGCCTGGCAGGCACTATGGGACCATTTTGCCGAGGCCAAGCACCAGCACATGCGCGATTTGTTCGTCTCCGATCCGGAGCGGGCGGAGCGCTATGCGCTGGAGGTGGGCGGCCTGTTCCTCGATTACTCCAAAAACCGCATTACCGACGACACCCTGAAGGGCCTGATGCAGCTGGCGCGCGAAGCCGGGCTGCCGGCCAAGATCAAGGCCATGTTCAAGGGCGAGAAGCTCAACAGCACCGAAAACCGCGCGGTGCTGCACGTGGCCTTGCGCAACCGCACCAATTCGCCCATCCACGTGGACGGCGAAGACGTGATGCCCAAGGTCAACTCGGTGCTGGAGCGCATGGGCAAGTTCGCCCACGCGGTGCGCTCCGGCGAATGGCTGGGCTATACCAATCAGCCCATCACCGACATCGTCAACATCGGCATCGGCGGCTCGGACCTGGGCCCGCTGATGGTCTGTAGCGCGCTCAAGCCCTTCGGCCACCCGCGGCTGAACATGCACTTCGTCTCCAATGTGGACGGCGCCCAGCTCAAGGAAACGCTGAAAAAGGTTCATTCCGAGACCACGCTGTTCGTGGTGGAGTCCAAGACCTTCACCACCCAGGAGACGCTGACCAACGCGCTGACCGCGCGCGACTGGTTCTTGCAGCGCTCGCGCGATGAAAGCGCGGTGGCCAAGCACTTCGTCGCGGTGTCCACCAACCAGAAGGCGGTGGCGGACTTCGGCATCGACCCGTCGAACATGTTCGAATTCTGGGACTGGGTGGGCGGCCGCTACAGCCTGTGGTCGGCCATCGGCCTGCCCATCATGCTCTACCTGGGCGAGGAGAACTTCACCGAACTCCTCAACGGCGCCCACATCATGGACCAGCATTTCAGAAACGCGCCGTTCGAGCAGAACATGCCGGTGCTGCTGGCCATGATAGGCGTCTGGTACATCAATTACTACGGCGGCGGCAGCCATGTGATCGCGCCCTACGATCAATACCTGCACCGTCTGCCGGCCTTCATCCAGCAGCTGGACATGGAGTCCAACGGCAAGCAGGTGATGCTGGACGGCCAGCCGGTGAATTTCGAAACCGCGCCCATCATCTGGGGCGAGACCGGCATCAACGGCCAGCACGCCTTCTTCCAGCTTTTGCACCAGGGCACCCATATCTCGCCGATCGACCTGATCGCCTCGGTGCAGAACTGTTCCAGCCTGCCCGGCCACCATGAAATCCTGCTGGCCAACGTCTTCGCCCAGGCCGAGGCCTTCATGCGCGGCAAGACCGCGGACGAGGTGCGCGCGGAGCTGGCGGAGCAGGGCCTCAAGGGCGAGGCGCTGGAAGCGCTGGTGCCGCACAAGGTGTTCGGCGGCAACCGCCCCACCAACACCTTGCTGATGAGCCGCTTGAACCCGCGCAATCTGGGTTCGCTGATCGCGCTGTACGAGCACAAGATCTTCGTTCAGGGCGTGATCTGGCACATCAACAGCTTCGACCAGTGGGGCGTGGAACTGGGCAAGCAATTGGCCAAGACCATACACGCGGAACTGACCGGCAAGCTCAAGCACGCCGAGCACGACAGCTCCACCCGCCGTTTGATCGAGCTGTACCGCCAGGTCAACGCCGACGACTGCAAGTGCTGAGCCGGACGGCGGACCAATGAAAACGCGAGGCCGAGGCCTCGCGTTTTGTTTGGATCACGCCACCGTTGTGCACGATTTGCCGCGCGGCGGCGATACGGCGTTGAAAACAGCCTCGACATGCTCATGCGCCCTGTGCGCGCTCCGCTTTCTCCGCCGCAACGCCCGGTCTTGCTCGCGAGCTCGTGAATGGGCTGTTATTTCTTAACGACTTCCTGCTCCACCACCATGTCCAGCACCCAGCGGAGGGACGAAGCGTCGGCCGGCGGGTTCGCCACCTTGAATTCCTTCAGGCGCAGACGGTAGGCGATGCCCGGCTCCGGCTTGAAGCCCTCGATCTCGCCGTAGTGCAGCTGCCACGGCTGATCCTTGCTTTCGCGGATCTGCAGGCATTGCATCGGCGCCACGCCGGTGCAGGGCTTGCGCTCGGCGGCCACGTAGACGAAGCGGGTGACGCCGCCTTCCAGCGAGGGCAGGCGGTCAAAGCTCAGCGTCTTGTCGCCGGCCTGCAGGGTCAGCTTGTCGCCGGCCAGCTTGACCGCGGGCTTGGCGCCCAGGAAGGCGGCCAGCGCGCGGTCGCGCTCCATCGCCTCCGGCGGACACATCATCAAGGTGCTGGCCAACTGCTTGCTGACCAGCTTGCCGCCGTCCAGCGACACCGGGCCGAACATGCCGTTGCAGCCGGCGCGGGCGGACACGCCGCCGTCCTTGAAGCTGAGAGTGATCGGGTGTTCGGCGGCGTCCTGCTTCCATTGGCCGGCCAGCGCCTCCAGTTTGATATCCGCTTGAGCGTCCATTTTGGCTCCGGTTTGCGGGGTGGCGCAGGCGCTCAGGGCAGCTGCGGTCAGTGCGGCGAGCAAAAGCGATTTTTTCATTATCGATGTTCCGTGGTTAAAGGCGGGGACGGGCTGCGGTTGGAGCGCCCGCCGTTCTCAAGAGTTCAGCGCAGCTTGCTGACTTCCTCGCTGTAAACGATGCGGTCCAGCGTCCAGCGCGAGCCGGCGTCGGCCTGCTCCGCCGGTTTCAGCTTGATGTAATAGCTGACGCCGGGCTTGGGGTGGAAGCCGGCGATTTCGCCTTGCAGCGGCCGCCAGCTCTGTTCCGCGCGTTCGCGCACCTGCAGGCAATCGCGCGCGGCTTCGCCGTTGCGGCAGGCCTGGCGTTCCGGCGCCACGTACAGGTATTGCAGCTTGGCCGGCTGCGCCGCCGGATCGGCGTCCGGGGTCAGGCGCACGAAGCGGTATTCGGCGCGCTCCGATTTCAGCACCAGTTTCTGCGCGCGGCCGTCCGGCAAGACGCGGAAGGGGCTGGAGAGGAAGGCGACGAAGTGCTGCTCCATCTCCATCAGCGGCGGCCGGCAGGCCATGCGGGTGGTGGCCACCTGCGGCTTGCCCTGGGCGTCCAGGGTGCGGACGAAGCGGTTGCAGCCGGCGAAGCCGGTCATCTTGCCCGGGTGGAAAGCCAGGGTGGGCGCCGTTTGGCCCACCGGCGCGGGTTCCACCATCCGCCATTCGGTTCCCTGCAGATTGGGCATGGCCAGCGCCGGCAGCGGCAAGGCCAGCGCGCCCAGCCACAGCGCCGCCAGGCGCCGGGCGGAGAAGCCAGTATTTTGCATTGCCATACTCCATGTATAAACAAAAACTAATATTTGTTTACAATACACCGGGCGGGCGCCGCTTGTGAAGCGCGGCGGGGCGGAAAAGCGGGGATAGAAATAGATGGAAACAAAAAACCGCCCAAGCTTAAAACATTGGGCGGTTTTGAAATGCCGGAGGCATGGGGTGGAGCCTTACAGCTGCTCCACTCCCCTGAGCAGTTCCTCCACCACCTTCTTGGCGTCGCCGAACACCATCATGGTCTTGTCCATATAGAACAGCTCATTGTCCAGACCGGCGTAGCCGGCGTTCATCGAGCGCTTGACCACGATCACGCTGCGCGATTTGTGCGCGTCCAGGATGGGCATGCCGTAGATCGGGCTGGTCTTGTCCTTCTGCGCGGCCGGGTTGACCACGTCGTTGGCGCCTATCACCAGCACCACGTCGGTGTTGGAGAAGTCGGAGTTGATCTCCTCCATCTCCTGCACCTGTTCGTAGGGCACTTCGGCTTCGGCCAGCAGCACATTCATATGGCCCGGCATCCGGCCCGCCACCGGGTGGATGGCGTAGCGCACGTTGACGCCTTTCTGATGCAGGATTTCAGCGAACTCCTGCAAGGCGTGCTGGGCGCGCGACACCGCCAGGCCGTAGCCGGGCACGATGATCACGCTGTCGGCGTTGGCCATCAGGAAGGCCGCGTCCTCGGCGGAGCCGGATTTGTGGTTCTTGGGCCCGCCGTCGCCGGCGCCGCCGCCCGTGCCCGCCTCGGCGCCGAAGCCGCCCAGCAGCACCGCGACGATGGAGCGGTTCATCGCCTTGCACATGATGTAGGACAGAATCGCGCCGGAGGCGCCGACGCAGGCGCCGGCGATGATCAGCACCGGATTGTTCAGCGTGAAGCCGATGCCGGCGGCCGCCCAGCCGGAGTAGGAGTTGAGCATGGACACCACCACCGGCATGTCGGCGCCGCCGATCGGAATGATCAGCGTCACGCCCAAGGCCAGCGCGATAGCGAGCATGGTCAGGAAGGCGGCCTGGCTGTCGCTGAGGAAATAGACCACACCGAAGCCGACCATGGCGACGGCCAGCAGCAGATTAAGCAGGTGTTGGCCTTTGAAGTTCACGGCCTTGGAGCCGAAGCGGCCGGACAGCTTGCCGTAGGCGATCACCGAGGCGGTGAAGGTGATGGCGCCGATGAAGGCGCCGATGAACAGCTCCACCTTTTGCACCTGGGTGTGCTCCACGCCGCTGTGGAAGATGGCCGCCACCGCGATCAGCACCGCGGACAGGCCCACCAGCGAGTGCATCGCCGCCACCAGTTCCGGCATGCCGGTCATCTGCACGGTCTTGGCCTTCCACGCGCCGATGGCGCCGCCGGCGACGATGGCGGAGGCGATCAGCGCCAGCACCGGCTTGTCCATGATCAGCAGCGTGGTGGCCACGGCGATGAGCATGCCTATCATGCCGTAGAGGTTGCCGCGCAAGGCGGAGGCGGGGCTGGACAGGCCCTTGAGCGCCAGGATGAACAGCACCGCGGCTACGAGATAAAGAATTGCGGACAGGTTTTCCATCGTGGTCCCTTATTTCTTCTTTTTCTTGAACATGTCCAGCATCCTCTGGGTGACCAGGAAGCCACCGAAGATATTGATGCTGGCGAGGAAGATGCCGATGGTGCCCAACACCGAGGTGAGGGTGATTTCGGAACCGTTGATGTCCACCACCTGCAGCATGGCGCCGACGATGATGATGCCGGAAATGGCGTTGGTCACCGCCATCAGCGGGGTGTGCAGCGCCGGGGTGACGTTCCAGACCACGTGGTAGCCGACGAAGACGGCCAGCACGAAGACGGTGAGGCTGGTGATGAAAGGATCGACCATCTTGTTCTCCTTAATCGGCGGCGGGGAAGCGGACCTGGCCGGCGTGGGTCACCAGCGTGGCGGACAGGATCTCGTCTTCCAGATTGAGGTTCAGGCCTTCCGGCGTCAGCAGCAGGCCGAGGAAGGTCAGCAGGTTCTTGGCGTACAGGCTGGAGGCGTCCGCCGCCAGCAGGCCGGGCAGATTGGTCTGACCGACGACGGTGACGCCGTTGTCCAGGCGCACGGTCTCGCCGGGCCGGGTCAGCGCGCAGTTGCCGCCGGTTTCCGCCGCCAGGTCCACGATCACCGAACCGGGCTTCATCTCCGCCACCACATCGGCCGACAGCAGCTTGGGTGCCGGCTTGCCGGGGATCAGCGCGGTGGTGATCACGATGTCCGCCGCCTTGGCGTGCTTGGCCACCAGTTCGCCCTGGCGCTGGCGGTAGCTCTCGGACATTTCCTTGGCGTAGACGCCGCTATTGGCCATTTTTTCTTCCTCGCTCATCGGCACCTCGATGAACTTGGCGCCCAGCGACTCCACCTGCTCCTTGGTGGCCGGCCGGACATCGAAGGCCTCCACCACCGCGCCCAGGCGCTTGCCGGTGGCGATGGCCTGCAGGCCGGCCACGCCCACGCCCAGGATCAGCAGCCGCGCTGGCTTCACCGTGCCGGCCGCGGTCATCAGCATGGGCATGAAGCGCGGATAGTGCTGGGTGGCCAGCAGCACCGCGCGGTAGCCGGCGATATTGTTCTGGCTGGAGAGCACGTCCATGCTCTGCGCGCGGGTGCTGCGCGGCAAGAGCTCCAGCGCGAAGGCGGAGACGCGCTTGGCGGCCAGCGCCGGCAGGCTGTGGTTGTGATAGGGGTTGAGCTGGCCGATCAGCGCCGCGCCGTCCTTCAGCGCGGCGATGCCGTCCTCGTCCAGCGGGCGCACCGTCAGCACGATGTCGGCCTGGGCCAGCGCCGCGGCGCGGTCCGCCGCGATGGCGGCTCCGGCTTCCTGATAGGCCGCGTCCGGCTGCGCGGCCGCGAGGCCGGCGCCGCTTTCCACCGTGACGGCGTGGCCGCCGGCGACGAGCTTCTTCACCGTGTCCGGCGTAGCGGCCACGCGGTGTTCACCGGCCAGCCTCTCGGCTGGGATAGCGATATGCATGGTCTTCCTTTCCTGCGATTAGATAACAAAGTTTCCAGATAGCGAACGCCCGTGCGGCGCAAAATCGAACGAGCGTTTGAATTCAATTAAAGGCATGCGGGATTTTTCCGCGCAACACTTATATTGCCGACCGTATACCGTCGGACAATTTCGACAGTGAAAGGGCCGGATGCTAGCAAAACCCTACAGCAGCGATGTGACGTGAATCAGACAGAGGCCAGTCAGCGGCTGTTGGAGCGGGAATGCGGAAGAAAGACGGCGAAGCGGCCGTTGGCGGGCAGGCGGAACAAGGCGCGGAGGCGGGTGCGGCCGGTCGACGCGCATATGCTGCCGGCAAGGCTTATGCAGGACACTAGCGTTGATGGCGCGGCTTGTAAAGCTGCGACAAGCGCCAGTTGCCAGCCGGCGCGCGCGGCCGCGGAGGCGGGCGCCGGCTGTTGCGCGCGCGCGACGGCGGGGCCGGCTAGGAGGCCGGCCGCTGGGCTTCCGCCAGCAGCCGCGCCACGGTGCCGTCCTGCAGCATGGAGCGCATCGCCAGCGAGATGCGGCGCTTGTACGGGGAGCGCGGAGACAGGCCGATGCGGCGCGGCTCCGGCGAATACAGCAGCAGCGGCGCGCGTCTCACGTGTTGGCGGAATTCGGCTTCGGCGGCCAGCTCGGCGGTTTGGCGCTCGTCGGCGATCAAGGCGTCGATGCGGCCGGCCTTGAGCTTGCGGAAGTTGGAGTCCAGCGACGGGGCCGGCTCGCGCCGCAGGCGCAGATCGCCGTCGAACTCGTCCTGATAGCGGACGCCTTCCACCACGCCGATCAAAAAGGGATAGAGCTGGCGATAGCTGCGCAGCGGCCGCGGGTCGTCGGCGCGCTGGTACAGGGCCAGCCGGCTGCCGCTGGCGAAGGCGGGCTCGATGAAGTCGATGAATTCGCGACGGGAGGCGGTGTTCTTCACGCCGATCACCACATCGGCCTTGCCCTGGCGCAGGTATTGGAGGCAGCGCGCCAGCGGGCAGGGCAGGAAGACCAGCCGCAGCTTGGCGCGCCTGGCCACCTCCCGCATCAGCTCGGTGTACGGGCCTTGCGGCACGCCATGGGCGTCCATGGTCTTCCAGGGCGGGAACAGATTGTAGGCGAAGACCAGTGTCGGCTCCGCCGCCGCGCACTGCATGCCTGCCAGCAGGCAGACCAGAGCCAAAAGAGACTTGAGTTTCACAATGATGAACAGGTGCGAACGGGCGTCGGCGGCCCCGCGCTGCCGACTGCGGCCAGTGGGTCATTATCGGACGGCCTGGCGCGGCGCGGGCGGAAAAATTCACCGTTCCGAAAAAAACCATGGAAACAATATGGTATTGGAAATGTCCGCATCGGCAACCTGTCCCATTGGCTGGCGCGGCGCGGACCGGCGTGGATCGCCGCGCGTCGGCTTGCCGTTTTCAGTGGATGAACGGTAGGCTGTTGATTGTAAACATGTTTAACGAAGGCGCGCCATGGGTTTCATCATTGCCGCGGACAAGGGCTGAGCATGCGGGATTTCAGCTTTGTGCTGCTGCCCGAGTTTTCCATGCTGGGTTTGCTGGCGGCCACCGAGCCCTTGCGCGTGGCCAACCGCTTTCACGGCGGCGCCTATCGCTGGCGGCTGTTGAGCGCCGATGGCCAGCCGGTGGTCGCCAGCAACGGCATGTCCTTGGCGGCGCATGGCGGCTGGGGCGAGTCGGAGGCGGCCGACGCGGTGCTGGTGGTGGCCGGCTTTCATCCGCTGCGCCACGGCGGCGCCGGCCTGCTGGCCTGGCTGCGCGCTCAGGACGCCGCCGGCCGGGTGCTGGGCGGCATCGACACCGGCTGTTTCGTCCTGGCCGAGGCCGGACTGTTCCGGCAGCAGCGGCTGACCCTGCACTGGGAGGCGCTGCCGGCGTTCCGCGAGCGCTATCCCTTGCTCAACGCCACGCAGGAGCTTTACGAACTGGGGCCGCGGCGCATCAGTTCCGCCGGCGGCACCGCCTCCATCGACATGATGCTGGCCCTGATGGCGCGCAGCCATGGCCATGATCTGGCGGTGCAGGTTTCGGAGCAATTCGTGCTGGGGCGCATCCGCGCCCAGAGCGATCATCAACGGCTGGAACTGGGCGCGCGTTACGGCGTGCACAGCCGCAAGCTGATCCAGGCCCTGGCCCTGATGGAAAAACATATGGACGCGCCGCTGGACAGCGCGGCCTTGGCGGCCGGGGCGGGGGTGACGGCGCGTCAGCTGCAACGCTTGTTCCGCGCCCAGTTGGGCGCGGCGCCCAATGTCTTTTACCTGGGCCTGCGCCTGGAACACGGCCGGCGCTTGCTGCGCCAGAGCGGGCTCAACGTCACCCAGGTCAGCGCGGCGTGCGGCTTCGAGTCCGCCAGCTACTTCGCGCGCGCTTATCGCCGCCGCTTCGGCTGCGCGCCGGGGACGGAGCGGCGCGAGGCGTGAGCCGCTTCTCAGCGCATCTCGATGCGGCGGCCGCAATCCTCGGGCCAGGGCAGGCCGGCGTGTCGCCGCGCCAGCGCGTCCAGGCTGTGCCGCACCGGCGCGGAGAACGGCGCGCTCCGGCCCAGCCCGGGGTCCACATTGAGCAGCATCAGCTCGCAGCCGGCCGCGGCGTCGGCTTCCTCGTCGCGATGCAGGCTCAGATAGAGCCGCAGCCGCTTGGCGTCGTGCTCCAGCAGCCGCCCCTCCACCCTCAGCTCGGCTTGTTGGCGGATTTCGCGCAGATAGCGCAGATGCAGCTCCGCCGTGTACAGGGTGTGGCCGCCGCGCTCGCGCGCCGCGGCGTCCATGCCGATGCGCTCCATCAGCGCGTCCACCGCGTGGCTGAACACCAGCAGGTAATAGGCGTCGCGGACATGACCGTTGTAGTCCAGCCATTCCGGCCGCGTTTGCGCGCGGAGCAGAACGAGGCGCTTATTCATGCGCGGCCAGCCCATGCTTGCGCTTGGCGGCCGCCACCGCTTCCATGATTCCAATCAGGCAGTCGTCGCGATAGCGTTCCAGATCGGCGATGGAGCGTTGACCCAGCTGGCGCGCGCAACCGTCCACCACCCGGTCTATCAGCGCCTCGCTCAAGTCCGGGGCCGGCAGCCGGGTCCAGGGCAGTTGCAGCGCCGGGCCGAACTGGCTCAGAAAGTGGCGCATGCCGGCTTCGCCGCCGGCCAGGGCGTAAGTCTGGAAGGTGCCCATGAAGGCCCAGCGCAGGCCGGCGCCGAAGCGGATGGCGTCGTCGATTTCGCCGGTGGTGGCCACGCCGTCGTTGACCAGGTGCAGCGCTTCCCGCCACAGGGCCTCCAGCAGCCGGTCGGCGATGAAGCCGGGCACCTCGTGACGCACGCGCAGTGGCCGCATGCCCAGCGCCGTATAGACGCGCTCGGCGGCGTCCAGCGCCTGCGGCGCGGTGTCGCGCCCGCCCAGCACCTCGACCAGCGGCAGCAGATAGACCGGATTGAAGGGGTGACCCACCACGCAGCGCGCCGGACGGCGGACATCCTGGTAAAACTCGGAAGGCAGCAGGCCGGAGGTGGAAGAGGCGATGATGACCGTCTCCGGCGCGGCCGCGTCGGCGCGGCGATGCAGCTCCCGTTTCAGCGCCAGCGTTTCCGGCGCGCTTTCCTGGATGAAGTCGGCGGCGGCGGCGCAGTCTTCCAGCCGGGAGACGAAGCGCAGCCGCTCGGGCGCGGCGCCGGCGGCCAGGCCGCGGCGTTCCAGCGCCGGCCAGGCGCGCTCCACTTGGGCGCGCAGACGCGCTTCGGCCTGCGGCGCGGGGTCCCAGGCCAGCACGTCGCGGCCGGCCGCCAGCGCGCGGCAGGCCCAGCCGCCGCCGATGACGCCGGCGCCCAGCAGGCCCAGGGTGGCGATGTCGGTACGGTGCATCTCAATCTCCTTTTACGCCGCGCGGCGGCAGGCCCAGGCGGATCCGGCCTTCCGCCGGCGTCAGCACCCGCGCGCCCATCAGGTCCAGCAATCGCCGCGCCTGTTCCACCAGCGCGCCGTTGCTGGCGTACACCCCTTTGGCCAGATACAGATTGTCTTCCAGCCCCACCCGGACATGGCCGCCCAGCAAGGCCGCTTGCGCCACCATGGGCATTTGCAGCCGGCCGATGCCGAAGGCCGCCCACTGCGCGCCCGGCGGCAGGCTGTCCACCATGGCCTTCATCGTGGTGGTGTCGGCCGGCGCGCCCCAGGGGATGCCCAGGCAGAGCTGGAACAGCGGCGGCGCGTCCAGCAGCCCCTCGCTCAATAATTGTTTGGCGAAGCGCAGGTGGCCGGTGTCGAACACTTCCAGCTCCGGCTTGACGCCCAGTTGCTGAATGCGTCGCGCGCCGTCGCGCAACTGCCCGGGCGTGGCCACGTAGAGGAAGTCGCCGTCGCCGAAGTTGAGCGTGCCGCAGTCCAGGGTGCAGATTTCCGGGCGCAGTTCCTCCACGTGCAGCAGGCGCTCCAGGCCGCCGACCAGGTCCGTGCCCGGCCCCAGCGGCAGCGGCCGCTCGCCGGGGCCGATCTCCACATCGCCGCCCATTCCGGCGGTCAGGTTCAGAATCATGTCCACGCCGGACGCGCGGATGCGGTCCACCAGCTCCCGATACAGCGCCGGCTCGCGGCTGCCCTTGCCGGTGAGCGGGTCGCGCACATGGCAGTGCACCACGGTGGCGCCGGCGCGGGCCGCCTCCACCGCGGCGGCGGCGATCTGCTTGGGCGTGACCGGTATCGCCGGGTGCTTGCCCACGGTGTCGCCGGCGCCGGTGACGGCGCAGCTCAGCACGATGTCCCGGTTCATGGCCCGTTCCCTTCGCCTTGGCGCAGATAGGCCTGGACCGCGGGCAGGCCGGCTTTGCCGTCAAAGGAGGAGACGCCGTCCAGCCAGCGTTCCAGCGGCTGAGGGTTGGCTTGCAGCCATTGGCGCGCGGCGCGCGCGGGCGGGACCCGCTTGAGGATGGCGTTCATCACCTGGTTTTCCATGTCCAGGCTGAAGCGCAGCTGGCTGATCAGCTTCCCGGCGTTGGGACAGCGCTGCATGAAGCCGTTGGCCACCACGGTATAGACCTTGGAGCCGCCGTATTCGGCGCCGAAGACCTGGTCGCCGCCGGCCAGATAGCTTAGCCGCATCAGGTAGTTCATCGGATGCGGTTCCCAGGCGAGGAACACCACCATGCGTTGTTGCCGGATGGCGCGGGATACCGCGGCCAGCATGCCGCTTTCGCTGGACTCCACCAGGGTGAAGCCTTTCAGGCCGAAATTGTTGTTGGCGATCATCCGCTTGATGATGGCGTTGCCCTGGCTGCCGGATTCTATGCCGTAGATCTTGCCGTCCAGCTGTTTGCGAAAGCGCGCGATGTCGGCGAAGGTGCGCAGGCCCTGTTCCGCAAGCTGGCTGGGCACCGCCAGCGTGTATTTGGCGCCGCTCAGATTGGGCTCGGGCAGCACTTGCAGCGCCTTGGCCTGTAGAAAGGGCGTGATGGCCGGCGTTTGCGACGGCACCCAGTAGCCCAGATACACGTCGATCTGCTGGTTCTTGAGCCCGGTGAAGGCGATGGGTTCCGAGGCGAGCTGGGTGCTGGGCTGGTAGCCCAAGCCTTGCAGCACGGCGGAGGCCAGGCCGGTGGTGGCCGCGATATCGGTCCAGCCGATGTCGGCGAAGCGTATCTTGCGACAGCTTTCCGGCTCCGCGGCCCAGGCCTGGGCGGCCAGCGCGCCGCACAGCAGCGCCAGCCAGGGGGTGGAGAGTTTCATGTCGGCTTCTCCCGCAAGCGGTTCCGTTGCCGACGGGCAGCGCCGGGCCGCTGGGTTGGAAGGCATGGCCGTGGCCATGTCGACGCCGCGGACTCGGAGGGAGCCGGAGCGCAAGGACCAATCTAGGCGGGCGGCACCGAATAGTAGCGCACGGGAGCGACCAATGCCGTCACCCGGGCGACCGGGCCGGCCTCGACGAGGGAGGCCGGCGCCGGTTGCGGAACCCGGGTTTACGGGGTCAGGTACTGGCTGCCGTCATAGGAGCCGACGAAGGTCCAATTGCTGTTGCTGACGCCGGTGGTGGGAAAGTAGCCGTAGTTCGCGTTCTTCAGCACGAAGTAGTCGCGCGTGGAGCGATAGGGGTTGTCGTAGACATAGACGTCCCCCACCGTGCCGGTTCGGCTGTCGCTCCAGCTGTTCAGGCGGCTCTTGCGCTGCGCGGTCAATATCGCCAGATCGTAGGACTGGGTGGCGGACAGCGGGGCGCCGTTGTAGCTGTCCAGGAACTGCCAGCCGGCGTTGCTGCCGCCTTCGGTCGGGAAATAGCCGTAGCTGGCGGTTTTCAGCTGGAAGTAGTCGCGGGTGTTGCGGTAGGGGTTGTCGTAGACGTAAACGTCGCCCGGCGTGCCCGCGCGGCTCTCGCTCCATTTTTGCAGCGCGCCCTTGTTGTAGGCGGCCAGAATCATCGCGTCGTAGCCTTGCGCGCCGGGGCGGCGCAGTTGGATGGCGCTGCCCAGCGTCATCTGGGTGACGCCGTCGCTGACGGTGACGCGTATCGGCGCGTACGCGCCTTGCAGCGCCTGAGCGGGCGCGGTCAGCGTCGCCGTCGCGCCATTGCCGGGGGATCCGCCGAAACCGGTCGGCACCTGCCACTGGTAACGCAGGGTCTTGCCGCCGGCGTTGACGACCCGTGCCTCCACGTTGAACGTGCCGCCTGCGTTGACGGAGGCCGGCAGCGACACGCGTCCGGCCAGGCCCTGCTGTTCCAGCGGATAGCGATAGAGCAGGTTTTCGTCGCGGTTCAGCCAGATCGGCTGCGACAGGACGGGCAGGCTGCTCACGGTTTGCCGGGTGCTCGAGTTGGCCTTCAAGCCCCATTTGTCGAAGAACGGGGTCAGATTCTGGCCGGCGACGCGGCTGGTTTCGATGATGAAGCGCTGGCGCTTGTCCTCGTCGCTGGCGGGCAGCTCGGCGAAGGGCATGCTGCGGTAGCGCTGTCCCAGGCGGCTGTAGAAGTCCTTGCCGAAAGCCAGGTCCAGCTGCCAGAACATCGCCGCGCGCACGAACAAGTCCGTTTGCGCCTCGTAAGACGGTTGCGCCTGGTTCAGGTGCTGGCGCACCAGGTCCCATTTGCCGCCGGTTTCCAGCCGCGAACGCTGGCCCAAGGCGCGCTGCACATAGAGCGAGGTCAGGTTCACCGTCACCTCGGTCTGGTCGTTCCAGGTCATCGCCGGCATCTGGTAGTGATGACCCAGCTCATGCCAGGGGCCCCAGCCGTCCTGCTGCAGCAATTTGGAGTTGGCCACCGAGCCGGCGCCGCCGACATTGGTGCCCAGCCAGTAATTGCTGGCCGACATATAGCCGCCGCTGCTGTCCGGCTTGGTGACGAACTGGTACTGGAACGGCGTCGCCGCGTGCGGGTAAGGATTGCCGGCGGCCAGGCCGTATTGTTCCTCGGCCAGGGTGACGATGCGATCCCACAGCGTCATGGCGGCGGCTGGATCGTCCACTTGCTGGCGCAGGATGGGCAGCGGCATGGTCACGATCATGCGCTTGCCCACCAGCTCCGCGTAGGGCTCGGCTGACAGGCGGTTCAGCATGGCGTTCCAGTCCGCGCTGCTGTGCTGACCCAGCACGAAACGCGGTATTTCGCGGCCGCCGCTTTGCAGCGTGGCCACGATCTTGCCGCTGCCGGGCTGGCTGCGCGGCGCGAAATAGATCACGCCGTCGTTCTGCGCGGTGATCTGATTGAGGCCGGGGCGCAGCTGGACCACCTGATTGGACGGCATGGCGCTGTTGGCGTTGGCGATAGGCACCAGCCACAGCTCCGGGGGCAGATTGGGCGGCGTGCCCTGATAGGCGATATTGACGCTCAGCGCTTCGCCCTTGCGGGCCCAATAGCCGGTGGACTGGGTGGGATGGGTGAGGAAGCCGCGGCGGTGCGCCAGCAGCCATTCCCCCGGATCGCCGCGCTGTTCCAGCGTTAGCTGGCGCGGCGCGTCGGCGAAGGCGGACAGAGAGGGCAGGCTGGCGGCCATCGCGGCGCCAAGCCACAGACAGGAACTGAGCTTAAATGCGTGCATATTTCTCTTATTCCATCAGGCCATGCCGGACTGCTGCGGGCGCAGGGCACGGCCTGTCCAGTTGCGGGTTGCGCCCTGGCTCCCGCCGGCATGAAGGGCGGGAGCCTACCCACTGGAGTCCGCTTCTTATTCCAAAGTTCTTATTTTATTCAGGTAAATATTTACTTGGGACTAACTGGATTTATTCAGCGCATTGACATTTTTAGTCGAGAATTCGGCTAAAAGCGGCTCATAAAAACCGCTCTCGCGGCTGAGGCCAATCGGCGCAACGCGGCATCAGCGCTTGGTTAGCGGCTTAAGAGCCGCTAACAAAACTCAGTTTTACGGCTGAGGCAAGTCGGCGCAACGCAGCATCAGGGGTTTTGTTAGCGGGTCTAAGCGCTACGCCGCGCTCAACGCACCACCAGCGCCTTCACCCGCCAGGCCAGCTTGGCGTCGATGTCGGCGGTTTGCAGTTCGCGGAAGTCGTTGAGCGGATACATCATCCACTGGCTGAAGCCCATCTCCTCCAGCGGCCGGCCATTGATGCGCAGCGCCAGGATGGGCTGATAGCGGCTTTGGTCGCCGGGCGGAATCACCACCTTGTACTGGTCTTCTGTGACCACTTCCACCGGCCGCCCGGTCGCGCCCACGGCGCGCAGAATGGCGGAGAGCGTGGGGCCGGTAAAGGCCGACTTCGGCGTCCAGGTGGTCTTGGTCTGGATGGTGCGCTGCTGCAGGCGCTCCAGATCGGCCTTGCTGAAGTGGTATTCGCCGGCGCGGGTCTGATTGGACACCTTGATCTGGCCGGTGACCACCAGCGCCGGCGGCGCGCCGGCCAGCGCTAGCGCGGCGCAGAACAAGGACAGGAAGGCGGCAAGGGGCAGGACGGATCTCATGGGGATGGGCTCCTGAAGGCATGGGGGATGTCAGTGAAGATGACATTTTAACCATGGGAATCCATTGTCATGCTTGCTGCAAAGCAATGAAAACGAGCTCTTTGCGGGCTGGCCGCCGGCATGAGGCGACGCGGTTTAAATTCTGATTTGGAAAATCATCATTCAATCCATTGGTGGTTTTGATTGGAATCGTCCCTCCAAATATTAATTGACTTGCCATTTGCATATTATTTTATGTTGTGGTTTATTTGTATAAATATCCGTCGCCAAACTTGGATATTAATATATTTACTCTAGGATAACTGTCCAATAGGGCAGTCAATTCAATTCGCAAGCCTGTCTATAATCTCGCCCCTTCTAAGTACGCCGATGTCATTCTTCGGCGCTACTTGATCACCGAAACAAATGCCGCGCAGTTCACTTTTCCGCGTCGTTTTTTATTGTCGGTTTTAAATGGTCCGTGTTTTTTATAGGGCCGCCATTAAATTACCTAGATATTTTATGAGTCAAAACTCAATTCAATCCCTGCTGCCTATTTCCCGGGGCCGGGCGTTAGGCTTTTGCCTATTGCTGGCCGCTTTTGAACTGCTGACGTATATCGGCAGCGATATGGTGATGCCGGCCATGTTGCAAGTCGTCGCGGACTTGAACGCCGACGCCCGCCACGTGCCCACCGCGCTCAACGCCTATCTGCTGGGCGGGGTGGCCCTGCAATGGCTGATTGGCCCATTGTCCGACCGTTACGGCCGCAAGCCGCTGCTGGTGGCCGGCGCCGTCGGCTTCGCCCTGGCCTGTCTCGCCGCCGTCGGCAGCCGCGACATCGAGCTGTTCAATCTGCTGCGCTTCATCCAGGGCCTGTCGCTGGGCTTCGTGATGGTGGTCAGCTATCCGGCGCTGCAAGAAGCGTTTCCGGAAAAAGACGCGGTGCGCCTGATGGCCTTGCTGGCCAATATCGCGCTGCTGTCGCCGCTGGTCGGCCCGCTGCTGGGCAGCTTGTTGCTGGGCCTGCTGCCCTGGCGCGGCCTGTTCGCGCTGATCGGCGCGCTGGCGGCGCTGGTGGCCGTCGGCCTGTGGCGCTGGATGCCGGAAACCCTGGGCGCGGAGCGTCGCGACGGCAGCCGGCTGGCGGCGAGCCCGCTGCGCCTGGGCCGCAGCGCGCGCCAGTACGCGGCGCTGCTGCGCAACGCCCCCTTCATGCAGGGCAGCGTGGCGCTGGGCCTGCTGTCCATCCCGCTGGTGGGCTGGATCGGCCTGTCGCCCTTGCTGCTGATGCGCGGCCTGGGCCTGTCCGGCGTTGAATACGGCCTGTGGCAGCTGCCGGTGTTCGGCGGCCTGATCGCCGGCAATCTGACCTTGAACCGGCTGGCGGCGCGCCTGGAGCTGGAGCGGGTGCTGCGGCTGGCGCTGCTGCCCTTGTTCGGCGGCCTGGCGGCGATGTTGGCGTTGACCTGGTCCAGCGGCGCGCTGCCGGCGCTGGCGGCGGGCCTGACGCTGTACGCCTTCGGCCTGGGCCTGGGCCACGCCACCCTGTACCGCTTCACCCTCTACGCCAGCGACAGCGGCAAGGGCGCGGTGGCGGCGATGCTGGGCATGATCTCCACCGCCTTGCTCGGCCTGGGTTGCAGCGCGCTGGCCTGGCTGGGCGCAGGCACCGGCCTGCAAGCCTTCGCCGGCTGGGCCGCGCTGGGCGCCGGCCTGGCGGCCTGGCCGCTGTGGCGCTTGCTCAAGCAGCGCGCTTACGCGCTGCAAGCGGCTTGAATCCCCTTCCTCATTCCCGGAGCTCCACCATGCTGAACCATGTCGACGCGCTGTGTGCGCTGGAACACCCTTATCGCGCCGATGCCGACGGCGACCGTCTGTTCGACGCCGCCATGCGCGAGCTGAGCCATTACCACTGCGAACACACGCCCGGCTACCGCCATTGGCTGCAGGCCAACGGCCTGGACGCCGCCGCGCTGGACGGTCTGGACGGTCTGGACGATTGGTCGCGGCTGCCGCCGCTGTTCGCCAACTACTTCAAACGCCAATTGGTGGTGAGCGCCGCCGGCCAGGACGCGCTGGAGCTGACCTCCTCCGGCACCACCGGCCAGAAAAGCCGCATGCGTTACGACGCGCGCAGCCTGGGCGCGGCGCAAAGCATGGTGGACCGCATCTTCCGGCATTACGGCTGGGACACGCCGCAACAGCCGTGCAACTACCTGCTGCTCAGCTACGAGCCGGCCGGCGCCATCACCCTGGGCACCGCCTACACCGACCAATTCCTGTGCAAGTACGCGCCGGTGAACCAGGCCTGTTACGCCTTGCGCCACAACGGCCACGGCAATGAGTTCGATCCCTTCGGCGTAATCCGCGCCTTGCAGGACTTCGCCGAACAAGGCCTGCCGGTGCGCATGCTGGGCTTCCCCGCCTTCCTGTGGTTCGCGCTGGAACGGATGCGGGAACTGGGCCTGCCGCCGCTGCAACTGCACCCGGAATCGCTGGTGTTCCTGGGCGGCGGCTGGAAAACCCACGCCGACCGCGCCATTCCCAAGGCCGAGCTGTACCGGCGGCTGGGCGAGCAACTGGGCATTCCGGACGCGCGCTGCCGCGACGGCTACGGCGCGGTGGAGCACCCGGTGCCTTACGTGGAATGCGAACGCCACCGCTTCCACCTGCCCAGCTACGCCCGCGCCGTGATCCGCGACACCGCCAGCCTGCGGCCGCAGCCTTACGGCGCCGCCGGCTTCCTCAACCTGCTGTCGCCCTACATCACCTCCAGCCCGGCCCACTGCATCGTGATGGGCGATCTGGCCGTGCTGCATCCGGCCGAGAGCTGCGGCTGCGGCCTGGCCACCGACTGGTTCGAACTGCTGGGCCGCGCCGGCACCAGCAAGAGCCGCAGCTGCGCGGTGGCCGCCTCCGAATTGATCAAGGAATCCTGATATGTATCTATTGAACGGAACACTGAACGCCGCCGCGGACGCCGCCGCCGCGCTGGCGCAATTGCAAGCCGGCCTGCCGGCCGCGCTGGCCCGGCCGCCGGCCTTGGACGCGGTGCTGGATTGCGCCGAGCGCTTCGCCGCCGCGCTGCCGGCACGGGCGGAGGCCCTGGGCCTGGATGCCGCCGCCGTCGACGCGCTGCAAGGTTTTTGCCGGCGCGAGGCGCTGGAAGCCAAGGTCGGCCGCGAGCTGGGCGAACAGGCCTTCTCGCTGCGCCGCTTCGACTACCGTCAGCCGCGCTTCGAAAGCTGGCGGCCGCTGGGCCTGGTGGCCCACATCACCCCGGCCAACGCGCCGCTGCTGCCCTTCATGGCGGTACTGGAAAGCCTGCTGGCCGGCAACGTCAACTGGCTGCGCCCCAGCGGCAGCGACCAAGGCCGCAGCGCGCGGCTGCTGGCCGATTTTCTGAGCCACGACGCCGCCGGCGATCTGGCCGCCCACGTGGCGGTGCTGCCGCTGGCCACCGACCAACTGGCCGGCCTGCTGGCCCGCGCCGACGCCGTGTCCGCCTGGGGCGGCGACGCCGCGCTGGAAGCGATCCGCCGCCAAGTGCCGGCCGGCTGCCGCTGGATACCCTGGGGCCACCGCATCAGCTTCGCCTACCTGGACCCGGCCGCGGCGACGGAGGCCGATTACGACGCGCTGGCCGACGACGTCTGCCGTTTCGACCAGCAAGCCTGCTCCAGCCCGCAATGCCTGCTGGTGGACAGCGAGGACGAAGCCGTCTTGCGCGGCGCGGCCCAGGCCATGGCCGCCGCGCTGGCGCGGCGTGCGCCGGCCTGGCCGGCCTTGCAGCCGGACGTGCAGGAAGCCGCGGAAATCTCCAGCCAGCTGGCCATGCTGCGGCTGGACCAGTCTTTCGCCGGCGTGGCCGGCGCGGTGGAGCAGGGCGAGGGCTGGCGCGTGGCCTGGGCGCAGCGCCAGGAACTGGCGGCCTCGCCGCTGTTCCGCACCCTGCAACTGCGGCCGGCGCCGCGCGCGCGGCTGGTGGAGCTGCTGCTGCCCTGGCGCACCCATTTGCAAAGCTGCGGGCTGATCGCCGCGCCGGAACAGCTGCCGGCGCTCAGCCGCCTGCTGCTGGACGCCGGCGTCGGCCGGCTGTGCCCGGCGGGAGCGATGCACGACGGCTACGCCGGCGAGCCGCACGACGGCGTGTACGCGCTGAGCCGGCTGACGCGGCGGGTGTCGGTCAGCCTGCGCGACGGCCAACTGCCGGGCCATGCGACGCTGGACGCCTTGCCGCCGCCGCCGGCCGGCCTGGACGCGCTGCCGGTGATGGACAAAACGGCCTTCCAGCAAGCCGAAATGGGGCCGGCCGCCCAGCTGTTCTTCCGCAGCGGCGGCAGCAGCGGCGAACCCAAACTGGCCGGCTTCAGCTACCGCGACTACCACCGCCAGATGCAGGCGGCGGCGGACGGCCTGCTCGCCGCCGGCCTGGACCCGGCGCATGACCGGGTGATGAATCTGCTCTACGGCGGCAACCTCTACGGCGGCATGCTCAGCTTCTTCACCATCCTGGACAAGCTGGGCGTGCCGCAATACCCGATGGGCGGCCCGGTGGACGACGACTTCAGCCAGATCGCCCACTTCATCGTGTCCCAAGGCGTCAACACCCTGGTGGGGATGCCGGGCACCTTGCAGCGCCTGTTCGAATGCGAGGAAACCGCGCTGCGCGCCTACGGCGGCGTGCGCAAGCTGTTCTGCGGCGGCGAACACATCAGCGACGGCCAGCGCCAGTTCCTGGCCGGCTTCGGCGTGGAGCTGATCCGCTCCGCGATGTACGGATCGGTGGACGCCGGCCCGCTGGGTCACGCCTGCGGCCACGGCCGCGACGGCGAATTCCATCTATTGGCCGATATCCAGTGGCTGGAAATCCTGGAGCAGGACAGCGACCGCCCGGCCGCGCCCGGCGCCGTCGGCCGCCTGGCTTTCACCTCGCTGGCGCGGGAAGGCCAGAGCGTGCGGCGCTACGACCTGGGCGATCTGGGCCGCTGGCTGCCCGGCCGCTGCGGCTGCGGCCTGCCGGCGCCGCGCTTCCAGCTCACCGGCCGCCACGGCGCGCTGCTGCGCGCCGGCACCATCTTCGTCAACCCGGAAGCGCTGTCCGCGCCGCTGGGCCTGGCTGTGCAATGGCTGGTGGACCACGCCGCCAGCGGCGGCGACCGCATCCGGGTGCTGGCCGACGGCGACGCCGCGCAGGTGCGCGCCCGCCTGCTGCAACACCCGATGCTGAACGAGGTGGTCAGCGGCGGCCTGCTGCAACTGGACGTCATCGCCACCCCGGCCGGCCAGTTCCAGCGCCATCCGCAAAGCGGCAAGACCCCGCTGGTGTTGGACCTGCGCCGCAACACGGAGCCGGCGCGATGAAGGCCGCCACGGAGGCCGGGCTGCGCCGGCTGGTGGAACACGCCCGCGCTCACTCGCCGTTTTTCAGCGCGCTGTACCGCGAGCTGCCGGCGGACTGGACGCTGAGCGATCTGCCGCTGATCGAGCCGGCGGACTACTGGCGCCAATGCCAGCCGCTGGAAAACTGGCCGGTGCTGAGCGGCCCGCTGGCGGACGGCCATGTGTTCAAGACCGGCGGCTCCACCAGCGAGGGCAAGCTGTCGGTGTTCCGCCGGGACGAATGGCAGGCCTTCGTGCGCGCCTTCGGCCAGGGCCTGGGCCGGCAACTGCTGCCCGGCGACCGCGTCGCCAACCTGTTCTTCGCCGGCGATCTCTACACCAGCCTGCTGTTCATCCACGGCGCGCTGTCGCACTCGCCGGCGCCGGTGGTGGAGTTTCCCTTCACCTGCAATGTCGAGGACGCGGCGCTGGCCGACGCCATCGACACGCTGGACATCAATGTGCTGGCCGGCGTGCCGGTGCAGCTGGTGCGCTTCGCCAGCTGGCTGCAACAGGCCGGCCGCGCGCTGCCCGGCGTGCGCTGCCTGCTTTACGGCGGCGAAAGCCTGTTCGCCGAGCAACTGGCCCTGCTGGGCCGGGCGTTTCCCAATGCCCGCATCGGCTCCATCGGCTGCGCCAGCGTGGACGCCGGCCTGATCGGCGCCGCCGGGCCGGATTGCGCCCAGGGCGAACACCGCGTGTTCGACGCCGACACCATCGTCGAAATCATCGACGAGGCCAGCGGCCTGCCGATCACGGAGCCGGACCGCAAGGGCCTGCTGGTGGTCAGCAATCTGCAACGGCGGCTGATGCCGGTGATCCGCTATCCCACCGGCGATCTGGCCTGCTGGCGCGAGCCGGCCGGGCGGCCGGAACGCAAGTTCGCGCTGCAAGGGCGCGCCAGCCGCGGCCACCGCGTGCGCGTCTGCACGCTGTCCTTGTTCCCGGACGAACTGGACCCGCTGCTGCGGGGGCAGGACGGCGTGCTGGCCTGGCAGCTGCTGGTGGGCCGCCGCGACGGCGTCGACACCCTCAGCCTGCGGGTGGCCAGCGAATACGCGCCGGCCCCGGCGGCGGAGCCGCTGCGCCAACTGTTGCTGGCGGCGCAGCCGGCCCTGGCCGAACTCTGCCGCCAGGGCCTGCTGCGGCTGGACGTCGCTTATTGCGCGCCGGAGGCCATGCTCACCCATCCGCGTTCCGGCAAGCTGATGCGCGTGGTGGACCAGCGCGCTTACGACGAGGTGGCGGCATGAGCATCGCCATCCGCGATTTCCAGGCGGACGACGCCGCCGGCGTCAGCGCCTTGTTCCGCGCCATCTACGGCGAACACTACGTCTATCCCGACGTGTATCTGCCGTCTATGATCCGCCGCCACAACGCCGCCGGCCGCTGGCATTCCGCCGTCGCCGTGAGCGGCGGCCGGGTGCTGGGCCACGCCGCGCTGTGGCGCGACCCGCATTGTCCGGGCAGCGCCGAGCTGGCGCTCAACGTGGTGCATCCGGACGCGCGCGGCCAGGGCCTGGCCACCGCGCTGGGCCGCCATCTGCGCGCCCAAGGCATTGCCCTGGGCCTGAGCATGCTCACCATCAAGCAAGTGTCGTCCCACGGCCAGAGCCAGCGCCTGGCCAAGACCCTGGGCTTCCACACCACCGGCCTGCTGCTGGACTACGTGGCCTCGCCGTTTGGCCAGCCGCAGCCGGAAAGCATCGTGCTGGGCTGCCTGCCGCTGCAAAGCCGGCCGATCCCGGCGCTGAACTGGCCGGCAGCGTGGCGGGAATGGCTGACGCCGCTGACCCGCGCCTTCGGCAGCGCGCCGCCGCCGGCGCAGGGGCCGGCCGGCGGACTCAGCATCGCCAGCCACGGCCGGCGGCTGGACGTGGGGCTGGAGGACGTCAGCGGCGGCCGGCTGCGGGAAGTGGCGGCGCTGCCGGCCGGGCGGCTGGTCTACGTCAGGCTGGCGCTGGGGCCGGACGCCCCGCGCGCGGCGGACGCCTTGCAACAGGCCGGCTTCGTCTGCGGCGGCCTGGTGCCCGGCCCGGACGGCAGCTGGCAGGCGTTGCTGCTGCGCGGACACGGCCGGCAGGAACTGGCGCTGAGCTGCCCCTTGGCCAATCGTCTGCATCAGTTGAGCCGGCAGGTGGCGGCGGCGGTTGCCGCCTGAGGCCCGTGCCTCCCCAGCGCCTTGACGGCCTCTGCCAGCCTGTTTAGGCTTGGTCCCGCGTCGTGCCCAATCTCACGCCGCAGGGGGTAGAAGCCCATAAATTAGTTCTACCGCAGACACAACGGTCCGCTTTGGCGCTGTTACGTCTGTTGCCACGCCGTACCCATTCGGGGCGGGCCGTGGCAGGGAGCCCCATGGGCTACCGGTCGTTGTAGAACTAGCCGGTCTTCTACCCTTGTCACGTGCCTGCCTCAGCCTCGCCTGGGCAGGTTTCCAAAGCTGACATGGAGACCGTGATGACCTTTTCCACCTTTCCCCCCGCAATGCCCCCTCCCGCCTGTCCCCATGGCGCAGGAGAACGCCCCGAACCCGCCGCCGCGCCGGTGATGGAGCAACTGCGTTCCTGCGCTCAGCGCTTGCCCGCCGCCGCCGGCAATGTGCTGCTGCTGGGCGATCTGGGCCGCCAACTGAACGATTGCTATATCGAGCTGGACTCCGCCTTGCTGAGCGGGGTGATGGACATGCGCGCCGCCCACACCGGGCTGTTGGCGCTGCTGACCTTGCTGGAACGCCGCGACGAGCCCTTGCTGTTCAGCAGCGAGGAAGCGCTGGCCTTGCTGGAGCCGATACAGCAGCGTTTGCAACGCGGTCTGGAGCACGTCAACGGCGTGCTGTGACGCTTGGACAGGGAGGGCATGGCCATGATGAAACTGCTGATCCAACACAATGAGGCGCTCAAAGGCGCGGCGCGTTTAATCGTCGATTACGAGATGCGCCTGGGAGTGATTGCGCTGAAGGACAGCAACCCGCTCCATCCGGACAACACCGCGGCTGTTCAGCGGCAGATCAAGCGGGCGTTGGCGGACTTTTATTATTGGAGCCGATGGCAGGGCAAGCACGAGCCGGCCCGCGCCGCCTTATTGGCGATGTGGGCGTCCGGGAAATGGAGCAGCCGAGATCTCTGCGCGCGGCAATGTTATCTCTTGGCGGGCTTCCGCAACGTAACTACCGCCCGCCTGGCGCTGGTGGGCGCGCCGATACCGGACCCTGACGCCGTCCAAAGGGGCGGGGCCTTAGAAGCGGTTCAACCATCCCGCTGAAGCGCAGCGGACTTTGAACAGGTTCTGAGGCCTGCGGTGGGTGACGATCTGGGGGATTCGATGTCGGCCAAAACCCGGCGTCAGCGGCTTGCGCTTGAGTTTTATCGGCAAAGCCGGGATGGCCGTTCCATGATGAAGGGCGTGAACTTCAAACGCGCAAGCGTTGAAAGTTATTGGTGTAAAATGAATTAATAAAGCCAATCAATTCCACTTCGTCATGAATATCTCCCTTCGCCACCTGCGCGCCTTTTCGGCCGTTGCCGAAGCCGAAAGCTTCACCGCCGCGGCCCGCCAGCTGTTTCTGACGCAATCCACGCTGACCAAGACCATACGCGAGCTGGAGCAGGAGATCGGGCTGACGCTGTTTGAGCGCACCACCCGCAAAGTGGCGCTCACCACGCAGGGCAACGCCTTTCTGCCGGTGGCCCGCCGGCTGCTGAACGACTTTGAACTGCTGCTGTCCGATCTGCGCGAAAAATCCGCCGGCAGCAGCGGCAGCGTCTACGTGGCCAGCGGCATGGCTTTTGCGTCCAGCGTGCTGCCGGAGGTGCTCAAACGGCTGAGAAGAGATTACCCGTGCATCCATGTGCGTCTGCTGGACGATACCAGCGGCGGCGTGGTGCGCCGCATTGAATCGGGCGAGGTGGACATCGGCATCGGCTCTTATGTGGGCGCGGCCGGAGACAAGCTGGACAAGCGCCAGCTGCTGTCCGCCCGGCTGGGGCTGATGTTTCCGCCGGGCTTCGAGCCGCCGGCGGGGCCGCTCAACTGCCAATCCCTGCGGCAATGGCCCTTGCTGCAGGATGAAAGCGACACCAGCATCATGTCCGCGCTGGAGCGCAGCCATCCCGAGCTCTGGCAGCAGGTGGCCAGCAAGATCACCGTCACCAATCTGGACATGCAGTTCTGCCTGATCCGCGCCGGGGTGGGCGCTTGCGTGTTGTCTGCGCTGGCGGCCTCCCATCCGTCGGCGCGGGATCTGCCCTACCGCTTGTTTGAGTCGGCCGAGCTACAGCGGGACGTCCACGTGTTCACCCGGCGCGGCGTGCCGCTGTCGCCGGCCGCCTTCACGTTTTTGCAGGTGCTGGACGAGGTGTTGCCGACGATAGCCTTCCACCCCGGGGTGACGCTGGCGGCCTAACGGCGACGTGGGAGGGGAGGGCTTCGATGCAGAATGTTTTAAATTTACTTAACGCATTGAAAATAAATGTATTGTCTGTTGAAATTCTGAAATCGTGTACCTATCCGTGTACCTAAAAATTAATGTGCCTGCCAATGATCGGCATTTTCCGTAGCGACTACGATGCCATATCAATCGGAAGCGACCCGATGATGTACAGCCGATGATCCGAAAAGTGCAATCTTAATAATTGGTCCAGGGACAGTTTAGTCATTACATTTTTGGACAAGGCTCAGTCTGATTGAACTCAAGGAGGCTGGAATATCGGTAGCTTTTTACGGAATCGAATTGGTGGTTTAATGAATTGAATTTATTTGCTTTTTTATTTCGTCGCTTATCCAATGCCCCGACAGGGATTGAATTGATGTTGTAACAATCTATTTTTAATTGTTTTTTATTGTTGGTTGTTTTAATGGTGCCTCCGTATGTGCCCCCTGGAATTTTTGCTTGGTTTAGTGACGAATCCCGGTCCAAGGAATTATTCAATGCCAACGTGACTAGGGCTCCTGGAACTACGAAGGGGATTTGCATGCGCAGCTTGCAAGCAGACCCTCTCAACGGAATAGTTAGGCGGCTTCATGGAACGTAGTGTGAGGATATCTATTACTAGCATTTGGCTTAGGTCTGGTGTAATTGCTCTGTCGCAAATTTTCATGATTTCCCCATTCCCAATTCACGACAATATGTTGCACACTCTAAATTTATTAGAGTTAGCTCTTCTTGCTTTTTGTTCCAGGCTATTGTTCTATTGTTGTCTGTGGATACTGCTTTGATTCTTTTTTGCAACCAATTTTGTAGTTCATATACCTGAGCAACAAGATCTCCAGTTTTTTTCATATCTTGATCAGTAATATTTTGGAATTTTATAAGTTCATTATTGTCATCTATGCGGCGTGATTTTCCAGGTAGTTGCTCAATAAGTTTTCCCACGCCTTCAAAATGGTCGCCATTAATGAATTGGCATACATATGGGTCGGCTGAATTTCTTTCTCCTGCCAACAAAATAGGGAGTACATTTTCTATTGCAGGAATAATCGGCTGTAGAATGTATACGGAGGGTTTTTGAATTGTATATGACAGGATCTCTGCTTCTAACTTTCTAGAAAGAGAGAATCTAGAAAGATTTAACAAGTTAATGTCTAAGTCAAGTTCGATTTTTTCAGGAGCTGGTAGGCCACATCTCTTTGCAATTAAATAGTCTGATGATGCATTTAAAATTAAAATGTCATTTATCCTCAAGCAAAAAGATGAGGGCTGTAGGTGAAATAGTGGTGTCTCAACACCAAATGCGTTTAGTCCTTTTTTTTGACCTGGTGTGGGGTATATGGCAAGCAAACGATCTTTTTTACGTACCCGCTGTTTGATGTGAAATTTTGGTGAAATTTTATTTGGATTTTTTTGTATTAAATGATATGCAAGCCAAAGACCAACACGGACCTTGTCCAACCAGTCTAATAAAGTAGCGTAATTCGATGCAGGTAAGCATTCCCGGTTAAGGATTTTCTCGATAATTGGTTTTATCCTATCTTCAAGAGCGGCATATTCACTATTGCATTGTTCACAAGCAGGAACAACTAATGCTTGCCAAGCGAAGGAAACCTTTTTTCCGGTTGTATAATTGTGTCCAAGATTTACGACTCGCCTCGGATCACCTGTCAAGTTGAGTAGCCATTTAGGGAGAATGTGCTCTTTATTTTTTGACTCTGGAGGTTTTCCACAAAACACACAAAATTTTGTTTCAGCCATAATTGTGCATATGCCTTTTTTCGTATGGGGCGGCCATAAATGACAGCGAAGAAAAATTTAAGCATTTCCTTTGGAGTATTATTTTATTGCTCATACTTGTTCTCTCTATTCTGTTGTGGTCGCAAAGTTACGCAGTGAGAATAATTAAGAATGCATTGGCAGGGTCAAGTTTTCGTCTCATATCTCTACATGCCAATACACACGGATCGTGCATCATTGGGTTGAGGTGGCAGGATTGGAATGATCAATCTACGGAATCCTGCTGGATGAGGTGGGTTAATGTCATACTGATCTATTAACACACCTAAAATCTGCTAGCGACTCAGCTGGGGTTGGGTCACGTTAAGCTGGAAAATACGGTGCGGTACCTCGGCATAGAGGTAGAGGATACATTGAAGATTTTCGAGCAAGCAGATGCCTGAACCAAGTCAGCAGTCGCGCATATTTTTATGAACGGCCGCTTTCTGCTGTTATGCACGTATGCGTACAGTCGACAATGCAGCAATATCTGATCAATGATGACCACTGAATGAAACCCAACAAGTGTCGGAATTTCGACTTATTTTGAATCTAATGGTAGTGTCGTCCGATCGGTGGTTTCCGGTTTGATTATCGATGGCGCCCGGTTGACGTCGCGCCGCGCCGCGCTACTGGATTTGCTGCCACTACCGATGCGTTTGGCTGCTTGTGATAGGCCTCGATTCGATCAATGTGTTTCTCCAGCATTTCTTTTGCGAAAGATCGCGAGCGTACGATGCGAGACGTCAATGTTCCCCAAGCCTCATATTGTGGCGGGCACAACTTCTCTAAGTCGAACCGCTGAATACACACTAGCGCGAGAGAAAGACTTCTTTCGCTAAGGTGGAGTATCTGATTGAAGATGTTCACCGACAATTGCCCTTCCCTCTGCCACCAGTTCTTCACGAAGCTATCTAGTGCATGGAGCGAATCATAAAAGGCAATAAGAGCCGTCGCGTCGTCACCGGACAATTCGCGAAATTGTGGGGCACTCGGATACAATACAGGCATCTCTGGAAGAAAATCAGTCTGAAGATCGTTCGGTTTTACTGTGTTCTCAACCGAAATATACTCATTTACTGCTGCCATGTAGTTCGGGCACGCTCGTTCGTGAATATACAGAACCTGCTGGATAGTTCGGTTCAGTTCTGCGGCAAAGTATCGCCGCGCGTCGGCTTCAGTTCGCGTTTTTTCTTCGGCTTTAGAACGTCGCGCGTTTAATTCGTTTATCCATGCCCCTAGCAGGGATGCACCTGCTCCAAACAAAGCACCTGAAATTATCGCAAGCTTTGTTGGAAGAGCAATGATGCCCACGATAAAGAGCAGCGCTGCCAACCCCATATGCGGATTCTTTCGAACAAAGTTCCATCCTAATCTCGGAAGCGCGCCAAAATTATCCATTGCACACTCAGTATTCAGTGATCGTCGGGATACAGAGAGCTTTGCATGGCATTACTTGCTACTCTGTTCGGAGGCAATTCTGGATGGGAAAAACGAGCCAGCACTTGCGCCGTACTCCATTATATGTGGCAGCTTACGACACCGCCGAATCGCTCGATACTGGGCCCAACTCAACGATACCCCACCGCTGAGTTCCCGGCAAATCGTACGGCTCACACATGGCGAGTGAATCCCTCCGTTTTGCTAGATTCTTAGATGGCTGCTTTCGTATCGGAAAACCGTCATCTCTATCTATATGCGAAGGGCTGCTTTGGTCGAATAGCAGTAACACCCCGTTCACCAACAATGATCAAAGCCGGCAGTGATCGGCCTATTGGTAACCCTGCTTTTGTCGAGTCTCAGCCAGACACACACACTTAAAATCCCCCCGAAACCGTGGATTGAGCCTTAAGTTGTTGTCCT
>NZ_JBMDJX010000024.1:0-73819 GCF_057809415.1 Chromobacterium sp. FG22 | reverse complement strand
GGCTGGAGCCGGCGCGGCGCGCCCGGGCGCTGGCGGCGCAGCGCGGCAGCGGCCTGGAGCGCCTGCTGGGGGCGATTGCCGGCGACGACGCGGCCGCCGGGGGGCGCGTCGTAAAACAGGGAGATTCCGTCGAGAAAGCGCAAGCGGTGCTGGATTACCTGCGTCAACATCGGCTCGTCGATTTTTGAGCCGCCCGCCATCAAAGGAGCGAGACATGTCCCACAGCGTCATTCCCTTCCCGGCAGCGGCGACGGCCCCGCTGCGCGAACTGCTGGCCCGCCGCCGTCCCGGCCACAGCCTGGAAGCGCCGTTCTACCGCTCGCCGCAGGTGTTCGAGGCCGATCTCGAATACATCTTCCGCCGCCACTGGATCTATGTCGGCGTCAGCGCGGAAATACCCGAACCGGGCGACTACCTGACCGTGGAGCTGGGACGCGATCCCATCCTGATCCTGCGCGACGACGACATGGCCATACGCGCCTTTCACAATGTCTGCCGCCACCGCGGCTCGCGGCTGTGCGCCGAGCGTCAGGGCTCGGTGGGCAATCTGGTCTGCCCCTACCATCAATGGACTTACGACCTGTCCGGCCGGCTGATCTTCGCCGATCACATGGCGGACGGCTTCGACCCCTCGCATCACAGCCTCAAGCCGGTGGCGCTGAAAAACCTGGAAGGGCTGCTGTTCATCTGCCTGGCCGAGCGGCCGCCGGAGGACATCGACGAGATGATGGCGCGGATGGCGCCCTATATCGCGCCGCACCGCATCGACGATTGCAAGGTGGCGGCCCAGGTGGACATCGTCGAGGCGGGCAACTGGAAGCTGACCATGGAGAACAACCGCGAGTGCTATCACTGCACCGCCAACCATCCGGAGCTGACCGTCTCGCTGTACGCCTACAGCTACGGCTTCGCGCCCCGGGCCGAGCAGGCCTCCGGGCTGGCCGATTACCAGCGCGTCGTCGCCGAGCACCACGCACGCTGGGAGGCCGGCGGTTTGCCCTCGGCGGAGATTGAGCGCCTGTCCGAAGTGTCCGGCTTCCGCGCGATGCGCATGCCGCTGGACCGCAAGGGCCAGTCCCAGACCGTGGACACCGGCGCGGCCTGTCGCAAGCTGCTGGGCGATCTGCGCGACCCGGCGTCCGGCGGCCTGTCGTTCTGGACCCAGCCCAACTCCTGGCACCATTTCATGGCCGACCACATCGTCACCTTCACCGCCTTGCCGCTGTCGGCGGAAAGCACGCTGGTGCGCACCACCTGGCTGGTGCGCAAGGACGCGGAGGAGGGCGTGGACTACGAGGTGGACAACCTCACCCGGGTATGGAAAGCCACCAATCTGCAGGACCGCCGGCTGGTGGAGGAGTCGCAGCGCGGCATCAACGGCTCCGCCTATCGGCCCGGTCCTTATTCGCCCTACACCGAGGCCTTGGTGGAGAAATTCACCCACTGGTACGCGCAGCGGCTGGGCGACGGCCTGGAGCGGGAACGGCGCGACCATGAATAGCGCGCCGCCGGCCAGCCCATTGGATGATCTCCCGTCAGCCGCCGACCTGCCGCTGTGGCGGGCCGGCGAGGACAGCCTGCTCGTCTGCGTTCAGGCGCGGGAGGAAACCCACGATGTCAAAACCTTCGTGTTCCGCGCCGAGCCGCCGCGCCGCTTCCCTTATCTGCCCGGCCAGTTCATCACGCTGGAACTGGACATCGACGGCGCCGTGGTCAACCGCTGTTACACGCTGTCGTCCACGCCCACCCGGCCGGACCGGGTGTCCATCACCGTCAAGCGCATTCCCGGCGGCGTCGTTTCCTCTTGGCTGCACGAGCATCTGCGCCCGGAAATGGCGCTGCGGGTCTTGGGGCCGGCCGGCGAGTTCAGCTATGCGCGCCACGCCGCTTCGCCCTATCTGTTTCTGTCCGCCGGCAGCGGCATCACCCCGCTGATGTCGATGACCCGGGCGCTGACCGATCTGGCCTCCGGCGCCGACATCCTGTTCGTGCACAGCGCGCGCTCGCCGCGCGACATCGTGTTTCGCAAGGAATTGAGCCTGCTGGCCAGCATCCACCCCACTTTCAGCCAGGCGGTGATTTGCGAAAACCGGGCGGGAGAGCCGGATTGGGCCGGCCTGATCGGCCGGCTGGACCGGACGCTGATCGAGCGCATGGCGCCGGATCTGCACGCGCGCCAGGTGTTCTGCTGCGGTCCCGCGCCCTATATGGCCGCGGTGCGCGAGCTGCTGCGCCAGTGCGGTTTCGACATGAGCCGCTATCACGAGGAAAGCTTCAATTTCGCCGAACTCAGCGCGGCGCCGCCGGACGAGGCGGTGCGGACGCCGCAGCCCGGCGTCGAGGGCCGCGGCTTCAATGTGCGCTTCGCCAAAACGGGGGACGATTTATCGGTGGCGCCGGGGCAGACGGTGCTGGCGGCGGCGCTGGCCAAGGGCATGCGCCTGCCGGCCTCCTGCACCCGCGGCGTGTGCGGCAGCTGCAAGAGCCGTCTGCTGGAAGGCCGGGTGGACATGCGGCACCAGGGCGGCATCCGGCCGCGCGAAGTGGAGCAGGGTTATTTCCTGCCTTGCTGCAGCCTGCCCTTGAGCGATCTGGTGGTAGATCGCTGAGCGCCTGTCCAAAGTCTCGCGAGCCAGGCTGAAACAAGGCGAAAACGAGCGAAAAAGCGGCATGTACAAGCGGCATTGCGCGTTTTGAGCGAGTACTCACCGTACAACGCTTCACGAAGCGCCGCCGTCTTTGACCGCTTCCGCGCGCGCGTCCGTCGCCTCCCCGTCCTTCACGCCTGCCCGGCCGCGGCCGGCGTTTTTGTTTTTGCCGCCGGCGGCGGATTGCGGTTTTTTTACGACACAGGCCGGCCGGGCCGGAGACGAAAGCCGGCGCTGGATTTGGCGGCCAGGCCTATGCCGGCCGGTTTTGCGCGCGGATGTCGGATTTGGACGGCTTGTTGTCGGAATACCCTTACTTGGCCCAGCCCTTCCTTCCTATCTTGAACCTTGATTTACATTAAACATTCTTCGAATTGTCAGCGGCCGCGCCGAAGGGAGCCGGGATGCAAACGATCAAGGTCGAGGTCAGAAACCTCCACAAGGTGTTCGGCGGCAAGCCGGCGGAAGTGATGTCCTTGCTGCGGGCCGGCGAGAGCAAGGACGAAGTGTTTCGGCGCACCGGGGCGGTGGTGGGCGTCAACGACGTGTCGTTCTCGGTGCGCGCCGGCGAAATCTTCGTGCTGATGGGCCTGTCCGGCTCCGGCAAATCCACGCTGATCCGCCTGATCAACCGCTTGCTGGAGCCCAGCGCCGGCCAGATCCTGCTGGACGGCCAGGACCTGACCCGGCTGTCGCCCAGGCAATTGGTGGCCTTGCGCCGCCGCGACATGAGCATGGTGTTCCAGAGCTTCGCGCTGATGCCGCACCGCACGGTGCTGGACAACGCCGCCTTCGGCCTGGAAGTGGCCGGCCTCGGGCGCAAGGCCCGCGAGGCGCGGGCGCGGGAAGTGCTGGAGCAAGTGGGGCTGGCCGCCTTCGCCGGCAAGTACCCGCATCAGCTCTCCGGCGGCATGCAGCAGCGGGTGGGCCTGGTGCGCGCGCTGGCGGTGAATCCCTCGCTGATGCTGATGGACGAGGCCTTCTCGGCGCTGGACCCGCTCAAGCGCGCCGAGCTGCAGGACTTGCTGCTGCAATTGCAGCGCGAGCAGCGCCGCACCATCGTCTTCGTCTCCCATGATCTGGAAGAGGCGCTGCGCATCGGCAGCCGCATCGCCATCATGGAGGGCGGCCGGCTGGTGCAGGTGGGCAGCCCGCGCGAAATCATCGAATGCCCGGCTGACGACTATGTGCGCAACTTCTTCAAGAGCGTGGACACCTCGCGCTATCTGCAGGCCAAGGATCTGATCGAAGCCGCGCCGCCGCCGCGCGCGACGGCCGCTCCGCACGTGGAGCCGTCCTGTAGCCTGTCCGATGTGCTGTTGCGGCTCCAGGGGCAGGCCGAACCGCTGCAGGTGCGCGACGACGACGGCCGCTGCCTGGGCGTGATCACCCCCAGCAGCGTGCTCAACAAGCTGTCCCAGCACCGCCCTAGCGCGGCCGCCCACCACTGAACCCCAACGGGCGTCGCCGGCGCGGGGGCGTGTGGCTCTCGCCGTCCTGAGCGCGTCCGGCGAGACGAGGAGCACGCCGCATGGCCGACACCAGTCCCCAGTCCCCGCTGCCGATAGGCAGCTGGGTCAACCAGATCATCCATTTTCTGCTGGAAAACAACGCCGGCGCCTTCGACGCCGTCGGCGGCGGCATCGACTGGTTCGCCACCCAGGTGGAGACCTTGCTGCAGGGCGTGCCGCCATGGGCGCTGGCCGGCGTGTTCGCCGGCGTCGGCCTGTGGCGGCTGGGCTGGAAGTTCGCCGTCTTCGTCTGCGCGGCGCTGGGCCTGATCTGGGCCACCGGCTTCTGGAGCCAGACCGTCGCCACGCTGGCGCTGACCCTGTCCGCCACCTGCGTCAGTCTGATGCTGGGCGTGCCGCTGGGCATCTGCTGCGCGCGCTGGCGCTGGGTCAACGCCCTGGTCCGGCCGGCGCTGGACTTCATGCAGACCATGCCGGCTTTCGTTTATCTGATTCCCGCGGCAATGTTCTTCGGACTGGGGCGGGTGCCGGGCATCCTGGCCACGGTGGTGTTCGCGGTGCCGCCGGCGGTGCGCTTGACCAATCTGGGCATCCGCCAGGTGAACCGGGAGCAGGTGGAGGCGGGCAACGCCTTCGGCTGCACCTCTTGGCAATTGCTGTTCAAGGTGCAGCTGCCCATCGCGCTGCCGTCCATCATGGCCGGGGTCAATCAGACCATCATGATGGCGCTGTCCATGGTGATCATCGCCTCCATGGTGGGGGCCGGCGGCCTGGGCAACGATGTCCTGGCCAGCATACAGCGGCTGGACGTCGGCCTCGGTTTCGAGAGCGGGCTGGCGGTGGTGCTGCTGGCCATCATCCTGGACCGGATCACCGAAAGCTTCGGTCGCGCGCCGGAAGCGGGCGCCGCGGCCGACGGCTGAGGATGAAACAGGAGGAAACCAGGGACGAAACAATACCTGCGCAACGGTTTTCAAGGCCGGCTGCGAACCGCTTCGGAGCAGAACAACAATTCTTGCAACGCACACATTGGAGGTCGTGATGGGACCGCAACAGATCGCCTCGTTGTCGCATATCGCCTTTTTGCTGCTGGACCGGTTTTCAATGATCGCGTTCTCCAACGCGGTGGAGCCGTTGCGCATGGCCAACTACCTGTCGCGCAAGAAGCTGTACCGCTGGAGCCTGCTGTCGGCGGACGGCGAGCCGGTCAGCGCCAGCAACGGCCTGAGCCTGTCGCCGATCTCCGCGCCGGGCCCTCCGCAACAGTACGACATGCTCATCGTCTGCGGCGGCTGCCAGGTGCGCGAGGCGGCCACCGACAAGGTGCAGGCGCTGATCCGCCGCTTCGCCGCCCAGGGCGTGCCGCTGGGATCGATCTGCACCGGCACCTTCGCGCTGGCCCGGGCCGGGGTGCTGAACGGCTACCGCTGCGCCATCCATTGGGAAAACCTGCTGTCCATCAGCGAGGAATTCCCCCGTACCCGGTTCACCTCGGACCTGTTTGTGCTGGACCGGGACCGCTTCACCTGTAGCGGCGGCACCGCGCCGCTGGATTTCATGTGCCATCTGATCCGCCACAAGGGCGGCAAGAGCCTGGCGGCCGACGTCTCGGTGCAATTCATCGTGGACCGGCTGCGCGACGACGGCGACCGCCAGCACATCCCGCTGCTGGCGCGCATCGGCACCGGGCACGAGGCCTTGCTGGACGCCGCCTTGTCGATGGAGAGCAATATCGAGAACCCGCGCTCGCTGGAACATCTGGCGGCGGAGCTGGGCGTGTCGCTGCGCCATCTGGAGCGCTTGTTCAAGCGTTATCTGAGCACCACGCCGGCGCAATACTATCTGGACCTCCGCCTGCGCCGGGCGCGCGAGCTGCTGCTGCAAACCAATATGAGCGTGATGGAAGTCACCGTGGCCTGCGGCTTCCTATCCTCCTCGCATTTTTCCAAGTCCTACCGCGGGCTGTTCGGCTACCCGCCCAGCCGCGAGCGGCAGCAATACCTGGTGGCGGCCGGGGCCATCGCCTGAACGCCTGTTCAAGGCCGGCCGCGCCTTGTCTCGTTCCGGCTCGCGAGACTTTGAACGGGTGCTGGAAACCAATTGGCGGCGCGGCAGCGGCCGCCGGGCGGACTCTCGCCATCATCGCTGCCCGGGAGGAAGGGATGAATCGATTCAAAGCAATGTCCGCGGCGCTGCTGCTGGCCATCGCCGGCAGCGCGGCGGCACGGGAGCCGGCCGCCTGCCGCAATGTGCGTTTCGCCGATGTCGGCTGGACCGACATCGCGGCCACCACCGGCATGGCCAGTGTGGTGTTGGAGGCGCTGGGCTACCGCCCCAGCGTGACCATGGCCTCGGTGCCCATCGCCTTCTCCGGGCTGAAGAGCCGGCAGATCGACGTGTTCCTCGGGTATTGGAGCCCGTCGATGACGCCGCTGATCGAACCCTATCTGAAAGCGGGCCAGATCAAGGTGCTGGCCGAGCCCAATCTGAGCGGGGCCAAGTACACGCTGGCGGTGCCGGACTACGTGGCCGCCGCCGGCCTGCGGGATTTCAAGGATATCGCCCGTTTCAAGGCGCAGCTGGACGGCAAGATCTACGGCATTGAAGCCGGCAACGACGGCAACCGCCTGATCGAGGACATGATCCGCAAGCAACAGTACGGCTTGGGCGGCTTCAAGCTGGTGGAGTCCAGCGAGGCCGGCATGCTGGCCGAACTGGAACGCGCCGAGCGGCGGAAGAAATGGATGGTGTTCCTGGCCTGGGAGCCGCACCCGATGAACGTCAGGCACAAGCTGCGCTATCTGTCCGGCGGCGACGCGGTGTTCGGCCCCAATTTCGGCGCGGCCAGGGTCTTCACCGCGCTGCCGCCGGATTACGAAGCGCGTTGCGCCAATGTCGGCCGCTTGCTGCGCAATCTGCGCTTCAGCACCGATATGGAAAACCGGGTGATGGGGCCGATCATGGACAAGATCAGGCCGGAGGTGGCGGCGCGGGAGTATTTGAAAAAGAACCCGGCGGTGCTGACGAGCTGGCTGGCGGGAGTGGACACCTTCGATGGCCGGCCTGGGCTGAGCGTCGTCGGCCAGGCGCTGGCGCGCTGAGAACCTGTTTACGATCGTGGCGCGTTTGATCGCAAAGGGGTCGCTTTGACTCAAGGCCGGCGTCGCTTTCTTTCCTAGCATCGGGAGCAGATGTCGCCGGTATCCGCCGGCGCGGCAGCGAGGAGACGATGATGACAGGCAATCGCGGAGTGGTGTACCTGGCGCCGGGCCAGGTGGAAGTGCGCTCCATACCCTTTCCGGAACTGGCGTCCCCGGCCGGGCGCAAGCTCGGCCACGGCGTCATTCTCAAGGTGCTGAGCACCAATATCTGCGGCTCGGACCAGCATATGGTGCGCGGCCGCACCACGGCGCCGGCCGGCCTGGTGCTGGGGCATGAAATCACCGGCGAGGTGATAGAGACGGGCGGCGATGTGGAAACGCTGCGCATTGGCGATCTGGTGTCGGTGCCGTTCAATGTGGCGTGCGGACGCTGCCGCTGCTGCAAGGAGCAGGATACCGGCGTGTGCCTGTCGGTGAACCCGGCGCGGGCCGGCGGCGCTTACGGCTACGTCGACATGGGCGGCTGGGTGGGCGGCCAGGCGGAATACGTGATGGTGCCTTACGCCGACTTCAACCTGCTGAAATTTCCGGACCGGGATCAGGCGCTGGCCAAGATCCGAGACCTGACCTGCTTGTCCGACATCCTGCCCACCGGCTATCACGGCGCGGTGTCGGCCGGCGTGGGGCCGGGCAGCACGGTCTACGTGGCCGGCGCGGGCCCGGTGGGTTTGGCGGCGGCGGCTTCCGCGCGCCTGCTGGGCGCGGCGGTGGTCATCGTCGGCGACGTCAATCCGGCGCGGCTGGCCCATGCCCGCGCTGTCGGCTTTGAAACCGCGGATCTGTCGCAGGACGCGACGCTGGGCGAACAGATCGCCGCCATCCTGGGCGTGCCGGAGGTGGATTGCGCGATCGACGCCGTCGGTTTCGAGGCGCGCGGCCATGGCCACGCCGCCTCGCGGCAGGAGGCGCCGGCCACCGTGCTCAACGCCTTGATGGAAGTGACGCGCGAGGCCGGGCGCATCGGCATTCCCGGGCTCTACGTGACCGACGATCCCGGCGCGGTGGACGCGGCGGCCAAGCAGGGCAGCCTGTCGGTGCGCTTTGGCCTGGGCTGGGCCAAGTCGCACAGCTTCTTCACCGGCCAGACTCCGGTGATGAAGTACAACCGCGCGCTGATGCAGGCGATTCTGTGGGACCGCATCCCCATCGCCAAAGTGGTGGGCGTGGAGATCATCAGCCTGGACAACGCGCCCAGAGGCTACGCCGAGTTCGACGGCGGCGCGCCGAAGAAATTCGTCATCGATCCGCATGGGCAGTTGCGCTAGTCTGCTCTGTTGGCTGGGCATGGGCGGCCTGGTCCTGGACGCGCAGGCTTGGGATGTGTCCGCGACCAGCCCGCTGCCCGGCGGCATCGCGCCGGGGCAGCGCATGGTGGCGCCCAGGGCGAGCCTGGGTTCCGGGCTGCCGTCAACGTCCTGGACGAGCGACGTCTCTCCGCCGGAGGACGAAGCCGCGCTGCTCTCCGGCGCCTGCCGGAACCGCCACTTGAACCCCGAGGCGATTCGGGCGCATGCTAAATCCCGGCTCAGCGACATCAGCGCCAGCGAGTTGAGCGCTTACCGCCTTGAAGGCATCGTGCCGCAGGGGCCGAACCGGCGCGGGCCCTGGAGCAGCTTCGACTGGGTGTTCACCCGGCCCGACGGCGTGTTGCTGGTGTTGAGCGAATGGGATTTCGTCGCCGACGGCGGCGGCGTGCTGGCGCTGCGGGAAGACATGAATATGAGCGTGCGGGGTCATCCGGCCCGCTTTCAGCTCAGGAGCACGCCCTCCGGCAAGCCGGTGTCCGAACTGAGCTGGGCCAGCCGGCAAAAGCTTTACAGCCTCAAAGTATGGGACGAGGTCGGCCCCGATGCGCGGCAAACCTATAATTCGGCTTGGCTGCTGCGTTTGGCCGAGCAGATCAGGTAAGCGAAGCGGGGGCCTGTTTGCACTCACTGGGAATCGCCATGTCCTTGACCGCGGAACAACAGGCGCGCATCGCCGCGCTGGTATCGGATCATCAAACGCAGCCGGGCGGTTTGCTGCCCTTGCTGCACGCCGTGCAGGACGAGTTGGGCTATGTGCCGGACGCCGCGACGCCGGACATCGCCCGCGCCTTCCGCCTGAGCCGCGCCGAAGTGCGCGGCGTGCTCAGCTTCTACCACGATTTCCGCGACGAGCCGCCGGCGCGCCATGAGCTGCGGCTATGTCGGGCGGAGGCCTGTCAGAGCATGGGTTCGGAGGCGCTGGCGCAAAGGCTGCGGGCGCGCACCGGCCTGGACGACGCCGGCCGCAGCGCCGACGGCGGCCTGGAACTGCGGCCTGTGTACTGTCTGGGCGCTTGCGCCTGCGCGCCGGCCTTGCTGCTGGACGGTGAATTGCACGCGCGGATCGACGCCGCCGCGTTGGACGCCTTGCTGGCCGGCTGTCTGGAGGAGGGCGGCGCATGCTGATCTTCCATCTACCCTGTGATTCCGCGGCGCGGGCGCTGGGCGCGGACCGGACCGCGCGGGCGCTGGCCGAGGCGGCGGCGCGACGCGGCCTGGAAGTGGACATCCGGCGCAATAGTTCGCGCGGCCTGTACTGGCTGGAGCCCTTGCTGGAAATGGACACGCCGCAAGGCCGCGTCGGCTTCGGGCCCTTGACGGCGGCGCAGGCGGACAGCGTGCTGAGCGCCGTGCTGGAGGCGGACGGCCAGCATCCGCTGGCGCTGGGCTTGCTGGAGCGCCTGCCCTATCTGGCCGGCCAGCAGCGGCTGTTGTTCGCGCGCGCCGGGCTGACCCGTCCCTTGTCGCTGGACGATTATCTGGACCACGGCGGCTATCGCGGCCTGGCCCACGCGCTGGAACTGGGCGGCGAGGGCACGCTGGACTGCGTGCTGGAATCCGGCCTGCGCGGCCGTGGCGGCGCGGCCTTTCCCGCCGGCGTCAAATGGCGCACGGTGCGCGAGGCGGCGGCGGACGGCAAATACGTGGTGTGCAACGCCGACGAGGGCGATTCCGGCAGCTTCGCCGACCGCATGCTGATGGAGGGCGATCCCTTTTTGTTGATCGAGGGCATGACTATCGCGGCGCTGGCGGTGGGGGCGACCCGCGGCTACCTCTATGTCCGCTCCGAATACGCCGCGGCGGCGGAGACGCTGCGGCGGGCGCTGGAGATCGCCCGCCGGCGCGGCTATTTGGGGCCCGATCTGCAAGGCAGCGGCCGCGAGCTGGAACTGGAGCTGCGCCTGGGCGCGGGCGCGTATATCTGCGGCGAAGAAACGGCCATGCTGGAATCGCTGGAGGGCCGACGCGGCGAAGTCCGGGCCAAGCCGCCGCTGCCCGCGCTCAGCGGCCTGTTCGGCCGTCCCACCCTGGTGCACAACGTGTTGACCCTGGCCTCGGTGCCCGCCATCCTGGCCCGCGGCGCGCCGTATTACCGCGATTTCGGGGTGGGCCGCTCGCGCGGCACCATGGCGTTCCAGCTGGCCGGCAATGTGCGGCGCGGCGGCCTGGTGGAGCGCGGCTTCGGCCTGAGCCTGCGCGAGTTGATCGAGGACTACGGCGGCGGCTGCGCCAGCGGCCGGCCGGTCAAGGCGGCGCAGGTGGGCGGGCCGCTGGGCGCCTGGCTGAGCCCGGCGCAGTTCGACACCGCGCTGGACTACGAGGCTTTCGCCGCCGTCGGCGCCATGCTCGGCCACGGCGGCGTGGTGGTGTGCGACGACAGCGTCGACATGGCGCGGATGGCGCGTTTCGCCATGCGGTTTTGCGCCGAGGAGTCTTGCGGCAAGTGCACGCCCTGTCGCATCGGCTCCACCCGCGGCGTGGAGGTGATGGACCGGCTGCTGGCGGCCGGCGACGCCGCGGAGCGGCGCCGGCATTGGACCCTATTGCGGGATTTGTGCGAGACCATGCGGCACGGTTCGCTGTGCGCGCTGGGCGGTTTGACGCCCTTGCCGGTGCTGAGCGCGGCGCGGGGTTTCCCCGCGGATTTCGGCCTGGACCCGGCCATCGTCGAGGAGGACGCGCCATGAACTGCCAGTTTGACCCCAAGTCGGTCCCGACGGCGGACCTGGGCACGCCGGCGCGCGAGGGCGCGCCGGTGAGCCTGAGCATAGACGGCGTCGAGATCACCGTGCCGGCCGGCACCTCGGTGCTACGCGCCGCCGCGCTGCAGGGCGCGCGCCTGCCCAGGCTATGCGCCACCGACAGCCTGGAGCCGTTCGGCTCCTGTCGCATGTGCCTGGTGGAAATAGACGGCCAGCGCGGCTATCCGGCCGCCTGCACCACGCCGGTGAGCGCGGGCATGGCGGTGCGCACGCAGAGCGAGGCCTTGGCCAGGCTGCGGCGCGGCGTGATGGAACTCTATGTGTCCGACCACCCGCTGGATTGCCTGGGCTGCGCCGCCAACGGCAATTGCGAACTGCAGACCGTGGCCGGCCAGGTGGGACTGCGCGAAGTGCGCTACGGTCTGGCCGGGGCCAATCATCTGGCCGATGCCAAGGATGAGTCCAATCCTTATTTCGATTACGACCCGGCCAAGTGCATTGTCTGCAACCGCTGCGTGCGCGCTTGCGAGGAAACCCAGGGGACTTTCGCGCTGAGCATCGTCGGCCGCGGTTTCGATTCCCGCGTCCGCGCCGCCGGCGGCGCGGACTTCCTCGGCTCGGAATGCGTGTCCTGCGGCGCCTGCGTGCAAGCCTGTCCCACCGCCACGCTGGTGGAGAAAAGCGTGGTCGCGCAGGGGCAGCCGGAGCGCAGCGTGGCGACCACCTGCGCTTATTGCGGCGTGGGCTGCGGTTTCCGCGCCGAACTCAAGGGCGAGCGCGTGGTGAGAATGACGCCGGACCGGGACGGCCGCGCCAATCACGGCCATTCCTGCGTCAAGGGCCGCTTCGCCTGGGGCTACGCCACCCATCCGGACCGCATCGTCAAACCCATGCTGCGCGCCGGCATCCACGAGCCCTGGCGGGAGGTGAGCTGGGAACAGGCGCTGGAGCATGTGGCCGGCGAGTTCCGCCGCCTGCAGACGCGCTACGGCCGCGACGCCGTCGGCGGCATCAGTTCCAGCCGCTGCACCAATGAGGAAACCTATCTGGTGCAGAAGCTGGTGCGCGCCGCCTTCGGCAACAACAATATCGACACCTGCGCCCGCGTCTGCCACTCGCCCACCGGCTACGGCCTCAAGCAGACTCTGGGCGAATCCGCCGGCACCCAGGATTTCGATTCGGTGCTGAGCGCCGACGTGATCCTGGTGATAGGCGCCAATCCCAGCGACGCCCACCCGGTGTTCGGCTCGCTGCTGCGGCGACGGCTGCGCGAGGGCGCGCGGCTGATCGTCATCGACCCGCGCCGCATCGATCTGGCCGATTCGCCGCACGCGGCGCCGGCGCTGCATCTGGCCTTGCGGCCCGGCAGCAATGTGGCCGTGCTCAACGCGCTGGCCCATGTGCTGGTGAGCGAAAACCTGCTGGATCAAGACTTCATCGCCCAGCGTTGCGAGACCGAGGCCTTCCGGCTCTGGCGCGACTTCGCGGCAGAAGCGGACAATGCGCCGGAGCGCGTCGCCGAGGCCAGCGGGGTGCCGGCGGTGCTGATCCGCGAGGCGGCGCGGTTGTACGCGAGCGGCGGCAACGCCGCCATCTACTACGGCCTGGGCGTCACCGAACACAGCCAGGGCAGCACCGCGGTGATGGCCATCGCCAATCTGGCCATGGCCACCGGCAATCTTGGCCGCGCCGGCGTCGGCGTCAACCCGCTGCGCGGCCAGAACAATGTGCAGGGCTCCTGCGACATGGGCTCTTTCCCGCATGAACTGCCCGGCTACCGCCATGTGTCCGACGACGCGGTGCGCGCGCGCTTCGAGGCGGACTGGGGCGTGGACTTGCAGCCGGAGCCGGGGCTGCGGATTCCCAATATGCTGGACGCGGCGCTGGATGGCGGTTTCAAGGGCCTGTACTGCCAGGGCGAGGACATCGCGCAGAGCGACCCCAACACCCAGCACGTGGCCGCCGCGCTGACGGCCATGGAGTGCGTGGTGGTGCAGGACCTGTTTTTGAACGAAACCGCCAAATACGCCCATGTGTTTCTGCCTGGCAGCTCCTTCCTGGAAAAGGACGGCACCTTCACCAATGCCGAGCGGCGCATCTCGCGGGTGCGCCGGGCGATGCGTCCGCTGGCCGGCATGGCGGACTGGGAGGTGACCGCGGCGCTGGCGGCGGCGCTGGGCTATCCGATGGCTTACACGCACCCGTCGGAAATCATGGACGAGATCGCGCGGCTGACGCCCAGCTTCGCCGGAGTCAGCTACGCCAAGCTGGACCGGCTGGGCAGCCTGCAATGGCCGTGCAACGAGGCGGCGCCCGAGGGCACGCCGGTGATGCACGTCGACCGTTTCTCCCGCGGCCTGGGGCGCTTCGTCGTCACCCGCTACGTGGCGACTTCGGAGCGGGCGGGCAAGCGCTTCCCGCTGTTGCTGACCACCGGGCGGATTCTCAGTCAGTACAATGTCGGCGCGCAGACCCGGCGCACCGAAAACCGGCTCTGGCACGCCGAGGACAGGCTGGAAATCCATCCGGCCGACGCCGAGACTAGGGGCGTCGTCGACGGCGACTGGGTGGCGGTGCACAGCCGCGCCGGCGACACCGCCTTGCGCGCCAAGGTGACCGAACGGGTGGCGCCGGGCGTGGTGTACACCACCTTCCACCACCCGGAGTCCGGCGCCAATGTGGTGACCACAGACAACTCGGATTGGGCCACCAATTGTCCGGAGTACAAGGTCACCGCGGTGGAGGTGAGGAAGACCGCGCGGCCATCGGAGTGGCAGCGCCGTTTCCATGGCTTCGGCGATGAGCAGCAAAGACTGCTGGCCGCCGGGCGGCGGACGGGGAGCCAGACGGAATGAGGCCGGAGTCGCTGGTGAAGATGGTCAACGAGATCGCGCGCTTCTTTGAGGACGCGCAGGGGGAGGACGCGGCGGCCGAGGTCGCCCAGCATCTGCGGCGTTTCTGGACGCCGGCGATGCGCGCAGGCCTGCTGACGCATTGGCGGAGCGCCGGCGCGGCAAGCGGGCTGGTTCCGCTGGCGGCGCGGGCCTTGGGCTGTTTGGAGCAGATGTCCGACAAGGCCGCTGGCTAAGAGTCTGTTTACGATCTGCTGCGCTTGGCGAGACGTCTCAGGGTGAGTACCGCTTCGAAACGTTCATGTGCCACGAGCGTATTCCGCTTTTTCGCTCGTTTTCGCCTGGTCTCGCTTTTGCCCGCGAGGCTTGGAACAGGCTCTTAAGAGCTTGTTCAAGATCGCCGGCGCGGCCTGTCGGGCGGCGCCGGCGATACGCAAAAACACGCGGCGCAGGCCGCGGATCGCCGCGGCGTCAGCGCCGCCGGCGCGGGGACGGGCCACAGCCGGCGGCGGCCGGTTGCGGACTTTCGCAAGCGGGGCCCGCGTGGTCCCGACCGTGCCGGAGCAAGCGCCATGACGACTACCCTGATCAAGATCGATCTCGATCAATCCCCTTACGACAATCCGCAGATCCACAACCGCTGGCATCCTGACATTCCCATGGCCTGTTGGGTGCTGCCCGGCGACGACTTCGTGCTGGAGTGCTACGACTGGACCGGCGGCCAGGTGCGCAACGACGATTGCGCCGAGGACATCCGCGACCTGGATCTGAGCGCCGTGCATTTTCTGTCCGGCCCGGTGGGCGTGGCCGGCGCGCAGCCCGGCGACTTGCTGGTGGTGGATTTGCTGGACATCGGCGCCTTGCCGGAGCGGCAATGGGGCTTCAACGGCATTTTCTCGCGCAGCAACGGCGGCGGTTTTCTCAGCGAGCATTTTCCGCACGCGCAAAAGACGATATGGGATTTCCAGGGGCTTTACGCCCGCAGCCGTCATATTCCCGGCGTCCGTTTCGCCGGGCTGATCCATCCCGGCCTGATAGGCTGCCTGCCCAGCCGGCCGTTGCTGGAGGAGTGGAACCGGCGCGAGGCCGAATTGCTGCGCGACAATCCGCGCGCGGTGGCGCATCTGCCTTTCGCGCCCAGCGCGCATATGGGCCGCTTGGGCGGCGAGACGGCGCGGCGCGCGGCGGAGGAGGCGGCGCGCACGGTGCCGCCGCGCGAGCATGGCGGCAATTGCGACATCAAGGACTTGTCGCGCGGCGCCCGCGTGTTTCTGCCGGTCTATGTCGACGGCGCCGGCCTGTCGGTGGGCGATCTGCACTTCAGCCAGGGCGACGGGGAGATCACCTTTTGCGGCGCCATCGAGATGGCGGGTTGGGCGCATCTGAAGGTGGATCTGATCAAGGGCGGGGTGGTGGCCTACGGCATCCGCAATCCGGTGTTCCAGCCCAGCCCGCTGGCGCCGCGTCACGGCGATTACCTGATTTTCGAGGGCGTGTCGGTGGACGAGCATGGCGGCCAACACTATCTGGATGTGCAAGTGGCTTATCGCCAGGCCTGCCTGAACGCCATCGACTACCTGGGCAAGTTCGGCTATTCGCGCGCCCAGGCCTACAGCATTCTCGGCTGCGCGCCGGTGCAGGGGCATATCAGCGGGGTGGTGGACGTGCCCAACGCCTGCGCCACGCTGTGGCTGCCGACGGACATCTTCGATTTCGACATCCGGCCGCAAGCCGGCGGGCCCCGGCCGCAGCCGCTGGACGGCGTGCCAGTGCCCTTATCCTATGATCTGTAAGAGTCTGGCAATGTCTGCTGCGCTTCGGCGATACGGCGTTGGAAACATCCTCAAAATGCTCATGTGCCGCGCCTACCTTCCGCTTTTTCGCTAGTTTTCGCCTTGTCTCGTCCTTTAAGGCGCGACTTGATAGACCGGGTGGTCCGGCGGAATCAGCTCGGTGGCGAGGAAATCGATGAAGGCGCGCACCGCCGGCAGCAGGCCGCGGCGGGTGGGGAAGGCGGCGTGCAGAATGCCCCAGGGAATGTCGTAGTCCGGCAGCAGCCGCACCAGCTGGCCGGCCTGCAGCGCCTCGTGGCAGACCAATTCCGGCAGCGCGGCCACGCCCAGGCCGGTGATGGCGGCGTCGCGCAGCACGATCAGATCGTCGGTCATCAGCCGGGGGCTGTCTATCTGCACGGTGTAGGCGTGGCCGGCCTGATCCAGCAAGGCCCATTGGCCGCGGCCGTCGGGCCGGCTCATGGTCAAGGCCGGCCAGCCGGCCATGTCGGCCGGATGCCTGGGCGCCGGGCGCTCGGCCAGCAAGGCCGGGCTGGCCACCAGAGAGGTCTGGGCGGTGGCCAGCCGGCGCACCACCAGATTGGCGCTGTCCTCGATCACATTGCGCACGCGGATGGCCACGTCCACTCCTTCTTCTATCAGGTCCACGCGCCGGTTGCTGGAATCCAGCTGCACCCGCAGCAGCGGGTGGCGGGCCATGAAGCGGGGCAGGGCCGGGGCCAGCAGGGTCTTGGACAGCAGTTCCGGACAGCTGACCTTGATCAGGCCGCGCGGCTCGGCGCTGCTGCGGGCGATGGCCTCGTCGGCGGCTTCGGCTTCCTCCAGCATCGCCTGACAGTGTTGGTAGTACTGCTGGCCGATCTCGGTCAGCGACAGGCGGCGGGTGGTTCTTTGCAGCAGGCGCACGCCCAGCCGCTGCTCCAGCTCCGCCACGCGGCGGGACAGCCGGGATTTGGGGATGCCCAGCACGCGGCCGGCGGCCATGAAGCCGCCGTGCTCAACCACTTTGGCGAAGTAGAGCAGATCGTTCAGGTCCTGCATGATTGTCTCGCTGATGGAACAATGTTTCCGATTTTTGCAGTCTAGTGCGGATTGGTTCGGAAAACTATCATGCAATCACTTTCTCTACCAAGACACGAAGGACCCGACCATGAAACTGTTGCATCTCGACTCCAGCATCCTCGCCGCCAACTCGGTTTCCCGCCAACTGACCGCCGTTGTCGCCGACACCCTGCGCCAGCGTCACGCCAATGTGGAAACCGCTTACCGCGATCTGGCCGGCCAGCCCATCGCCCACCTGTCCGGCGAAATCATCGGCGCCAATTTCACCGCCGAGGCGGACTGGACCGCCACTCAGCGCAGCGAAGCCGCGCTGAGCAATGAGCTGATCGAAGAATTCCTGGCCGCGGACGTGGTGGTGATCGGCGCGCCGATGTACAACTTCTCCATCCCGTCGCAATTGAAAGCCTGGGTGGACCGCGTGGCCGCCTCCGGCCGCACGTTCAAATACACCGAGAACGGTCCGGTGGGCCTGGCCGGCGGCAAGAAGGTGATCGTGGTGTCCTCGCGTGGCGGCGTTTACAGCACCGAGCAGGGCCAGCTGATGGACTTCCAGGAAGACTACCTGAAGACGGTGATGGGCTTCCTGGGCGTGAACGACGTGGCTTTTGTCCGCGCCGAAGCGGTGAATATGGGCGAAGACAAGCGCGCCACCGCCATCCACGCGGCCAAGGACGCCATCGCCAAACTGGCGCTGTAATTCTCCTGCCGCAAACGAAGACAGCCGGCCCTTGATGGGCCGGCTGTTTTGCGTCTGGCACGAGCGGAGAATCTGCTCAATGCCTTTGTCGGGTTAGCCCGCCGACGCGCAGCAGATCGTAAACGTTCTCAGGGCAGCTTGCAGCTGTCCGACAGCTTGTCCAGCCCCTGCTGCTCGTGGCGGAAACTGGCCTTGGGCGGCGTGTGGCTGTAGTCGAGGGTGACGACGTAGAGGCTGTCGAAGTCGTTCTTGTCCCATTTGGGCACCTTGTCCGCCGAGCCCTTGTCGCCGTAATCCTGCATCAGGCTGACGGCGAGTTCGCGCAGCAGCTTGTGCTCCCAGGCGATGTAGACGGTTTTGCCGTGCTGCAGCGGGTTGACCAGTTGCTGTTGCAGCGCGTCGATGGCTTCCATGTCGAAGTTGCTGTTCACCGGCAGGCCCAGGGAGATGGCGGTGGGCTCGATGGTGGCCAGCGGGCGGATGTAGTTGAAGGTGCCGGCGGGGTCCCGGGTCTGGCTGGCGGTGGAGGGCGCGAAGATCTGGTCGGCCCGCCCATATTTTTTGGGCAGCAGCTTGGCCAGTTCCAAAGAGCGGTTGAAGCCCTTGCAATTGAGCTGGCCGTAGCCGCCCTCGGGTTTTTCGCCGTGGCGCAGCATAACCAGCGTCTGGGTCTGCGGCGCCGGGGCGGCGTGCAGCAGGGGGCTGGCCAGCATGGCCAACAGCAGGCTGAGGCGGGAGAGTTTCATCGCGGGGTCCGTTGAGTCGAAACCCGCTCAGTGTCCCGCAGCGGACGGCGGCGGCGCAAGCTGGAACAAGGATCAGGGTTGCAGCTGCAACTGGGCCACGCTGTCCGCGCTCAGGTATTTGCCGAAGATCTTGCGCAGGGCGCCGTCCTTGAGCATTTGCTGCAGCTGGGCCTGCCATTGTTCCGCCTGCTGCGGGCTGAAGGCGCTGTGCGCCAGCATCAGGCCGCCGGCGATGCGTTCCGAGTTGGGGAACAGGTCCAGCACCGTCACCTGGCCGGACAGGGCCGGGGAGTTGAGCCAGCTGTCGTAGCTGAAAGGGTGGGCGAAGGCGGCGGTGACGATGCGTTGGGACAACATGGCGTAGAGGTCGCGTTCGTCGTTGGCCATCACCACCTTGCCGCGTTTGGCCAGTTGTTCGATGAAGGCGTCTTGCTCCGGGCTGTGGCGGTAGCCGCGGATCACGCCCCATTTGACCGCAGGTTCGGCCAGCAACTGCTCCAGGGTGCGCGCGCCGATCTGCTTGGACAGCAAGATCATGTTCTTGCTGTAGAAGTAGGGATAGATCCAGGCGTATTTGCGGCGGTCAGCGGTGGGGATGGTGGAGGTGCCCAGATTCAATTGGCCGTGCTCCAGCATTTTCAGCACGCGGATGCGGGGGTAAACGTCTTCCTGGACGATATTGCAGCCCAGCCGGCGCGCCAGCTCGTGCACCAGGTCCACATCGTAGCCGTGGCCGTTTTCATAGGCGCTGCCAATCAGGTAGTAACCCACTTTCAGGCCGTCGGCCGGGCAGGGCGAATCGCCCAGCGCCGCCGCCGATGCCAGCGCGCCGCCCAGCAGCGCCGCCCAGTGTGCTTTCATGCCGTTCTCCCGTACGCGTTCCGTTTAGCTATAGCCGGATTCGTCGGGTCTTGCCGCATGCGAGTGATTGTTATTCCAGCATGCCGCGCACGCTGTCTTCGCTCAGGTATTTGCGCAGAATGCGCTGCAGGCTGCCGTCCGCGCGCATCGCGTCCAGTTCCGTCCGCCAGCGGCGCATCTGGGGTTCGCTGAAGCTGCGGTGGGACAGCACCAGGCCGTTCTCCAGGCTGCTGTCGCGGAAGGGGTCCATGACCTTGACTTGCAGCCGGGCGCGCGGCTGGCCGTTGAGCCAGTGGTCGTAGACCTGGGGCTGGGAGAAGGCGGCGGAAATGGAGCCGCTGCGCAGCATGTCCAGCAGGTCTTCCTCGTTGGCGGCGCAGATCAGCTTGTCGCGCTTGGCCATTTGCTGCAGGAAATAGTCCTGCAAGGGACTGTTGCGGTAGCCGATGACGGCGCCCCATTTCAGCTTGGGGTCGTTCAGCCATTGTTCCGGCGTCTTGCCTTGCACCGCCGGGCTGAGCAGGGTCATGTTGCGGTCGCGGGTATAGGGCAGCACCCAGGCGTAGCGCAGCCGCTTTTGCAGCGGGATGGTGGAGGTGGCCAGATTGAGCTTGCCGTGTTGCACCAGCAGCAGCACGCGCAGGCGCGGGTATTCGCGTTCTTCGCGGATCTTGCAGCCCAGCCTGCGCGCCAGTTCGTGGACCAGGTCCACGTCGTAACCCTTGCCGCCTTCATAGGCGGTGGTCGTCGGGTAGTATCCAACCTTCAGCCCCTCCGCCGGACAGGCGGGCGCGGCGGCGCCGGCCTGCGCCGCGGCGGCGCAAAGGCAGAGGAGGGCGGTCAGGTGCTTGCTCATGGCGCTTCCTTTGCCGAGGGTGGACGAAAACAAGACAGGCTGCCGGAAGGGCAGCCTGTCGGCGGCGCTGTAAACGCGGTTTACAGCTTGATCAGCGTGCTCTTCAGCTCAGTGTATTTTTCCAGCGCGTGCAGCGACTTGTCGCGGCCGTTGCCGGATTGCTTGAAGCCGCCGAAGGGGAAGTTCATGTCCCCGCCTTCATCATAGCAATTCACCCACACCGTGCCGGCGCGCAGGCGGCGCGACACCTGGTGCGCGGTGCTGACGTTGGAGGTCCACACCGCGGCCGCCAGGCCGTATTCGGTGTCGTTGGCGATGCGGATGGCGTCTTCCACGTCGTCGAAGGTGATGACGGACAGCACCGGGCCGAAGATCTCCTCGCGGCAGATGGTCAGATCGGCGCTGGGGCAGTCAAACGCCGTCGGTTCGATGAACAGGCCGGTGTCGGCGTGGGCCGGTTTGCCGCCGAACAGCTTCTTGGCGCCCTCGCTGTCCCCCTTGCCGATATAGGACAGCACCTTGTCGTACTGGATGCGGTCCACGATGGCGCCCATATTGGTGGCCGGGTCCAAGGGGTCTTGCGGGTAGTAGCGGGCTGCCGCCGCCTCCAGCTCCTGCAGGAAGCGCGCCTTGATGTCGCGGTGGACCAGCACGCGGGAGCCGGCGGTGCAGACTTCGCCCATATTGTAGAAGATGCCGCCGGCGGCGGCGCGCGCCGCCTGGGCGATGTCCGGGCAGTCCGGCAGGATGATGTTGGGCGATTTGCCGCCCAGCTCCAGCCAGACGCGCTTGAGGTTGGATTGCGCGGCGTAGCCGGCGATCAGCTTGCCCACGCCGGTGGAGCCGGTGAAGGCGACGCAGTCCACGTCCATGTGCAGCGCCAGCAATTTGCCCACGTCGCCGGCGCCGGGCAGCACCTGGAACACGCCGTCGGGGATGCCGGCCTGCTTGGCCAGCGCCGCCAGGCGGATGGCGGTGAGCGGGGATTTTTCCGAGGGCTTGATGATCACCGGGTTGCCGGCCGCCAGCGCCGGGCCAAACTTCCAGCTGGCCATCATGATGGGGTAGTTCCACGGCACGATGGCGGCCACCACGCCGATGGCTTCGCGGGTGACCAGGCCCACCACCTTGGGGTCCACCGGCGCCACTTCGCCGCCTATCTTGTCTATGGCTTCGGCGAACCATTCCACGCAATAGGCGCTGCCGGGCAGGTCCACGCTGAGGGTGTCGCTGATGGGCTTGCCCACGTCCAGGGTTTCCAGCAGGGCCAATTCATCGCCGTGCTCGTAGATCAGCGCGGCGAAGCGCTTTAGGATGCGGCCGCGCTCGCGCGGCGGCAGGCCGGACCAGGCGCCGGAGTCGAAGGCTTGGCGCGCGGCGCGCACCGCGCGCTCCACGTCGGCCTCGCCGCACCAGGCCACGTCGGCCAGCTTCTCGCCGTTGGCGGGGTTGTTGCAGGCAAAGCTTTTGCCGTCTTGCGCCGCGCAGTACTCGCCGGCGATGAAGGCGCGCCCTTCGATCTTCAGTTGAGCGGCGAATTGCTTCCATTCGGCATGCGTTCTAGCCATTTACTCTCTCCTTTGATGATCCTGCGCCGTCCGTTGGCGGCGCCGGTATCGCTTGACGCGGGTTTGACTGCTTTGTCGTCTGTCGTGGGCTTGGAGCCGGCGGGGCGGGCAAAGCTCCCCGGCCTGGCCTTATGGCCTGCTGGTCGCCGGATGCGGTCTTGCCGGCGCTTCTTGTTCTTAATGGTTCTTAGAGCCTGTTCAAAGTCTCGCGAGCAAGGGCGAGACAAGGCGAAAACGAGCGAAAAAGCGGAATGTACTCGTGGTACATGAGCATTTTGAGCTTGTTTTGAACGCCGTATCGCCGAAGCGCAGTAGACATTGAACAGGTTCTTAGAATGTGGGCGGCGAACTGGCGCTGACCACCTCGCAGGTTTCGGCGCCGACGTTGCGAAAGCGATGGGGCAGCCGGCTGTCGAAGTAATACGCGTCGCCCGGCCCCAGGATGCGGCTCTCGTTGTTCACCGTCACTTCTATACTTCCTTTGATGATGACGCCGCCTTCCTGGCCGTCGTGCGTCAACATGTCCGGCCCGGTGTCGGCGCCGGTTTCGTAGACTTCGCGCAGGATGGCGATGTCGCGCTTGTCGTGGGCGGTGCCCACCAGCAGCAGCCGGATCTGCTCATTGCCCAGATTGGGTAATTCGTGGGCCTGGTAGAACACGCGCGCCTGTTCCGGGTCAGAATCAAAGGTGAAAAAATCCGCCAGCGTCATCGGCAGCCCTTCCAGCACCTTTTTCAGCGAGCTGACCGATGGGCTGACCCGATTTTGTTCGATCAGCGAAATGGTGCCGTTGGTGACTCCGGCTCGTTTGGCCAGTTCCCGCTGCGACAGCCCGAAACGATCCCTGACCATGCGTAATCTCGCGCCAACGTCCATGGATTCCTGCTCCGTCAGTATGTTAATAATTTTAGACGCTTTATGATAATTATTTTGTACGGACTCTGCACTACTTGCTGCGACGCAAAATCGAATATCTTTGCATCGGTGGGGGTTTATAGTCAGAATCAGAAACAAGGGGCAAGCGTATTGTGAATTTTCTTAAACGCTTGCGCGGCACTTCCGCAACAAATCTAAGTGAGGAGAGCGACATGCTGATCGGTGTTCCCAAGGAGATCAAGAACCACGAGTATCGTGTTGGCCTAACCCCGTCTGGAGTCCGGGAGTTAGTCGCCAACGGTCACAAGGTTTTGGTCCAGACCCAGGCCGGCCTCGCCATCGGTTTCACCGATGAACAGTATATCCAGGCCGGCGCCTCCATTGCCTCCAGCGCCGAAGAAACCTTCGAACGCAGCGACATGATCGTCAAGGTGAAAGAGCCGCAGCCGGTGGAATGCCGGATGCTGCGCCGGGATCAGCTCCTGTTCACCTATCTGCATTTGGCGCCGGACCCGGAGCAGACCAAATTATTGCTGGAATCGGATGCCATCGCCATCGCTTACGAAACCGTCACCGACGAGCGCGGCGGCCTGCCGTTGCTGGCGCCGATGTCGGAAGTGGCCGGCCGCATGGCGATACAGGCCGGCGCGCACGCGCTGGAAAAGGCCCAGGGCGGCCGCGGCGTCTTGCTGGGCGGCGTGCCGGGCGTGGCCCCGGCGCGGGTGGTGGTGATAGGCGGCGGCGTGGTGGGACTGAACGCCGCGCGCATGGCCATGGGCGCCGGCGCCGAGGTCACCATTCTGGACAAATCGCTGCCGCGCCTGAAGGAAATCGACATGGTGTTCGGCGGCCGCATCAAGACGCTGGTGTCCAACTCCGCCAATATCGAAGACAGCCTGCGCGAGGCGGACCTGGTGATCGGCGCGGTGCTGATTCCGGGCGCGGCGGCGCCCAAGCTGGTGACGCGGCCGATGCTGAAAATCATGAAGCCCGGCGCGGTGCTGGTGGATGTGGCGATAGACCAGGGCGGCTGCTTCGAGACCAGCCGGGCCACCACGCACCAAGACCCCATTTACGTGGTGGACGGCATCGTCCATTACTGCGTGGCCAATATGCCCGGCGGCGTGGCGCGCACCTCCACCCAGGCGCTGACCAACGCCACCTTGCCGTACACGCTGGAGCTGGCCAACAAGGGCTGGCGCCAGGCTTTGCTGGACAACGCCCATCTGCGCAACGGCCTCAACGTCTGCCGCGGCCGGCTCACTTACCAGGCGGTGGCCCAGGCGCTGGGCCACCCGTTCATCGACCCGATCGAAGCCATCAAGGCGGCTTCCTGACCCGTATCAAGGATTCGAAATGTTGCAAGCTATCATCGGCATACCCTGTGACATCAAGATGGTAGGCCCGCTGCCCTTCCACTCCGTGGGCGAGAAATACATCGCCGCCGCAGCCGGCGGCGCCGGCTGCGTGCCGGTGCTGCTGCCGGCGCTGGGCGACAAGACCGCGCTGAGAGACGTGCTGGAACTGGTGGACGGCGTGTTGCTGCCGGGCTCCCTGTCCAATGTCGAACCGCACCGCTACGGCGGCGCGCCCAGCCGGCCCGGCACCATGCACGACCCCATGCGCGACGCCACCACGCTGCCGCTGATCCAGCAAGTGCTGGAGCAGGGCATTCCCCTGCTGGGCATCTGCCGCGGCTTCCAGGAAATCAATGTGGCGATGGGCGGCGAACTGTACCAGCACGTGCAGGAAGAAGAAGGCAAGCGCGACCACCGCGAGCCGGACACGCCGGATCTGGATGCGATGTACGCCCTGTCCCACCCGGTGCGCTTCGCCGAGGACGGCCTGCTGCGGCAATGGACCGGCCAGGAGTCCGCCATGGTCAACTCCCTGCACCAGCAGGGCATCAAGCGGCTGTCCGATCGCCTGATCTGCGAGGCCGTCGCCGACGACGGCCTGGTGGAGGCCTACCGCGTGCGCGACGCCAAGGGCTTCGCCTTCGCCGCGCAATGGCATCCGGAATGGAAGTACTGGGACAACCCGCTGTCCATGGCCATCTTCAAAGCATTTGGCGACGCCTGCCGCCAACGCCGCGAACAGCGGCAACGCGGGCCGCAATTAACCGAGACCTTGTGTCACCACTCGGAATAACACACACAGAGGAAGAGAACATCATGACCCATCAGATCAATGAATGGCTGCGAGAGCACCGGATCACTGAAGTCGAGTGTATCGTCCCCGACATGACCGGCGTGGCGCGCGGCAAGATCGTGCCCAAGGACAAGTTCGTGTCCGACCCGGAAATGCGCCTGCCCGAAGTCGTGCTGATCCAGACTGTGACCGGGGACTACCCCGACGACAGCATGCTGGACCTGACCGACCCGGACATGGTGCTGGCGCCGGACCCGAACACCCTGCGCTTCGTGCCCTGGGCCGTGGATCCCACCGCTCAATTGATCTACGACTGTCTGCGCGCCGACGGCAGCCCGGTGGACGTGGCGCCGCGCAATGTGCTCAAGCGCGTGATCGGCCTGTTCGACGAGATGGGTCTGGAGCCGGTGCTGGCTCCGGAAATGGAATTCTACCTGCTGTCCCCCAATCCGGACCCGGACATCCCGCTGGCCGCGCCGGTGGGGCGCACCGGCCGCGCCGAGTTCGGCCGCCGCTCTTACTCCATCGACGCGGTCAACGAGTTCGACCCGCTGTTCGAAGACATCTACGACTACTGCCATGCGCAGAATCTGGAAGTGGACACCCTGATTCACGAGGTGGGCACCGCGCAGATGGAAATCAACTTCCTGCACGGCAACCCGCTGGAACTGGCCGACCAGGTGTTCCTGTTCAAGCGCACCGTGCGCGAGGCGGCGTTCCGCCACAATATGTACGCCACCTTCATGGCCAAGCCGATGGAGAACGAGCCGGGCTCCGCCATGCACATGCACCAGAGCCTGGTGGACAAGAACACCGGCCGCAATGTGTTCACCAATGAGGATGGCAGCCCGTCCGACCTGTTCTTCCACTACATCGCCGGCCTGCAGAAATACGTGCCCAAGTCCATGCCGCTGTTCGCGCCCTACGTGAACTCATTCCGCCGTTTGTCGCGCTACACCGCGGCGCCGACCAACGTCGAATGGGGTTACGACAACCGCACCGTGGGCCTGCGCGTGCCGCATTCCTCGCCGGCGGCGCGCCGCATCGAAAACCGGGTGCCGGGCGTGGACGTCAATCCCTATATCGCCATGGCCGCGACGCTGGCCTGCGGCTACCTGGGCATCATCAACAAGCTGCAGCCCAGCGAGCCGCGGCAGACCGACGCCTACGAGCTGCCTTACCAGTTTCCCAACTCCTCGGAGGAGTCCTTGCAGCAGCTGGCGTCCTGCAAGGAAATGGCCGAGGTGCTGGGCGAGCGCTTCGTCAGCATGTACGTGGGCATGAAGGAGAAGGAGTTCTCCGAATACTTCCGCGTGATCAGCCCGTGGGAGCGCAAGTTCCTGCTGCTGCACGTGTGATTTAGCTATGACATTGGGCTGATTTGTCCGTTAGAATCAGCCCGGACAGCCAGGATAAGCACTGAAAATACGCCAATGGCGAAGGAGGGGCGGCAGAGAACATCTCCGCCCCGTTGGAGAATACTGGAAGGAAGTCCTATGCAGAATCAACAACGCACGACCGAACAATGGCGCCAACTGGATGCAGCGCATCATCTGCATCCGTTTACCGATACCCAATCGTTGAACCAGCAGGGCGCGCGGGTGATGACTCGCAGCGAGGGGATTTACCTGTGGGATTCCGAGGGCAATAAGATCATCGACGGCATGGCCGGCCTGTGGTGCGTCAATATTGGCTACGGCCGCAAGGAACTGTCCGACGTGGCCAAGAGCCAGATGGACGAACTGCCCTTCTACAACACCTTCTTCAAGACCACCCACCCGGCGGTGGTGGAACTGTCCCACCTGCTGGCGCAAGTGACGCCAGCCGGCTACGAACATGTGTTCTACACCAACTCCGGCTCCGAGGCGGTGGACACCATGATACGCATGGTGCGCCATTACTGGGACGTGCAGGGCAAGAAGGAGAAGAAAACCCTGATCGGCCGCTGGAACGGCTATCACGGCTCCACCATCGGCGGCTCCAGCCTGGGCGGCATGAAGTATATGCACGAGCAGGGCGACCTGCCGATTCCGGGCATGGCCCACGTTGAGCAGCCGTGGTGGTACAAATACGGCAAGGATCTGAGCCCGGACGAGTTCGGCGTGGTGGCCGCGCGCTGGGTGGAAGAGAAAATCCTGGAAATCGGCCCGGAAAAAGTGGCCGCCTTCGTGGGCGAACCCATCCAGGGCGCCGGCGGCGTGATCATCCCGCCGGCCACTTACTGGCCGGAAGTGGAGCGCATCTGCCGCAAATACGATGTGCTGCTGGTGGCCGACGAAGTGATCTGCGGCTTTGGCCGCACCGGAGAGTGGTTCGGCTTCGAGCACTTCGGCTTCCGTCCGGACATCTTCACCACCGCCAAAGGCCTGTCCTCCGGCTATCTGCCCATCGGCGCGGTCTTCGTGGGCGAACGCGTGGCCCAGGGCCTGATCGCCGGCGGCGACTTCAACCACGGCTTCACCTACTCCGGCCACCCGGTGGCCAGCGCGGTGGCGCGCGTCAATATCGAGCTCTTGCGCGACGAAGGCATCATCGACCGCGTCAAGAACGAAACCGGTCCCTATATGCAGAAGCGCTGGCGCGAGACCTTCAGCCAGTTCGAGCACGTGGACGATGTGCGCGGCGTCGGCCTGATCCAGGCGTTCACCCTGGTCAAGGACAAGAGCAAGCGCGAGCTGTTCCCGGAGTTCGGCGACGTCGGCCTGATGTGCCGCGACATCTTCTTCAGCAACAACCTGATCATGCGCGCCTGCGGCGACCACATCGTGTCCGCGCCGCCGCTGGTGATCAGCAAGGCTGAAATCGATGAAATGCTGGGCGTGGCCGCGCGCTGCATGGAGATGTTCGAGCGCAAATTGAAGGACAGCGGTCTGGTCTGAGCGCGAGTTTTGCGCCGCCATGCCCACGCCGTAGAGTCGGTGGCGCGGCGGCGTGGACTTGGCTTCGTCATTTTTCAGCGCTAGTGAATATCACCTTCCATGTTTTTTGCAGCTGGGAAAGCGGATTGATACAATTCAATCCGCTTTTTCTATTATGAATAGAATAAAAGTCGTGCTGTAATGGAAATCGCAGCGATCCGAAAAATCACAAAGACAGGACTTGACGCATGTTCGTCGGAATCGGGTACCTCATAATTCTTGGCTCCGTGCTGGGGGGATTCGTCGCTGCGGGGGGGCATCTCGCCGCGTTGATGCAGCCGCTGGAGGTGGTGATGATCGCGGGCGCCGCGCTCGGCGCTTTCGTGGTGGCCAACGGCGGCGCGCCGCTGAAGGCCACGATGAAGGCTTTCCCCACCGTGTTCAAGGGCACGCCTTACAGCAAGGCCTTCTACATGGAGTTGTTCTCGCTGCTGTTCGAGATTCTGACCAAGGTGCGCAAGGAAGGCCTGATGTCCATCGAGGCCGATGTCGAGAATCCGGAAGCCAGTCCTGTCTTTTCCAAATACACCACTGTTCTGCACGACCACCACGTGGTGGAATTCATCTGCGATTACCTGCGCCTGATGGTGGGCGGCAACCTCAACGCTTTCGAGATCGAGAACCTGATGGACGTGGAGATCGAAACCCACCATCACGAGGGCGAAGTGCCGGTCAACGCGGTCAAGGGCCTGGCCGACGGTTTGCCGGCCTTTGGTATCGTGGCGGCGGTGATGGGGGTGGTGCACACTATGGAGTCCGTGGGCGCGCCGCCGTCCGAGCTGGGCATGCTGATCGCCCACGCGCTGGTGGGCACCTTCCTCGGTATTTTGCTGGCCTACGGCTTTGTCGGCCCGCTGGCCACCATTCTGGAGCACAAGCTGGGCGACGGCACCCGAGTCTACCAAACCATCAAGGTCACCATTCTGGCCAGCCTCAACGGCTACGCGCCGCAAGTGGCGGTGGAGTTTGGCCGCAAAGTGCTGGCTTCGCATGATCGTCCGTCCTTCAAGGAACTGGAAGACCATGTGAAACAGGCGAAGAAATAAGCGGGGGGCGCGATCATGGCTGACGAATCGCAACGGCCCATTATCGTCAAACGCATCAAGAAGGGCGGCCACGGCCACCATGGCGGGGCCTGGAAGATCGCCTACGCCGACTTCGTGACCGCGATGATGGCCTTCTTCCTGCTGATGTGGCTGCTGGGTTCCGCGTCGCAGGGCACCTTGAACGGCATCGCCGAATACTTCAAGACGCCGCTGAAGGTGGCGCTGTCCGGCGGCGCCGGCGCCGGCGACGCCACCTCGGTGATCAAGGGCGGCGGCAATGATTTGACCAAGCAGACCGGCCAGGTCAACAAGTCCGGCTCGCCGCAAGACGAGATCATGCGCAAGCAGCAGGAAAAAGCGTCGATGGAGCAGCTGCAGAACAAGATCCAGAGCACGGTGGATCACAGCGAGCTGCTCAAGGAGTACAAAAATCAGCTCAAGCTGGAAATCACCCCGGACGGGCTGAAGATCCAGATCGTGGACGAGCAGAACCGTTCGATGTTCGACTCCGGCAGTTCGCGCATGCTGCCGCATACCCGCGTCTTGCTGCAGCAGCTGGCGAAAGAGCTGAACATGATGCCGAACAAGATCAGCATCTCCGGCCATACCGACGCCAAGCCATTCGGCAGCGGCCAGGGCGGCTACAGCAACTGGGAGCTGTCGGCGGACCGCGCCAACGCGGCGCGGCGCGAGCTGGTGGCGGGCGGCCTGCAGGACAACAAGGTCTTGCGCGTGGTGGGCCTGTCCTCGGCCAATCCGCTGGTGAAGACCAATGTGTTCAGCCCGGAAAACCGGCGCATCGCCATTGTGGTGCTGAACAAGGAAGCCGAGAGCAATATCCTCAACGACGGCTACAAGCCGCAGATGAACCAGGATGTGATTGGCGGGCCCGCGGAGGGCGGGGCGGAGCCGGCAGAGGCGCCGGCGGAAGCGCCGGCCAAATAATGCCGATGCGAGCGTTGCCTTGTTGAGCCGCTTGCGCCATCTGGGCCTGCAAGTGCTGGCGGCCTTGGCGGCGATGTATTTCGTCGCCCCCGCCGCCCAGCCCTTGGCTTGGGCGATCCTGCAGGGCCTGTGCGCGGCGGCCTTGGCCATTTTCATGCGCCTGCCGGGCTGGCAGCGTTTGCTGCACGGGCTGTTCGTGCCGGCGCTGGCCTTGATGCATCAGGCGGCCTTGCCGCCTTGGGTGTATTTGCTGGGACTGGCGCTGACTTTCGCGCTGGGCCGCAACGCCGTGCTGGAACGCGTGCCCTTGTATCGCTCTTCCGCTCAGGCGGCGGAGCGCCTGGCCGAGCGACTGCCGGGGCGGGCCGCTTTGCTGGAGGCTGGCTGTGGAGACGGCAGGCTGGCGGTCTGGCTGTGCCGGCTGCGGCCGGATGTCAGGGTTAGAGCGCTGGAAAGCGCCTGGGGCAGCTGGCTGTTGGCCCGCGCGCGCTGGTGGCTGGCGCGGCGGCCGCGGCGGCTGGAGTTCGCTTGCCGCAGTTTTTGGAGGGAATCTTGGGGAGAGTACGATGCGGTGTACGTGTTTCTGTCCCCGGAGCCGATGGCTAAGGTCTGGCGCAAGTTTGTGGCGGAAGGCCGGCCGGGTAGCCTGCTGGTCAGCAACACCTTCGCCGTGCCCGATGTCGAACCCGATGAACGCATCCCGCTGGGAGGCGCTTTGCAAACCGAATTACTGATCTGGCGCCACCCACATGGAGCTTGCTAACTGGATCAAGTCCATCGCCGAACGGCGTTGGCCGATTCTGCCCAATACGCTGGGCGAGCTGAAGGACATCTGCGCTCGCCACAGCGATCTGATCAATTTCACCGACCTTGCCAATCTCTGTCTGTCCGACCCCTTTCTGCTGTTGGACCTGGTCCGGGTGGTGGGCGGTTCGCGCGCCTTGCAGCGCAATGAAAGCATTCCCTCGGTGGAGCAGACGCTGCTGCTGATGGGGCTGGAGGCGGTGACCAACCGCTTTGGCCGCGTCGCCGCGCTGGAGGCGGTGCCGGACAAGCTGGACACCGAGGTGCTGGAGGCGGTGGAGGACTGGCTGGGCCGCTCCCGGGTGGCCGCCTTGCTGATCAAGGAGTGGCTGTCTCTGCAGGGCGATCACAAGGTGGAAGACTGTTTCGTGGCCGCCTTGCTGTACAATCTGCCCGCCTGCCTGTTCATGATGCAGCGCAATCAATTGCCGGACCGCCCGCTGCTGCAGGAAATGTCCAATGCCTTCGATTGCGATTACGCCCAGGTGCTGGAGCAATTCATCAAGCTGATGCCCTTGCCCTCCGGCCTGAACGCCCTGCTGGGGCCGGGCAGTCCGACCAAGCGCCGCCAATTGCTGCGCCTGGCGATGGCCACTGCCAACTCTCTGGAGCAAGGCATTTGGCGTAGCACCTGGCAGGTGGGCGTGGAGGCCGCGGCCAAGCTGATAGGCTGCGCGCCGCATCTGGCGCATCAGGCGGTGGTGCACGCGGCCTTGTCGGTGGCGCGCCACCCCCGGGCGGTGGGCTATATGTACCCGGTGCGCAGTCTGTTGATGCTGGAAGGGGAGTACAAGCGGCCCAGCTTGCAGAAAACCGCGGCCTTGAGCGACGCGGAGCAGATGGAAAAGGCGATACGCGAATCCATCCGCCACCTGGCCAACGATCTCAAGTTCGAGCGGGTGTTGTACTACCGTTACGATCAGGACGCGCATGCGCTGAAGCTGCGTTATCAGCTGGGCCTGGGCGACAGCCATCCGCTGCGCAAGCTGGCCCTGGGGCTGGAGCCGGGCTCTTTCTTCGCGGTGTTGACCAGCAAGCCGCAAAGCTTTCACGCGCCGGCCCTGGTGCGCCAGCAGTTGGAGCGGCGCTACGAGGACCTGTTTTTCGAGCATGTCGGGGACAATGAATTCGCCCTGATCACCCTGTTTGTCGGACATGCGCTGTCCGGCGTGTTCTATGTCGACAACGGCCATAGCGGCCAGGCGATCGACGAGGACAGTTACCACCGTTTCAAGGATTTAGTGGCGCGCCTGACCCTGCTGCCGCAATAGGACACATGTCGTACATCAGCAAAACCATCACTTCCGCCCATAACGACGAAATCAAGCAATTGGCGCGCCTGGCACAAAGCCCGCGCGAACGCCGCAAGCAACAGTTGATGTTGCTGGAGGGCATTCATCTGACCGAGTCCTGCCTGGACGCCGGCATCGTTCCCGAGCGGGTGTATCTCAACGAGGCGGCGCAAGCGCATCCTGAGGTGCAGGCCTTGTTGCGGAGCCTGAGCGCGCCGACGGTCGTGGTCACGGTGCCGGAAGCGGTGTTGGCCAAGGCCACCGCGCTGGCCAGCGCCGGGGAATTGCTGGCCTTGTGCCCGCGGCCGCAAGCGCGGCCCTGCCCGGAAGCCGCGTCGCGGGTGATGCTGGAGGATATCCAGGATCCGGGCAATCTGGGCACCATTCTGCGGTGCGCGGCGGCGGCTGGCGTCAGCGAGCTGATGTTGTCCAAGGGCTGCGTCGACGTCTATTCGCCCAAGGTGCTGCGCGCCGGCATGGGCGCCCACTTCGTGCTCAATATCCACGAGCAGGCCGATCTTTGCGCCGAACTGGCGCGCTACGACGGCCGCAAGCTGGTCACCCATCTGGAAGGCTCGACTTCTTTGTACGCGCAGGACCTGCGCGGACCGGTGGCTTTCGTGTTCGGCAACGAGGGCGCCGGCGTCAGCGCGGAGGCGCTGGCCCTGGCCGATGCGCGGGTGCGGATTCCGATGCCGGGCCACGCCGAATCGCTGAATGTGGCGATGGCGGCGACAGTGTGTTTGTTCGAGCGGGTGAGGCAGCTGGAGACGGATTTCTCATCCTGAGCATTGAGAACGCTGGACTAGGGGGGATATATGACTAGGTTCGCGCTGGCGGAGCGCATTCTGCCCAATTATCAGTTTGTCGAGACGCATTCCCGCATTCTGGCCGCCGATGCGGCCTCGACGCTGGACGCGGTGCAACGCGTCGCGCCGGCGGACGACCCTTGGGCGCGGCGCTTCATGGCGCTGCGCGAACTGCCCGGCCGCCTGAGCGGCGCCTTGCCCGGCAATCGTCCGCCGTTCGGCATGCACAGCTTCACGCCGCTGGCGCGCGACGGCGATAGCGAATTGACGCTGGGCCTGGCGGGCGCCTTCTGGCGCGCGGACTTCGGCCTGCGCGAGATCGGCGGCCTTGAGGATTTCATGGCTTTGAATGAGCCGGGCGTGGCCCGGCTGTTGCTGAGCTTTCACTGCGAAACCGTCGCCGAAGGCGTGCGCCTGTCGACTCAGACCCGCGTGCATTGCCCCGACGCGGGCACCCGTTGGCGTTTTGCGCCGTACTGGTATCTGATTCGTCCGGTCAGCGGCCTGATCCGCCGGCGCATGCTGCGGCAGGTGGAGCGGGCGTTGTTGCGCGATCCGGCAAGGGCTTGAGGCCTTGCACATGAAAATTGAGTAGCGTTTGATTTTTATTTTGCCTGGTTTGCTTTATCATGCGCCGGAGATATTTAAACGGCAAATTGAAACAAAGGAAACCAGCACAGATGAATGAGACCGCGCTCGACTCTTCCCCATCCCGCTTCGGCGGGCTTTCTTCTTTTCTGCGGCAGCAGTGGGCCACCATCGGCCTGGTGCTCGCCAATCTGATCGTTTACGTCTGGATGGGCGCCTCGGGCGTTTCCTGGACCGAGCCCGATCCCGAGCAACTGGTGAGCTGGGGCGCCAATCTGGCGCCGTTCACCCTGGGCGGCGAAAGCTGGCGGCTGCTGAGCAGCATGTTCGTGCACGGCGGCGCCATGCATCTGCTGCTCAATATGTATATGTTGCTGCTGATCGGTCCCTTGGCGCAGAAGCGCTTCGGCGGCATCGGCTTTCTGGCGATTTACCTCGCCACCGGCCTGACGGCGGGCCTGGTCAGCGCCTGGTGGTACGGCACGCATCCGGTGACCAATCTGCTGATGCAGAGCAGCATCCGCCTGGTGGCCAGCGTCGGCGCGTCCGGCGCCTTGATGGGCTTGGCCGGCGCGCTGTGCGTGGCCGGCCTCAGCGACGCGGACATGGGCGGCTCGCAGGGCAAGGCCTTGGCGCAAGTGGTGCTGCTGAACCTGGGCATGGGTTTCATGGTGTCCGGCGTGGACCAGGCCTGCCATATCGGCGGCCTCCTGGCCGGCTTGCCCTTGGGCGTGCTGGGCTGGCTGCGCCTGCGTCCGCTGCCGCGGCTGTTGATGTTCGCGGCCTTGGCCGGCGCGGCGGCGCTGGGCGCGCATCAGGCAAGCCAGGCGCTGGGGTCCGAAGATCTGAGCGAGTTGGCGGCGCAGCTGCGTCAAGCGCCTGCCGCGGAGCCCGCGCAACTTTGACGCGGCGGCCCGCTGGCCGGCTAGTCCAGCGGGATGTAGACTTCGCCGCGCATCAGCGGCCTGGCGGTGCGGGTCATCACCACTTCGCTGATGGTCCAGCCGTATTCGTCCGAGTGGCCCAGCACCGCTTCCACCGTTTGTCTGCCGCTGGCGTGGCTGAAGGTCAGCGGCATGCCGCGCACCGGCGCGCCGGCCACTTGCTGCGGCAGCGTGCCTTCGGTGGCGCAGGCGCAGGCCAGCGCGATGGCGCCGGTGCCGGTGTAGGCGTGGTGCAGCGAGCGGCCGGAGGTCAGGATGCGGGCGTTGATCTGGCAATCCTCGTCCCGGCTTTCCGATAGCAGGCTGATCCGCGGCGAGCCGGGCCGTTCCCGCCGGGCGGCGAAAATGTCGGGCGCCAGGCCCATGACCACGGCGGCGATTTCCCGCGCCCACTCCAGCCGGTGGCGCGCTGTCTCAGGCAAGGCCGCCATTTCTTCGTCGCCCTTGAGGCCGAAGTCCCGGGCGCGGACGAACACCGTGGGATTGCCGGCGTCCACCAGGGTGGCTTCCACCCGGCTGCCGTCCGGCAGTGTCAATTCGTCCACCAGCTTGCCGGTGGGGTAGAGTTCGCCGGAGCTGCCGCCGGCCGGGTCCAGGAAACGCAGCCGGATCGGCGCGCCGGGAAAGGCGACGCCGTCGATGCGGTAGTCGCCTTGCCAGACCGGCTGGCCGTGCATGATTTCCAGTTCGGCGACGATGCGCTTGCCGACATTGGCTTGCCAGATGCCGATGGAGGCCACGCCGTCGCGCGGCTCCACCAGTTTTTCCATCACCGCGAACAGCGGCACCGCGGCGCTGAGGTTGCCGCAGTTGCCGGACCAGTCTATCAGCGCGTGTTCTATCGACACATGGCCGAACAGGCAATCGACGTCGCAATCGTCGCGCCGCGACGGGCTGAGTATCATCACCTTGCTGGTGCTGGCCCGGCCGGTGCCCAGGCCGTCGATCTGCTTGCCATGCGGGTCCGGGCTGCCGATGGCGCGCAAGAGCATGCGTTCCCAGGAGGAGGTGTCCTCGGGCAGCGCGTCGGCGCGGATGAACAGACCCTTGCTGGTGCCGCCGCGCATCAGCGTGGACGGAAGACGGTAGATCGCGGCCATGTCAGTGCGTCTCCAGTTGCTCCTTGCGGATGGCGATGGCGCGGGTCCGGGCGCGATCTATCGCTTCCGGCAGCGTGCGCTTGTCTTCCCACTGGCGGGCGATGCCGCCGGCGTCCACCGCCAGCGCCGCGTCCAGCAGCGCGGACAGGTAGTCCGCCTGCGGATAGGGCCGGTCGTGGAAGCCCAGGCGTCCGCGCGCGTCCGCGCGGCAGGCGTCCAGCATCAGCAAGAAGCGTTCCGGCCGCCGCAAGGCGTCGGTTTGCTTGAACAATCTCAATATTGTGCTTGGCTTCAATTCGAAAGCACAGTGTACTTTGGTATGGCTCAACAGCGTGACGCGCGCCAGGTCGCGACAGTCGGCCGGCACCCGCAAACGCTGACACAGCGTCAGCAGCGGGGCTTCGCCGGCGGCCTCGTGGCCGATGTGGCGCGGCAGCATGTCCGCCGGCGTCAGCGCCTTGCCCAGGTCATGGGTCAGCGCGGCGAAGCGCGCCGCCAGCGGCAGGCCTTGCTCGGCGGCGCAGTCCAGCGCCCGCATCACGTGGTCGCCGGTGTCGATTTCCGGGTGGTGGTCGGCCCGCTGCGGCACGCCGAACAGCGCGTCCAGCTCCGGCAGCACGCGGGCGAGGGCACCGCAGGCGCGCAGGACCAGGAACATGCGCGACGGCCGCTCCTCCATCAGGCCCTTGGCCAGCTCCTGCCACACTCGCTCCGCCACCAGGGCGTCGGCTTCGCCGTCCGCCACCATTTGCCGCATCAGCGCCATGGTGTCCTCGGCCACGGCGAAGCCGAAACGGGCGGCGAAGCGCGCCAGCCGCAGGATGCGCACCGGGTCTTCGGCGAAGGCGGGGCTGACGTGGCGCAGGACGCCGGCCTCGAGATCGCGCCGGCCGTGGTAGGGGTCGATCAGGCTGCCGTCCGCCGCCTCGGCGATGGCGTTGATGGTCAGGTCGCGTCGGGCCAGATCCTGTTCCAGCGTCACGTCCGGCGCGGCGTAGACGGCAAAGCCGTGGTAGCCCTTGCCGGTTTTGCGCTCGGTGCGCGCCAGCGCGTATTCCTCGTGGGTGTCCGGGTGCAGGAACACCGGAAAGTCCTTGCCCACCGGCTTATAGCCCAGCGCCAGCATCTCTTGCGGGCTGGCGCCCACCACCACCCAGTCGCGGTCTTTCACCGGCAGTTTCAGCAGGCGGTCGCGCACGGCGCCGCCGACGATATAGCATTGCATTGATCCGTTTCCCGTTCAGCGCGCGATCTGGCGGCGGTAGGCGGACATCTGCAGATTGAATTCCTCCGTGCCCAGCAAGGCCGGCGCCAGCGCTTCCAGCGCCGTGGGGCTGAAGCCCAGCAGCGCGGCGGGGAAGGGCTGGTCGCTGACATTGTCCACGCTTAGCGAGCGCACATTGTCGCGGCTGATCAGTGCGGGACCGGGCAGGCATTCCATCAATGCGGCCTGCAGCATGGCCAGGCCCTGCGGCAGCGCGATCACCGGGCGCGGTTTGCCGATATGGCGGCCCACCAGGCTTACCAGCTCGGCCAGCGTGTAAACACCGGGGCCGGCCAGGTCCAGGCTTTGGCCGATGGCGGCGCGGCGCGACAGGCTGGCCGCCACCGCGTGGGCGACGTCGCCGGCCCAGATCGGCGCGAAGCGCGTCTTTGCGCCGGCCAAGGGCAGAAAGGGCGCTTTGCGCAGCAGGCCGGCGAACATATTGAGGAAGCTGTCGCCGTGGCCGAACACCACGGACGGCCGCAAGAGGGTCCATTCCAGGCCGCTTTCGCGCACGCGCGCTTCGGCGCGGCCCTTGCTTTGCTGGTACAGGCTGGGGCCGCGCTCGTCGGCGCCCAGCGCGCTGATGTGGATCAGCCGGCGCACGCCCTGGCTGCGGCAGGCCGCGATCACCTTCTCGGTCAATTGCACATGGGCTTTGTCGAACTGCGCGGCGCTGCCGTGCAGGATGCCCACCATATTGATCACCGCGTCGTGGCCGGAAATCAGTTGTTCCAGCGCTTCCGGACGGTGGATGTCCGCTTCCACCAGCTGCGCGCCGGGCAGCACCAGCAGCGAGGCCTTGGCGCGTTCGCGCCGGCGGGTGGCGATGGTCAGCTGGCAGTCTTGTTCGGTCAGCCGTTCCGCGATGTAGCTGCCGATGAAGCCGCTGCCGCCGATGACGCAGATGCGTTGGTAAGTCATGGGTGAGGTCCCTTTCTTATGGTACTTGTGGGAGTGGGCTTGGTCCGCCGCGAGGGGGACCAAGCGGAGGTTCAGCGCGCCGGCACTACGCCCATCCGGTTTTTCAGCGAGATGTTGGCGTGGCCGAAGGTGCTGGAGTAATAAGCGGCGTTGGCCATCACTTTCTGCACGTAGTCGCGGGTCTCGGTGAAGGGGATGGTTTCGGCGTAGATGGTGCCGTCCAGCGTGCGGTCCGCCTGCCAGGCGCGCGCGCGCCCCGGGCCGGCGTTGTAGGCGGCGGTGGCCATCACTTCGTTGCTGGACAGGCTGTCCAGCACGTAGCGCAGATACCAGGTGCCCAGTTGCACATTGGTTTCGATGTCGTTGACCGCGTATTGGCCCAGGCCGATTTTCTTGGCCACCCATTTGGCGGTGGCCGGCATCAGCTGCATCAGGCCGGAAGCGCCGACGCCGGAGCGCGCCATGGTGATGAAGCGGCTTTCCTGGCGGATCAGGCCGTAGACCCAGGCGTCGTCGATGTCCAGCTGCTTGGCGTAGCGCTGGGTGACGTCGCGGTAGGGCGTCAGGTAGCGCAAGGAGTAATCGTGTTCTTCCTTGGTGCGTTCGGCGCTGTAGATGGCCATATCGTAGAAGCTGGCGCGGCGGCCCACTTCGGCGGCGGCCAGCAGTTCGATGTCGCTGCGGTTGCGCATCGCCCAGCGCCATTCGCGCTGCGCGTCGGCGCGGAACTCGGGCTTGACGTGGCGTTCGGCCAGCTCCAGCAGCGCCAGCGCGCGTTTGATCGCCGGCTCCTCGCTCATCTGCTTGATGTCGTCCTTGGCCGGGCCGCTTTTGCTGGCCGGGGTGGACAGGCTGTTGCCCAGTTCTTCCAGCGACAGCAGCGCGTAGTAGTTGTGGCCGATGCTGGCCTGGCTGAACAGCGGCGTCGCCTCGTTCTGCCGGCCCAGCTGTTGCAGCGAGCGGCCGCGCCAGTAGCGCCAGGCCGGTTTGGCGCTGACGGTGACAGGCATGGCGCGGATGATTTTCTCCAGCTGGGTCCATTGCTCCAGGCGCAGCGCCGAGCGCGCCCACCATTCCCATTGCTCGGAGGTCAGCTGGTCGGCGTCGGCCTTGTCGAACCACTGCAGCGCTTGCGCCGCCTGCTGTTTGCGCGCGGACAGCAGCGCCAGTTGGCCCCAGGCGAAGCCGGCGCGTTCCTTGCTCAAGGACTTTTCGTGATCGAGCAGTTTGCCCAGGCCGTTGCTGATATTGGCCTTGCCCTTGATCACGATGTCGTAGACCGCCGCTTCCTGGCCGCCGGGGGTCGACAGATCGGCGTTGGCCGGCTTGCTGAGCGCGGCGTTGTCCAGCGGCAGGCCGGTGTTGGCGGCCAGTTGGCGCGCCTGGCTCAGGTAGTTGCCGGCCAGGAGCAGGCGGGCGCGCTGCCACAGCCAGTCGCGCTTCACGACGCCGCGGCGCGCGGCCTCGGCGATCAGGCGGTTGCAGCCTTCCGGCAGCGGACGGCTTTCCAGGAAGCGGTCCAGATCCGTCGGCGCCTTGCCCTGATTCAGCTCGTTGAGTTGACCGTAGCAGCTGGATTCTTCGTCCCGGCCTTCCGGCGGCAGTTTTTTCCACTCCGCGGCGAAACGGCTCCAGCTTTCGCGCGCGGCCAGTTTTTTCAGCCATTCGTTGCGCACGCGCTCCGGCATCAGGCCTTCGTCCACGCGGGCCAGGAAGTTCTGGGCCGGGCCGTCGTCGTCGCCGTCCAGCGCCTTGAGCGCCAGCCAGTAAGCCGGGTAGTCCTTCAAGGGGTAGTTGGACGGCATGCCGCCCGCCAGGCTGGCCAACTGGCCCAGCTTGTTGCCGCGAAAGGCGTCGCGGGCGGCGATCAGTTCGTCGTCGGCGCCTGCGAAGGCGGGCAGGGCGGCCGTCAGCGCCAGGCTGAGGGCGAGCATGCGGCTGGGGGCGGTGAATGTCATAGGGTTCATGATCCGGTTTCGTCTTTATTATCCGGCGCGGGGCGCCGCTTTGGTTCAGACCCGCGCGCGGCGGGTAAATTCTTCGCGTCCTATTTGCGCCAGAAGGCCGGCGTGAACAGGATCAGCAGGGTAAACACTTCCAGCCGGCCCAGGAGCATGGCCAGGCTGCAAGTCCATATCTGGAAGTCGGACAGCGACGCGTAGTTCGACGCCGGCCCGACCACGCCGAGCCCGGGCCCGGCATTGTTGATCGAGGCGATCACCGCGGTGAAGGCGCTGAGAAAATCCAGGCCGCTGGCGATCAGCGCGAAGCTTAGTATCACTATGCACATGCAGTAGACAAATATGAAGCCCATTACCGACAGCATCACGTCTTGCGGCACCACTTTGCCGCCGATTTTCACCGGACGCACCGCCGCCGGATGCAGCAGCCGCGTCATTTCATTGACGCTTTGCTTGCTCAGCATCAGGGTGCGCACCATCTTGATGCCGCCGCCGGTGGAGCCGGAGCAGGCGGTGACGCTGGACAGGAAGAGCATCCACAATGGCACGAAGATAGGCCAGCGCGCGTAGTCCACGCTGGCGAAGCCGCTGTCGGTGGCGATGGAGATCAGATTGAAGCTGACGTGGCGCAGCGCGGTGGGGAAGTCGTAGACGCGGTGGGCCCACAGATAGGCGCTCATCGCCAGAATGCTGCCCAGCAGCAGCCACAACATGGCCTTGGCCTCCGGGTCGCGCAGATAGGCGCGCAGCGAGCGCTGACGCAGCGCCAGGAAGTGGGTGGCGAAGTTCATCGCGCCGACTATCATGCCAAAGCTCAGGATCAGTTCCACCGGCAGGGAGTCGAATGCGCCCACGCTGCTGTCCCGGGTGGAGAAGCCGCCCAGGGACAGCGCGGCGAAGGCGTGGCACACCGCGTCCAGCCAGCTCAGGCCGGCGGCTTTCAGGGCCAGGGCCACCGCCAGCGTCCAGCCGCTGTAGACCAGCCACAGGTTCTTGGCGGTTTCGGTGATGCGCGGCGCCAGCTTGCTGTCCTTCATCGGCCCCGGCGTTTCCGCCTTGTACAGCTGCATGCCGCCGATGCCGAGGATGGGCAGGATGGCCACCGCCAGCACGATGATGCCCATGCCGCCCATCCAATTGAGGAAGTGGCGCCAGAAGTTGAGCGAGGCCGGCAGGGCGTCCAGGCCGCTGATCACGGTGGAGCCGGTGGTGGTGAGGCCGGACATCGCCTCGAAGAAGGCGTGGCTGAAGGACATGTCCGGCCGCGCCAGCATGAAGGGGAAGGAGGCGGTGATGGCGAAGCCCACCCACAGCGTGGTGACCAGGATGAAGCCGTCGCGCGGCTTCAGTTCGCGCTGGTAGCGGCGGGTGGCGGACCACAATGCGAGGCCGATGGCCAGGCCGGCCACGGCGGCGGTGACGAAGGTGTCCAGCGCGCCGTCGCGGTACAGGATGGAGACCAGCGCCGGCGCGAGGAAGGTGCAGGAGAACAGCATGATCAGCTTGGACAGCACATAGAGGATGGCGAGTATCTTGCGCATGTCTCAGTCTCGCGGCTGGTAGAACTCGAGCGGCAAGCCGTCCGGATCCGCGCAGAAGAAAAAGCGCGCGCCGGTGTATTCGTCCACGCGGACATCCTCCACCTTCACGCCCTCGGCCAGCAGGCTTTGGCGACAGGCGGCGAGATCGGCGCAGGCGAAGGCCAGGTGGCGCAGGCCGCAGGCCTCCGGCCGCGTGGGGCGCGGCGGCGGCGAGGGAAAGCTGAACAGTTCCAGCTGGCCGCCGCCCGGCGCGGCCAGGTCCAGCTTCCAGGACTGGCGTTCGGCGCGCCAGTGTTCGGCCAGGATGGGCAGGCCGAGGACGCGGTGGTAGAAGTCGCGCGAGCGGGCGTAGTCGGAGGCGATGATCGCCACGTGGTGCAGGCCGGTCAGATGCATGGTCACAGAAAGCCCAGTTTGACCTGAATGAGTTTTTCCACCTGGCGGATCACCCGGCGGCGCGACAGGAAGATGATCAGATGGTCGCCGTTTTCCACCGTCAGATCGTGATGCGCCATCAGCACCTGTTCGCCGCGGATGGCCGCCACGATGTGGCTGCCGTGCGGCATGTCGATCTGGTCGATGCGGCGGCCGGTCAGCCGCGATTGCTGCGCGTCGCCGTGGATGATGACTTCCATCGCCTCCGACGCGCCGCGGCGCAGCGGATGCACCGCCTCCACGTCGCCCTGGCGGATATGGGCCAGGATGGAGCCTATGGTGGACAGGTGAGGCGAAATCACGATGTCGATGCGGTGGCCTTCCAGCAGGTCCACATAGCTGGTGCGGTTGACCAGGGCCACCACCCGGCGCGCGCCCATGCGCTTGGCCAGCAGCGTGGACATGATGTTGTCCTCGTCGTCGTTGGTCAGCGCGCAGAACACATCCATCTCGTCCACGTTCTCGGCGTCCAGCAGCTCTTCGTCGGTGGCCTCGCCGCGCAGCACCAGCGCGTGTTCCAGCCGTTCCGCCAGCCATTGCGCGCGTTCCGGCCGCGCTTCTATCACTTTGACGCTGAAATCGTTCTCCAGCAGCTTGGCCAGCCGGTAGCCGATATTGCCGCCGCCGGCGATCATGATGCGCCGCAAGGGCCGCTCGCTGAAGCGCAGCTCCTTGAGCATGGCCTGCACGTGCTCGCGCGCGGCGACGAAGAAGACCTCGTCGCCTTCCTCCAGCACGGTGTCGCCGTCCGGCACCAAAAGCGTGTCCCGGCGGTGGACGGCGCAGACGCGGCAATCCGCGTCCGGCATGTGTTCGCGTATATGGCGCAGCGGCATGCCCAGCAGCTTGCCGCCGGAGTGGGCGCGGGACACCACCAGTTGCAGCTTGCCGTCGGCGAAGTCCAGCACTTGCAGCGCGCCGGGGTAGGTGAACAACTGATAGATGTGGTCGGTGACGATCTGTTCCGGACAGATGGCGGATTCGATGCCGAAGTGGGCGAGCGGATCGCCGTGCTCGGATTCCAGGTAATCGCTGGAGCGGATGCGGGCGATGCGGGTGGGGATGTTGAAACAGGCTTCGGCCATTTTGCAGGCCACCAGATTGGTTTCGTCGTCGCGGGTCAGCGCCAGCACCATGTCGCTGTCCGCCGCGCCGGCATCGGCCAGCACCTGAGGATGGGCGGCGTTGCCGGCCACGGTGCGGATGTCCAGCCTGTCCTGCAGCTGTTTGAGCCGCGCGGCGTTTTGATCCACCACTGTGATGTCGTTGTTTTCCGAAAGCAGGTTTTCCGCCACATTGGCGCCGACCTGTCCGCCGCCGAGAATCAGAATCTTCACCGCGTTGGCCTGATTGTTGGTTTGTTTATGCAATTTTAACGGTTAGCGCGGCCGCTTGCTTGTCGATTAAAAAAGCAAATCAGCAGCCTTGCCACAATCAATTAGACGAATTTGCTCTCAGCTATCAGAATGCATCCATCGATTTATTAAACCTGTCAGTCAATCCAAACAAGGAGTCTCGCCATGTTGCAAAACCGTGAAGGCCAACGCGTACCGAATGTCACTTTCCGTGTTCGTGACAACAACGAGTGGAAAGATGTCAGCACCGCCGAACTGTTCGACGGCAAAACCGTAGCGGTGTTTTCGCTGCCGGGCGCGTTCACCCCCACATGTTCCTCCACCCACCTGCCGCGCTTCAACGAGCTGGCGCCGGCCTTCTTCGCCAACGGCGTGGACGCCATCCTCTGCGTATCGGTCAACGACACCTTCGTGATGAACGAATGGGCCAAGGATCAGGAAGCGCAGAACCTGGTGATGATTCCGGACGGCAACGGCGATTTCACCGCGGGCATGGGCATGCTGGTGGACAAGCAGGACCTGGGCTTCGGCAAGCGCAGCTGGCGCTACTCCATGCTGGTGAAGGACGGCGTGGTGGACAAGATGTTCATCGAGCCGCAAGAGCCGGGCGATCCGTTCAAGGTGTCCGACGCCGACACTCTGCTGGACTACGTCAATCCCAGCGCCAAGAAGCCGGACCAAGTGGTGGTGTTCTCCAAGACGGGTTGCCCGCACTGCGCGCGCGCCAAGGCGGTGCTGAGCGAAAACGGCTACGACTTCGTCGAAGTACCGCTGGACAACAAGGTACGCGGCAAGGTGCTGGGCGCCGTGGCCGGCAAGATGACCGCGCCGCAGGTGTTCATCAACGGCCAGCTGATCGGCTCCGCCGACGAAGTGGAAAAGTACTTCTCCAAGTAAGCCTCAACCGTGTTCGTCCCCGGTGGCTCGGGCCCTGATGCCACTGGAGTTGTTGCGGGCCGGATGCTCCGTCCGGCCCTTTTTTTACCGGGATACGAGACGGCATGCCCAGCGTGCCGTGCCGTATCCCGATACCGAAAGGAATGAAATGCATACCTTGAACATCGATGTCGCCGTGATCGGCGCCGGCACCGCCGGCCTCGCAGCCTACCGCGCCGCCAAGGCTCGCGGCGCCAGCGCCGTGGTGATTGAAGGCGGTCCTTACGGCACCACTTGCGCCCGCGTCGGCTGCATGCCGTCCAAGCTGCTGATCGCCGCCGCCGAGGCCGCGCACGAACTGCGTCACAGCGCGCCTTTCGGCGTGCATGTGGATGGGGACGTGCGCATCGACGGCCGCGAGGTGATGGACCGCGTCAAGCGCGAGCGCGACCGTTTCGTCGGCTTCGTGCTCAAGGGGGTGGAAAGCATTCCGCCGCAAGACCGGCTGCGCGGCTACGCGCGCTTCATCGACAACACCACCTTGCAAGTGGACGAGCACACGCTGGTGCAGGCGCGCCGCGTGGTGATCGCCACGGGTTCCTCGCCCTTGATCCCGCCGCCGTTCCAGGTGTTCGGCGACAGATTGATCATCAACGACGATGTGTTCGATTGGGACACGCTGCCGGACAGCGTGGCGGTGTTCGGTCCCGGCGTTATCGGTCTGGAACTGGGGCAGGCGCTGTCCCGCCTGGGCGTCAAGGTGCGCGTGTTCGGCCGCGGCGGCGGCGTCGGCCCGCTGTCGGACCCCGCTGTGCGCGACTACGCCAGCCGGGCGCTGGGCCGGGAGTTCTATCTGGACCCGGACGCCAAGGTGCTGGAAATGGGCCTGGTCGACGACAAGGCGCAAATCCGCTACGTCAATCTGGACGGCGAAGAAGTCTGCGAGCGTTTCGATTACGTGCTGGCCGCCACCGGCCGGGCGCCCAATGTGCGCGGTCTGGCGCTGGAAAACGCCGGCCTGGAACTGGACACGGGCGGCGTGCCCAAGTTCGATCCGCGGACGCTACAGTGCGGGAATTCGCCGATTTTCATCGCCGGCGACGCCAACAACATCCTGCCGCTGCTGCACGAGGCCGCCGACGAAGGCAAGACCGCCGGCGACAATGCCGCGCAGTATCCGGCAGTACAGCCCGGCCTGCGCCGCTCCAGCATCGCCGTGGTGTTTTCCGATCCGCAGATGATGATGGTGGGCAGCCGCTTCGCCGATTTGCCGGCGGATGGCTTCGTGGCGGGCGCCGTCAGTTTTGAAGACCAGGGCCGCAGCCGGGTGATGGGCATCAACCAGGGTCTGCTGCATGTATACGCCGAGCGCGGCAGCGGCCGCTTCCTGGGCGCGGAAATGATAGGTCCGCGCGCCGAGAACCTGGCTCACTTGCTGGCCTGGAGCCATCAGCAAGGCCTGACCGTTGCCCAGATGCTGGAGATGCCCTTCTATCACCCGGTGATAGAAGAAGGCTTGCGCACCGCGCTGCGCGACGCCGCCACCAAGCTGGCGCAAGACTGAGTCTTGCCGGCGGCATTCCCAAGCGGGATGTCGCTGTTTTTCCGCCCGTCCATGGTCCCCGCCATGGCGGGCTTTTTTGCGTCTGTCTAAGACCCGCTAACCAAACCCCTGATCCTGTGTTGCGCCTCCTTGTCGTACGGCTGGCGCTGCCTGCGTCGGCGCGCCTTGGCTCAGCTACGCTGCGCGGCTTGTTAGCGGCTCTAAGTGGAAGACCATGAGGTAAATCCTCAACAACTCTAAATATTAATATATTAATTATTTAGATTTGTTGATTTTTTTGAAGTGATGTGACTGAGGTTTGTTGTGCGTTTTTTATTTGTGAATATTGAAATGAAATTGGTGTGCTTGTTGTTTTTTTAGGAAAAATCCTATTGTAGGCATTCTTACGAAAAAGCAAGATGACCTCGCCGCGAATCAATAAGCGGATGTCGCCGGAATGGGGCGGCTGTCTTGCAAGAAAACATCGTTTAATGCGAATGATTTGATTGCGAACTTTCATCTAATTGGAGGTTGAATCGTGAAGAAGCAGAATATGATTTTGGTGGTGGCCACGGTTTTTGCCGGAGCCGCTCAATGGGCTTCGGCAAATAGCGCAGATTTGCTGATTACCGGCAAGCTGGTGCCGCCCGCGTGCACGCCGGCTTTGAGCGGCGGCGCGGTGATTGATTATGGCAATATTCCGGTGTCCAACCTGAGCAATGGCGCAGCCTACACACTGGAAGATCGCAATGTCAGCCTGACGGTAACCTGCCAGGAGGATACCGCGCTGGGCATCCGCATCACCGATGCTCGCACGGAGAGCAAGCCCTTGCTGGGTAGCGAAATTCCGCTGCCGAATTTGCACCCTTCCGGCAGCCATGCTGTAGCCCGGCTCAACGAGCAAACCATGGGTTTGGGGAACGATGCGGAGGCGGGAAAACTGGGCGTTTGGTGGCTGAGCATGGAGTTTGACAAGCTGAAGGCGACCAATAGCGCGAACGCGGAGGTGGGCGATACCAAACTATTGTACTCGTCTAATAATGGCTCGAGTTGGGGGGAGACGAATACCACTCCGCTTAACTCGCATTACGGCGGCGCCAATGTCACCACTTTCGCCATCAAAGGAAAAACGATCAATACCCCTGCGGTAGCCTCCGTACATGAGTTCCCCATGGTGGTGGGGGCGGCATTGAACACCAAGGGGCGCTTGAGCGTGAAGGACGACACTAAGCTGGATGGTAAGGGTACTTTCACTATTTATTACCAGTGATTGGGTTGCGCGAGTCGGCGCTGAATAAGTCTTGAGTCAGCGTGCTTGAATACGGGCCGGCGGCATGCTTGCCGGCCCGGTTGATACGGTTTGACGCGGTGAATCAACGCCGTCCTTGATGGAAAAGAGTTTCATATGATGCATGCGCTGAATGTGTTCGCCGTTGCGGTCCGCGGCGGCGCTATGGCCGGCGCCTTGGCGCTGGCCCTGCTGCCCGCGGCGGCCTGGTCCGCCGGCGTGGTGCCGGAAACCTCGCTGGTGGTGGTGGAGGAAGGCGACGGCGAGGGCGTGATCAACGTCAAGAATACCGACGCCCACGCCAGCCTGATGTATGTCCGGCTGGAAAACCTGCCCGAAGACCCGGAGCAGCTATTGCTGGCGACGCCGCCGATTTCCCGGGTGGAAGGCGGGGAGAAACAACTGGTCCGCTTTTTGTTGAAATCACCGCAGCCGCTGCGGACCGAGCGGCTGATGCGGGCGTCCTTCGAGGGGATTCCCGCGGTGTCCGCCGATAAGGGGCATCGCATTCAGATGACTTTCAATCAGAACCTGCCGGTACTAATCCGTCCCAAAGGCCTGCCGCGCGAGCGGGAACCTTGGGTCAAGCTGCAGTGGGGCCTGACGGAAGACGGCCGGGTGGAGGTCAAAAACGACAGTCCTTACGTGGTGCGCCTGTCCACGCACAAGGTGGAGTTGCAGCCCGGACGGCAAGGGCTGGAGCTGCCCAAGGCCTATATCCTGCCCGGCGAGCGCTTGCAGCTGGCGTCGGCCGGCCAGACGCCCTTGGACGCCACTCACGTCAAGCTGTGGCCGGCGACCAGCTACGGCTATGCGGTGGACTCCTTTACCGCGACCTTGAACTGAGCGGCCTAGCCCGTGATGAAATATCGCCAAGCAATCGCCGCCGCGCTATGCGCATCCATGCCGGTGCTGGCGGCGAACGCGCCATTCGCGCTGACGGCCGAGGTGGTGCCGCCCAGCTGCACGCCCGGCTTTTCCCATAACGGCGTGGTCGATTACGGCCTCATCCCCTGGTCGGCCTTGAATCCAGGCGCGACGCTGCTGGGCGAGCGGGAGATCAGCTTGCATGTGCAGTGCGATCAGCCGGCGCTGGTGGGTTTGAGCATACGGGACAACCGCGGCGATAGCCGCGCCGGCATCGCCGCCATGGCCGGGCTTCAGACGACGGGGGCCGCATCGCCGTCGCTGCCGGCGGAGGCGGAGCAGACTCTGGGCCTGGGCCGGGACAGCCGTAAGCAAGCGCTGGGCTATTGGTGGCTGAGCCTGATCGAGGCTCATGCGGACGAGCGTCCGGCGACGCTGATGCGCAGCGCCGGCCGGCAGGAAGGCTGGTCGCAGGCCGGCGGCGAACCGCTAAACCTGCGTTACGGCTATGCCTTGGGCTCGCCGCAGCGTCAGGCGCTGCAGCCGGCCGGCACCCACGTGTTCAAGCTGCGCGTCGGCGCGGCGCTCAGGGGGCGGCAGGCGCTCAGCGCGCGCGAACCGGTGCGCTTGGACGGCCACGCCACTGTCACGGTCTTCTATCCCTGACGTCTCCATCCATCCAATCTTGGGTCCTGTTAGATGAAGTGTTCAATTGAATGGCTGCTCAGACCCATTCCGCTATTGCTGTGGCTGGCCGGGGCGTTCCCGACGGCGTCGCTGGCGGAGACCGGGGCGCGCGACGCGCCCGGCGAGGGCGTGCAGTTTGACCTGGGCGTGTTGAAGGCGAGCGGCATCGATCCCGGCGTGGCGGAGTACTTCAGCCTGGGCGCGCGCTTTGCGCCGGGCAGGAATCGGGTGTCCTTATTTGTCAACGGCGCCGGTCGCGGCGGCGCCGAGGTGAGCATAGACGAGGGCGGCCGCCTGTGCGTCGACGACGGATTCTGGACGGCAGCCGGCTTGCTGCCCGCGGACGGCCAACCGCCGGCGGAGGCCGGCTGCCGGGAGTTGACGGCTTTTTATCCGCAGGCGGTGGTCAAGCTGCGGCCGGAGCTGGCGCGGGTGGACATCCTGGCGCCCAGCGGCGCCTTGCGGCGCGAGCAGGAGCCACTGGGCGGCTACGACAGCGGCGGCACGGCCGGCCTGTTCAATTACGAGGTGCTGGCCATGCGCAGCAGCGGAGGCGGGCGGAGCCAGCAGTATCTGCAAGGTTTCACGGAAATCGGCTTCAATTGGCGGGACTGGATGGTGCGCAGCCGGCAAAGCTTCGCGCGCAACGAGGCGAGCAATCGTTTTCAGTATCTGTACAGCTATGCGCAGAAGACCCTGGTGGACAGCAAGGCCATCCTGCAAGTGGGCGAGTTGTCGCTGAACAACCCTCTGTTTGCCGGCGTGAATTTCTCCGGCGCGCAGTGGCTGCCGCAAGGGGCCTTGCTGCCGCGCGGCAATCGGCCGCAGGTCAGGGGCATCGCCCAGAGCGAGGCCCGGGTGGAGGTGAGGCAGGCCGGCGCTTTGGTGTACAGCACGCTGGTGCCGCCCGGCGCTTTCGAATTGAACGATGTGCCCATCCTGTCGGCGGGCTTCGATCTGAATGTCACTGTCACCGAAAGCGATGGCGGCCAGCACGCCTTCACCGTGCCGGCGGCGGCGTTTTTCGCCAGCCCGGGCGGCGACGTCGAGGGCTTTAATATGGCGGCGGGCAAGATGCGCCAGTTTGGCGGCCAGGACGGCGACACGCCGTGGCTGTTTTCCGGCAGCCGCAGCTGGCGGCTGGGCCGGGAGCTGGACCTCAGCCTGGGCGGCCTGTGGTCCGAACGCTTTCATTCCGTCGGCGGGGCCTTGTCTTATCTGTTGAGCCCCGGGCTGGTGGCCGGCATGCGCGCGGTGGCCTCCCGCGACGGCGAGGCGGGGCGGAGCGGCGCGCAATACAGCGCGTCCTTGAGCGCGAGCTGGGGCGAGCGCCTGTCCGGCGCGCTGAACCTGAGCCGGCAGAGCGCCCACTTCCGCACGCTGTCGGATTACGCGGCTCGTCAACAAGAGGCGCCGGCCGCGCTGACGCAGTACGGCCTGTCCCTGTCCTACCACCATGAATTCATGGGCGCGTTCAGCCTGGGTGCGACCCGCTCGCATCACGGCGGCGAGGCCTCGCAGCGCTTGAACGGCGGCTGGTCGCGGCGGATGTGGGGCGCCAATGTCTCTTTGAACGTGGGCCGAGATTTGAGTCGGGGCGCGGGCGCGCATCGCAATCAGCTTTACTTGAACGTGGATCTGCCGCTGGAGCGCGCCAGCCTGAGCGCGTATCTGCAACGCTATGGCCAAAGCCAAACTTTGGGGAGCAGCTACCGCGAAATCGTCAGCGACAGCTTGAATTACGGCGTGGCGGTGGATCGCGACGCGGACCGGAACAGCACCGGCTTCAACGGCAATCTGCACTGGATTCCGCGTTACGCCCAGCTGGGTTTGGGCATGAGCCAGCGCGGCGGCGCGCAGTCGTACAACGCCAGCCTGCGCGGCGGCGCGCTGCTGCATGAGGGCGGACTGACCTTCTCGCCCTATCCGCTGCGCGACAGCGTCGGGGTGCTGTCGGTGGGCGGCTTGCCCGGCGTGAAGTTCAGCACGCCCAGCGGCCCGGTGTGGAGCGATGGCGACGGCCACGCGGTATTGGCCAATCTGAACGCTTACGCCGATACCCGAGTGGAACTGCAGACGCCTAGCCTGCCGCGCAATGCGGACGTGGCGAACGGCTTGAAAGTGGTGCGCGCCGGGCATGGCTCGGTCAGCCGGGCGGAGTTCTCGGTGCTCAAGACCCAGCGCTTGCTGATCCAGATCGCGGCGGAGGACGGCGAGGCCTTGGCGTCCGGCCTGAGCGTGGTGGATGGGGAGGGGCGTTTCATCACGCTCACCGGGAGCGGGGGCGAGGTGTTTCTGGATCAGGCGACCGCGCGGAACGGCCTGTATGTGGAGTCTCCGCCAAGGCGGCGCTGTCGCTTGGACTATGTCTTGCCGGACGAGGACGCTTCCGCCTTGTACCAAACCGTCAGGGCGCGCTGCGCGCCGGGTTCGCTGCTTGAAGCGGACGCGTCGGAGCGTGGCGTCGGAGACCGAGGAGTTGAGGGATGAGCATGGGAAAATGGGTTTTGATGGCGCTGGCGGCCTTGAGCGCGGGCGCGGCGGCCGAGGAAGGGCCGTGCGCGTTGAGCTTGAGCACGCCCAATCTGGACTATGGCGTGCTGCCCTTGGCCGCCTTGCGAGAGGGCTTCGGCCGGGGCGCGCCGGGGGGCGGCCTAGAGGCGCGTACCTTGAGTTTGCAGGCCGTTTGCGAAGGGCCCCGGGCTTTGGCCCTACGTTTCAACGGCCCGGCGGCGGACGCGGCCTCATTCCGCTTCGGGCCTCAGGGCGCGGCGCGTCTGATCTTGCGCGCGGCGACGCTGGATGGCCGCGACGCCTATTTCCGCGTGGAGGGGGAGAGCGGCGGCGAGCGCCTGCGCTCGGCCCCGCTACGCCCCGGCCAGCTGGTGCGGGTGTATCCGGACAGCGGCGGCGGGACGGGGCGGGCCTTGCGCTTGGAGCTGGAAGTCCAGCCGCTCTTGCCGGCTGGCGCGACGCATGCCCGCGAGCGGGAGCGCTGGCGGATGGACGGAGTGTTCGAACTACAGGCCTCCGCCGCGGAATGAAGCGCCGGTCTCAGTCGCGCAGCGCGCGCAGCCAGTCCAGCCGCTGTCGCCAGATCACCGGCGCGGCGCTGAGCAGGTGCAGGGTGGCCAGGATGTTGAGCGCGGCGGTGGCCAGCAGCAGGATGGCGATGCTGTCGTAAAGCTTCAGCGCCAGCGCGCTGCCGATGGCGGCGGCCACCATGTAGAAGCCGTTGGCGATATTGTTGGCGGCCACGGCCTGGGAGCGGAAATCATCCGGGCTGGCGGTTTGCAGCCAGGTGTACAGCGGCACGGTGAAGAAGCCGCCGAAGAAGCCCAGCAGCGCCACGTCGACCATATTGCGCCAGCTGCCGGCGCGGGCCAGGTAATCGGCCAGGCCGATCAGCTCGCCGCGGTAGTGCGGCAGCGCGGACAGCGCCAGATCGCCGCCGAACAGCGTCATGCCGACGCTGCCCACCAGCACCATGCCCAGTTGCAGTTTGCCTTGCGACAGCTTGGCGCACACCACCGAACCCAGGCCGATGCCGATGGAGAACAAGGCCAGCAGCAGGGTGTAGACGGCGGCGTCCCCGCCCAGATGCAGGCGGGTGAAGGTGGGCAGCTGGGTGGTGTAGACCGCGCCCATCAGCCAGAACCAGGAAATGCCGAGGATGGCGCAGCGCACGTCGCGGATGCGCCAGGCGTCGCGCATCAGCAGCACGGAGTCTTTGAGGAAGTTGAAGGACAGCTTCAGCTGCGGCGCGCCGGGCTGGGCCGGCGGCATCTCGCGGCTGGCGCCGTAACCGAGCATGGCGGTGGCCAGCAAGGTGGCGGTGATCAGCAGAGGGCCGCCGTTGGTCAGCATGCTGCCGCCGATCTGGCCGATCAGGATGGCGAGAAAAGTGCCCATCTCGATCAGGCCGTTGCCGCCCACCAGTTCTTGTTCTTTCAGATACTGCGGCAGCACCGAGTATTTGAGCGGGCCGAAAAAGGCGGAGTGGGCGCCCATCAGGAACAGCGCGGAAAGCAAGAGGCCGGCGGAGTGCAGGAAGAAGCCGGTTCCGGCCAGCAGCATGATGGCGATCTCGGCCAGCTTGATCCAGCGGGCGATGGCGGCCTTGTCGTAGCGCTCCGACAATTTGCCGGCGGTGGCGGAAAACAGGAAAAAGGGCAGGATGAACACGCCGGCGGCCAGATTGACCAGTTGTTCCGGCGGCAGCCCGGCCAGGCTGAGTCCGTGAAAGCTGATCAGCACCACGATGGCGGTTTTCAGCAGATTGTCGTTGAAGGCGCCCAGGAACTGGGTGCCGAACAGCGGGAAGAAGCGCCGGGTGGCGAAGAAGGAAAAGCCTGCTTTCACGGGGATGCCGATCTTGTGTCATGAGCCGGAAACGCATGCTAGCGGATTCGCGCCGGCCTGTCAGCCGAGCGGCGGCGGGTTTTCCGTATAATGCGGCGCATGAAGCTACGTCTGTGTTGTTGCCTATTGATCTGCCACGCGGCCTGGGCCGGCGAGCTGTCGTCGCGGCTGGACGCCGCCTTGGCCGAGTCGCGGCCGGCGCGGTCTTTGGCGCTGACGCGGATTCAGTCGCTGGACGAGGGGCTGATCGCGCCGGCGTCGTTGCAGCCGGCCTGGTCCCGCTACAGCCTGCGCGCCTTGCGGCAGCTGGAGGCGCACGAGCGCCGCTGCGAGGGGGATCTGTCTGCCCTGCCGGCGCTGTGGCGGGATTTCGAACGTCGGCGCTGCGCGGACGGACGTCTGCCGGACGACTGGCTGCGCCTGCATCCGGTTCATCCCTTGGGCGGCAGCAGCGCCGCGCACTGGCGGCAGGGCCGGCCGCGGGCGGCGGTGGCGGACTGGCTGCATGTGCGCGAACGCGACGACGATCTGGGGCTGTTGGGCGGGCTGTCGGACGACAATCTGGACGCCTTGCTGGCCGGCGCGCGTTGGCTGTGGCAGGACGGCGCGCTGTGGCGGCTGCGGGACGGCCAATGGCGGCTGTACCCGGCCGCCGCCTGGCGGGAACGGGCGGAAGCGGCCGGGGTCAGGGTGTCCGCGGCCGGCGCGGGCGCCTGCGCGGAGCGCCAGGACGGACTGTGCTTGAACCCGACGCCGGCGCCGGCCTGGCCCTGGCGGGCTTTACTGGCGGGCCTCGCCGGGCTGGCGCTGGCCGCCGGCGGCTGGCTGGCCTGGCAGCGGCGGCGCCTGGAACGGGAGCGGCGTTTCGCCTTGCAGATGCTCACTCATGAATTGCGCACCCCCATCGCCGGCCTGGCCGGCGTGGTGGAGGGGCTGCGCCGGGATTTCGACCGCCTGCCGGATTCCGCTCAAGATCAGTTCGGACATTTGGCCGGCGGCGTCAGCCGCCTGCGTCAGTTGGCCGAAGCCAGCCGCCATTACTTGTCCGCCGAACGCCTGGACGAAGGGCGGCAAGCGGTGCGGCTGGCGGAATGGCTGGACGCGATCGCGGAGCGGCATCAGGCCGCGTTTTGTCTGAACGAGGACGCGACCGTGCTGTTGCCGGCCTATTGGCTGGGCTTGTGCCTGGACAATTTGCTGGCCAATGCGCGCCGGCATGGCCGGCCGCCCTGGCGCGTGCTGGCGGATTGGGACGGCCGCACTTTGACGCTGACGGTGTGCGACGGCGGCCGCCTGAGGGATTACCGGCTGCGCCGACTGGCGCGGCGCGACGGCGGCGGCGAGGGCATGGGGCTGGGCCTGGCCATCGTCCGGCGGGTGCTGAAGCGGCTGGGCGGCCGGTTGAGCCTGTCCGGGCCGCCCACGCGCTTTAGCTTGCAACTGCCCGTCAAGCGGGCGCCGCGACAGGATTCCCCGCGATGAACACCTTGCTCTTGATTGAAGACGACGCAACGCTGGGCGACGGCCTGAGCCGCTTTCTGGAGGACGCGGGTTATCGCTGCCTGTGGCTGCGGCGGGCGGAGGATGCGGCCGCGCAGTGGCTGCGCGCCGATCTGGTCATCCTGGACCGCAGCCTGCCGGACGGCGACAGCCTGCGGCATTTGCCCGGCTGGCTGGCGCAGAAAGCCTTGCCGGTGATCGTGCTGACGGCGCGGGTGGAGGTGGGCGACCGGGTGGCCGGGCTGGAGGCGGGCGCGCGCGACTATCTGAGCAAGCCTTTCGCCCATGCCGAGTTGCTGGCGCGGATTCGCGCCCAGTTGCGGCCTTTGGGCGACGGCAGCCTGAGCCTGGGGGCCTTGAGCCTGCAGCCGGCCAGGCAATCGGCGAACTGGCAAGGACGGGAGGTGGCGTTGACGCGCACCGAGTTCGAACTGCTGGCGTTGTTGGCGCGCATGGCCGGACGAGTGATGAGCCGCGACGAATTGCTGAATCAGGTCTGGGGTTACGACAGCTTTCCGTCCACGCGCACCGTGGACACTCACATCCTGCAATTGCGGCAGAAGCTGCCCGGCATCGCCATCGAAACCGTGCGCGGCGTCGGCTACCGTTTGGAGAAGAACTGATGCTGCGCGCATGGTGTTTGTGGCTGGCGCTGGCCGCGCCGGCCGTCGCGGATCCGCTGGAGGCCTTGAACCGCGCCTTGCTGGGCGCGGACAACGCGGCCGCCTGGCAGGCGCTGTCCGAAAGCTGGCCGGCCTTGCGCAGCCAGGCGCAGCGGCAAGCCTGGGCGCAGGCCTTGGCGGCGCTGAGCGCCGAGCACTGCGGCAAGGACGCGCCGCTGACGCTGCCGGCCTGGCTGCCGCAGCTGACGCTGGAACTGGCGCAGCGCGACATGCCGCTGGCGCGCGCCTACCGGGTGGTGCTGAGCGGCCGCGGCGCGCTGGAGGACGCCCGGCTATTGGACGCTCAGGGGCATGATCTGCTGCGCGGCGGCTTGCTGGAGCGGGAAGACGGCCAAGGCTTCCGCCTGGAAAGCGCGGACCTGAGCCGGCCCCTGGCGGCGGGCGCTTACCGCTTGCAGCTCAGCGCCGCCGGCCGGCAATGGCAGGCCGAGCTGGCCTTGCCTGAGGTGGCCAATCTGGATTGGCTGTCGCGCAGCCCGCTGGCGGTGTCGCGCTTGCCGCCGCCGCGTGCGGCCTGCGCCCAGCCCTGGCTGGAGCAATCGCTGTTGCGTCGCAGCGACTACGGCTTTGTCTGGTGGCGGCGGCGCGAGCTGGGCGAGGCGCTGCGCTGGCCGCCCGGCCGGGGCGAGCTATGGCAGAGCGTGGCCCTGGTGCGCGCCGAGGCGCGCGGCCAATTGGTGTTGAGGCTGGCGCACCGTCAGGTGGGGCCGCGCTGAAATCCTGACATTGGCCTGACAATCGGGGCGGCCTTTGCCTTTTTAATCTCTCCGTCTTGATTCCCATACGGAGAGTGCCCGCAATGCCGATATCCCCTCATTCCCTTGTTTTTGCGCTGGCGGCGATGTGTCTGCCCCTGAGCGCCTGGGCGCAGATCCGGCTGGAGAACGCGCAATGGAGGGTGGCGCTGGACCCGGCCACCCTGGCGGTGACCGCGACGCCGGCCGGACAGCCGCCGCTGACGGTGTCGAGCGGCGGCCCGGCGCGCGCGGTGGTGGATCTGAACGCGGACGCGGCCGGCGCCGCCTGGTCCTGGGAGCGCGGCCGTTATCGCTTGAGCGCGCGCCTGGACGGGCCGGACCTGACGCTGACGGTTCAGGCCGGAGCCGGCGCCGCGGAGACCGTGCCGCTGCTGCTGCAGCCGGCGGCGGCGATGGGGCGCGGCTTGCTGCTGCCCTTGGCCGAGGGCAGTTATGCGCCGGCCGGCGACCCGCTGTGGCTGGATTTCCTGCCGCGCTTCGCCGGCGACGGGCTAAACACCTCGGAAAACCTCAGCCTGCCCTTGTGGGGCATGGACTACGGCGCGAGCAGCCTGCATTGGCTGCTGCTCAATCCCTTTAACAACCGTTTGAAGGTAAGCCGGGACGGCGCCGGCCTGGGGCTGGCGCTCAGCCATGATTTCAACGCCTTGAACCGGCGGGAGCCGATGACCTTGCTCTTGCATCTGGCGGACGGGGACCTTTTGGCCGGGGCCAAGCGTTATCGGCAATGGCTGATCGGGGCGGGGCGTTTCGAAAGCCTGGCCGACAAGATGCGCGCGCAGCCGGAAACCGCCAAGCTGGTGGGCGCCAGCCATGTCTATCTATGGGGCAACGATGTGCTGGGCGCGGAGGATGTGCGCGACTGGGGGCGCTGGCTGAGCTTGCTGCGCGGCGACAGCGCGCTGGCGCGGCGGCTGCGAGGGCGCTTCGACGCCGAAGCCGCCGCGGCGCTGCGGACGGCCTCGGCCCGGCCCGACGCCTACCAGCGCCGGGCGCTGTTGGCGGCCTTCAATCAGGCGGCCACGGCGGAGGCGCGCGCCGGCTGGTTGAGCGCCGCGCCGGCGTGGAACAAGCTGGCCGAGCCTTACCGCCGCCTGCGGCGTGAGGTGAGGGAAGTGTTCGGCGCGGCCTTGGGCGAGCCTGACGATTGGGGCGGCGGCTTGTCGCTCCGCACGCTGCGGGCCTTGCGCGCGGCCGGCCTGGAGCGCCTGTGGCTGGGCATGGACAATTGGGAGGGCGGCTTGTGGCAGCCGCAAGCGATGAAGGCGGGCGTGCGCGCCGGCTATCTGATGGCGGCCTACGATTCCTATGAAACCGCCTTGCCGCCGGGGCAGCGCGAGGATTGGCTGACGGCGCAGCAGGGCGCCGCCGCGTACCGGAACTGCGGCATTACCTTGGTCAGCGGCCGGCGCAAGAGCGGCTTCCAGCAGTCCGGCTATTACACCAACCCGGATTGCGTGCGGCCGGTCTTGCGTCAGCGCAGCCAGGCGCTGCATCAGGCGCTGGGTTTCAACAGCTGGTTTCTGGACGCCTACGCCACCGGCATGGTGTTCGACGATCACAGCCCCGGCCGGCGGACCAGCCAGGCCGGCGTGGCGGCCGGCAATGAACGCAGCATGGCCTGGGTGCGGGACCGCTTCGGCGTGCCGGTGGGTTCGGAAAACGGCAACGCCGCCACCTCGCGCGGCATCGCCTTCGCGCACGGCATGCAGGTGCCGGTGCTGGGCTGGGGCGATCCCGATCTGCAGAAAAATCCCAAATCGCCGTACTTCCTGGGCCGCTGGTTTCCGGCGAATCAGCCTGAGGTGTTTTTTCGCTCCGTGCCCCTGAAACAGCCGTATCTGAATATTTACTACCAGCCGGGCTACCGCTTGCCGCTCTACCAGGCGGCGTTCCACGACTCCATCGTCACCAGCAATCACTGGCTGTACGACAACCTGAAGTTCAGCAACGCCTATGCCGACAATCTGCTGACGCAATGGCTGTACAACACGCCGCCGCTCTGGCACCTGAGCGCGGAGAGCCTGGAGAAGCGGCTGCCGCTGATGCGCTGCGCCGATCAGGTGTTCCGGCCGCTGCACCGGCAACTGGCGACCCAGGCCATGACTGGTTTTGCCTGGCTGACGCCGGACCGCTTGTCGCAACAGACCCGCTTTGCGGACGGCAGCCGCTTGACGGTGAATTTCAGCGCCGAGCCGCGGCAGCTGGAAGGACGCGAACTGGCCGGCCGGACGATGCGGGTGCAACTGTCCGGGCAGCCGGAGCGCACGGTTTCCTTAAAGGACTGCGAGCCGGCTCCGGCCTGATGGACCGCTGTTTGGCCCGGTGTTCCGCAGGCATGAGTTAAATGCATTGATTTAATCGTCTATCTGATTTTTACACATGTCATAAAAATATCGTGCCGCACAGCGCATTGGCAAAATGACAACGCGCCGCTGTAAACGCCACAGCGGCGGCCTGCGCGCCGCCATCGGGCGTAAGCCTTTGCCGGCGGCCTTTCCGGCCGATGGCGGCGCGGCGGTTTTCATCCAGGACGCCGCCGTGGGCGGAAAGACGGTATGTGACGATTCATGATGTCGATTGACCGTCTGTAATAAATGCTCCAAGCATCGTGTCAGGCCATATGACAAATAGTCTGCGGCTGGATGATCTGCCGAAAGCGTGTCTAGAGAAGCGCGCTAAGCAGGTTAGACACATGACTGGAGAAATCATGAGAACTAGCAAGAAGAAGTTGGTGCTGGCCCTGGCCCTGGCAGGCCTGGGCGGCCAAGCCGGCAGCGTTTGGGCGGCGGAATCGAGCAGCGGCACCCTGGACCGGGTGGAAATCACCGGGTCCAACATCAAGCGCAGCATCAAGCAGGAAAAAGCGCTGCCGGTGACGGTGGTTCGCACCGAGGAAATGAGCAAGCAGGGCTTCACCACGGTGGAGCAGGTGGTGAATTCGCTGGCCAGCAACCAGTCCAGCATGGTGGGCGCTTCGTCGGTGCAGACGGTGTCGGGCGGCGCCTCCTACGCCAGCCTGCGCGGCCTGGGCTCGCAGTACACGCTGGTGCTGCTGGACGGCCGCCGCGTCGCCAGCCAGGCGATTGGCGGCTACGCCACGGATTTGAACGCCATCCCGCTGTCGGCGATTGAGCGCATCGAGGTGCTGCGCGACGGCGCTTCCGCCATCTACGGCACCGACGCCATCGGCGGCGTGATCAACTTCATCACCAAGAAAAGCTATCAGGGCGTGACGGTGGCGGGCGAGCTGGTGTCCACCGACCACAAGGGCGGCAATACCGGCAGCGCCAGCATCACCGCCGGCATCGGCGATCTGAACAAGGACGGCTACAACGTTTACGGCTCCCTGAGTTATCAGAAGCTGGACGCCATCACCACGCTGAACCGTTCCTTCGCCAACAAATACCTGACCGCGGACAATCTGAGCGGCCGGGTCTTCCCGTCCAACTTCACCTACAAGGGCAACGCCTACAACCCGACGGCGCCGAATTGCAAACCGCCGTACGCCAAGCCGATAGACGCCAACTCCTGTGGCGAGAACGCCACCCTCTACATGGACTTGACGCCGGAGGTGGAGCAACTGACCGCCTTCGCCAAGGGCACCAAGCAGGTTGGGGAACATACCCTGTCGCTGCAGTACATGGGGGCGCGCAACCTGAGCACCACGCGCATCTCGCCGGCGCCGCTGGCCAAGATCGCCACCCTGAAGGCGGGCGACAAGTATTATCCGACCCATTTGCCGGACGGCACGCCCACCGACGGCAGCGACGTGGTGATCAACTCACGCGCGGTGCCGCTGGGGCCGCGCGTGACCGAGAGCCTGTCCACCACGCAGCGGCTGGCTTTCAACGCCGAAGGCTTGCTGGCGGGCTGGGATTACCGCGGCGGGGTGGCCTACTCCGAGAACAAGACCATCATCAATTACAAGTCCGGCTATGTGCACGGCGATAAGGTCGCCGCCGCCTTCCAGGACGGCACTATCAACCCCTTCGGCGATTCCGCGCCGGGCGCCTGGCAGAGCACCGAGCTGAAGGGCGACGGCTGGATCGCCAAATATCAGACGGTGATGGCGGACTTCAAGGTCAGCAAGGAGGTGTTTCAGTTGCCGGCCGGCATGGTGGCGACGGCTTTCGGCGTGGAAACCCGGCGTGAGAAGCTGGACAGCCAGATCCAGGACATCGCTCAGTTCGCGCTGGGCTCCGGCATCGCCGATTCCAAGTCCACCAGCGGCAGCCGCGGCGTGACCGCGGCCTATGTCGAAGCGGACATCCCCATCTTCAAGAACTTCGACGCCCAGCTGGCGGCGCGTTACGACCGCTACACCGACTTCGGCAGCTCCTTCAACCCCAAGATCGCCGTCAAGTATCAGCCTATCCCCCAGGTCTTGTTCCGCTCCTCGGCCAGCAAGGGCTTCCGCGCGCCGACGCTGTACGACGTGTTCACGCCCAACAGCAAGACCTACACCGCCAACAAGTTCAACGACCCCTTGCGCTGCCCGGGCGGCACGCCGGCCAACGGCGGCAACAAGGTGGACGATTGCAACACCCAGTTCGAAGCCTTGCAGGGCGGCAACAACAATTTGTCGCCGGAGAAGGCCAGCTCGCTGACCTTCGGCATCGTGATCGAGCCGATCAAGGAAATCACCGCCAGCGCGGACTTCTGGTGGACCACGGTGAAGGACACCATCGGCGCGCTGGATCCGGGCGTGATTTTCGCCGATCCGGGCAAGTACGCGGACAAGTTCGTGCGCAACCCCGACGGTTCGCTCAACCATGTGATCACCACCACCCAGAACCTGGGCACTTTGAGCGCGGCCGGCGTGGACATCAGTCTGGCTTTCCGTCTGCCCAAGATGGCTTGGGGCAATTTCGGCGTCAATCTGGACGGCACCTACACCTCCAAGTACCAGCAGCAAATGGAGCCTAAGGGCCCTTATCTGAGCTCGCTGGGCGGTTGGTATCAGAATATTCTGCAGCCGACCTTGCGCTGGAAGCACAGCCTGGCGTTCAACTGGGCCCAGGGGCCGTGGAGCGGGGTATTGGTGCAGAACTACTCGTCCGGCTACACCGACCTGAATCCCAACGATGAAGGCCATAATGTGCGCCCGTACTCCAACTGGAACCTGTCCGGCAGCTATGTGTGGGACAAGAAGCTGACCATTACCGCCGGCATCCGCAATCTGTTCGACCAGGAGCCGCCGTTCAGCAACCAGACCAAAACCTTCCAGTACGGCTTTGACCCGGTGGTGGCGGACCCGGTGGGGCGCGCTTACTTCCTGAAAGCCAGCTACAAGCTCTAAGCCTCGCCAAGGCGGTTTGATCAAGCCCCGTCGCGCCGTTTGGCGCGGCGGGGTTTTATGTTTTTGGAATGAATTTGGCTGGTGGCATGCAGCTAAGTTGGCGTGGTTTAGATTGGATATGAATGTTTTTTTACATGCCTGCCATTAAAAAAACGAATGCATAAGTTTTTGCAAAATTAGTCTAATCTGAAATTCTTGTACGAATTTGTCGTAAAAATGCAAAAAAGCAACAATGGCAAGTTGTTATCACCATGGAAAATGACATGGAATTAGCGGCTTTCTGTAAAAGCTGCTGGCAAAAATCAGGGGCATAGTCTATTGATTTTCAAGCGCTAACATGATTTTTGCGCATTTCTCCGTCAAAAGGCGCGTTTAAACGGGGCGCCGGACGAGCAGGATCGCCCCTCAACAAATATTGACGGGGGGCAACAATCCTTAACACACTCGAAACACGGTCATGACGTTCGATTGTCGACGACCTGCAGTATCCAGCAAACGTTCGTCAGAAGCGCTGCTGGTTTCCGTGTGCAGTTAAGGAGAAATCAAGTTGAGAAGTCAAAAGAAGCAGCTAGTGCTTGCCCTGGCCATGGCCGGCATGGCGAGCCATGCGCCGTTCGCATTCGCCGCTGAGGCGAACTCCGGTCAACTGGACCGGGTGGAGATCACCGGTTCCAACATCAAGCGCAGCATCAAGCAGGAAAAGGCGCTGCCCGTCACCATTCTCAAAACCGAAGACCTGGCCAAGCAGGGCCTGACCACGGTGGAGCAGGTGGTCAACAGCATCGCCGCCAACCAGTCGTCGCAAGGGGCTAGCGCCTCGGTCGGCGCGTCCTCCGGCGGCGGCTCTTTCGCCAGCTTGCGCGGCCTGGGCAATCAATACACGCTGGTGCTGCTGGACGGCCGCCGCATGGCCAATCAGGCGATTGACGGCACCTCCGCCGACCTGAACGCCATTCCGCTGTCCGCCATCGAGCGCGTGGAAGTGTTGCTGGACGGCGCCTCCGCCATCTACGGCACCGACGCCATCGGCGGCGTGATGAACTTCATCACCAAGAAGAGCTTGAAGGGCTTCAGCATCGGCGGCAGCCTGGCCAATCCGCAGCACGGCGGCGGCGATGAAAAGCGCGTCAACGCCTCCTACGGCATCGGCGACTTGAACCAGGACGGTTTCAACGTCTACGGCGCCATCGACTACCTGAAGCAGGATATGGTGATGGCGGGCCAGCGCGACTACGCCCATCAGGTCAACAAATTCACTGGTACCAGCGCTAGTGCATGGCCGGGCAATTATATCGATGGCATCACCGGCAAGTGGGTGGCGCCGTCCGCTCCGAATTGCCGCCCGCCGTTTTCCCAATACGTCAGTGACGCTAAGCAGGGTAACCGATGCTTGGAGTACTACTCCCTGTATCCCAGCATCATCCCGCAGGTGGAGCAGATTTCCGGCCTGATCAAGGCCACCAAGCGCATTGGCGACAACCACGAGCTGTCGCTGCAGTACACCCGGACCGAAACCATCACCACCGCGCAGAACGCGCCGCTGCCGACCGCCGGCGACATCACCCGCGCCAACGCTGTGGACCCGAGCAAGCGCGACAAATTGTATGTGCGCACCATTCCGCTGGGCAATCGCGAGACCGAGGCCAACTCGGTCACGCAGCGCCTGATGCTGAATATGGAAGGCCTGATCGCCGGTTGGGATTACCGCGCCGGCATCGGCCGTTCGGAAAACCTGATCAAGGAAAACCTGACCTCCGGCTACGTCAGCAAGAGCAAGATGCAGTCCGCGGTCGATAGCGGCGCTTTGGATCCGTTCGATCTGTCCGGCAATAATTTGGCAGTCTGGCGCTCGGTGGGCATGACCGGCCAGACCAAGGAAGCCAAGTCCACCATCGACATGGCCGACATCAAGGCCAGCCGCGAAGTGTTGCAGCTGCCGGCCGGCATGTTGGCGATCGCGCTGGGTGCGGAAGTGCGCCGCGAGTCCTTGAGCACGATCTACAACAAAGCGGTGACCCGCGACGCTTTGAGCACAGGCCAGGACAAGACTGAAGATTCCAGCGGCAGCCGTTCCGCCTACGCTTTCTACGGCGAGGCGGACATTCCGGTGCTGAAGAACCTGGATGTGCAACTGGCCGCGCGTTACGACCACTACAGCGATACCGATAGCTCGCTCAACCCGAAAGTCGCCTTCAAGTTCCAGCCCAGCTCGCAAGTGATGTTCCGCGGCTCGGCCAGTACCGGCTTTCGAGCTCCGTCGCTGTACAATATCTACCGACCGAACCAGCTACAGCTAACCCGTAGCTATGTCGATTATGGCGCTTGCCCTGACGGCGTGAATCCGGTACCAGGCGCGGATAGCTCGGCCTGCTCTGATATGCAGCGCAATAAGCGTATTGCGGGCAACAAGAAGCTGGAGCCGGAGAAGTCGTCCTCGCTCTCCTTTGGCATGGTGATCGAGCCGGTCAAGGACTTTACCGCCAGCGCGGATTTCTGGTGGACCATGATCAAGGGTCAGATCAATATTCTGGATGAAAGCGCCATCTTTGCCGACCCGGCCAAGTATGCGAATCGTTTTGTTCGCGACAGTAGCGGTAATCTGTCCTACATCATCGACGACTACGACAACCTGGGCAATCTGAGCACCGCTGGCGTCGACATCAAGCTGAACTGGGTATTGCCCAAGACTTCGGTTGGCACTTTCACCGCGACGTTGGACGGCACTTATCTGTCCAAGTACTCCTATCAGACCGAGAAGAACGGCCCGTATTACAGCAACCTGGGTACTTTCCAGGATGGTGGCCCCACCTTCCGCTGGCAGCACAACCTGACCCTGGGCTGGTCCTATGGTCCGTGGAGTACGATGCTGGCGCAGAACTACAAGTCCGGCTACACCGATTCCAATCCCTACCTGAAGCAGGGGCAGCCTTTCCATCAGGTAAGACCGTACTCCACCTGGAATCTGTCCGGCTCCTACGCCTGGAACAAGCAACTGACCATGACCGCCGGCATCAAGAATCTGTTCGATCAAGAGCCGCCGTACTCCAACCAGATGACGCGCACCACGCAGCAGAACTACGATCCGCGCTTTACCGATCCGATGGGCCGCTCCTTCTTCCTCAAGGCTAATTACAAGCTCTAAGACGGCGGGAAACTGGATGGGGCGGACTGGGTCCGTCCCGTTCTCGGGCCCGGCGGCGCGCCGCCGCCGGGCGAATCAGAAGACAGTGGATATAAACATGACGAGCATCACAGCCAGAGGAATCGGCGGTCCCCCGCCCAAGCGCCGCATCGCGGGCTTGGTCGGCGTGATCGTCTTCCATGCACTGTTGATCTACGCGCTGGTGTCGGGCCTGGCCCAGGGCGTGGTCAAAGTGATCCAGCAAAAAGTGGAAGTGGCGGTCATCAGCGAACCGCCGCCGCCTCCGCCCCCTCCGCCCCCCAAGATAGAAAAAGTGGTGCAGCCCACCGCCGCGCCCAAGCCGCAAGCCTATGTGCCGCCGGTGGTCAATCCGCCGCCGGTCACCTCCACGGCCAATGCGATCCAGTCCACCACCTCGGACCCGGCGCCGCAGCCGGCGCCCACCCCCGCCCCGGCGGTGGAAGCGCCCAAGGGCCCGGTGTCGGCCAAGGCCAACTGCACCCAGCTGCAAGCCCCGGAATACCCGAGCAAGGCGCAGCAGGACGAGATCCAGGGCGTGGTGCGCGTGGCCTTCCAGGTGGGCGACAACGGCCGCTTCAGCCACATCGCCAACATCTCGTTCGACGGCGGCATCCCGCCGCGTTACCGCAGCGGCTTCCAGTCGGCGATCAGCGCCGCGCTGCAAGGCTATAGCTGCAAACCCAACAGCCTGTTGAGCCAGGAATTCGGCTTCAAACTCGACTCCGGCGAATGAGCGCGAGCGCGCCTCGACCGGAGCACAGCAACTCTTAGGAGAACCAAAGCATGACCAAGACCACTCGCACCGCCTTCGCCGCCCTGGCCCTGCTGGCCAGCCTGCCTGTCCTGGCCGCCGAAACCGCGCACGTAACCAGCAACCCGTACGGCATCGACGCCCTGTGGGCGCAAGGCGACATCGTCGCGCGCGGCACCCTGATCATTCTGCTGATCATGTCCGCGGCCACCTGGTACGTGGGCATCGTCAAACTGCTGGAACAGCGCCGCCTGCTGAAGCAAGGCCGCGAACTGCTGGCGTCTCACGGCGCGGAACTGCAAAAACGCGCGAGCGAACTGGCCGACGAAGGCATGTTCAGCGCGGTGGCGGCGGCCGGCATTGAAGCGGCGGCCGAACACAAGGGCGAACTGGCCGGCCGCGTGGACCTCAACACCTGGGTGTCGATGGCCATCTCCGACGCGGTGGACTCCGCCAGCCACCATATGCAAAACGGCCTGTCGGTGGTGGCCACCGTGGGTTCCACCGCTCCGTTCGTCGGCCTGTTCGGCACGGTATGGGGCATTTACCACGCGCTGACCGCGATCGGCATGTCCGGCCAGGCGTCCATCGACAAAGTGGCGGGCCCGGTGGGCGAGGCGCTGATCATGACCGCGATCGGTCTGGGCGTGGCGGTGCCGGCGGTGCTGGGATACAACTGGCTGGTGCGTCGCAACAAGCTGGTGCTGGACATGGTGCGCGTGGTGGCCGGCCGCCTGCACGCCAGCCTGCTGAACGCGCGCTGAGGCGACGACGATGAAGGGGCGCAACGCAAGATTCGGCCAAGGCCACGGCAAGGGCGACGAAGACGCGGTGATGTCCGCGATCAACACCACGCCGCTGGTGGACGTGATGCTGGTGCTGCTGATCATCTTCCTGATCACGGTGCCGGTGGTGACGCAGACGGTGAAGATGGCCTTGCCGAAGGAAAGCAATATCCCAACGCAGACCAAGCCGGAGAACATCGTGCTGGGGGTGGACACCGGCAACACCATTTACTGGAACACCACGCCGGTGAAGACGCAGGAAGAACTGCTGGCGCGGCTGGTGAAGGAAGCGAAGAAGGAGCCGCAGCCGGAAGTGCACATCCGCGGGGATCTGGCGGCGAAGTACAGCCCGATCGGCCGGATCGTGCTGGCGGTGCAGCAGGCGGGCATCGTGAAGATCGCCTTTATTACCGAACCGCCGCCACGCAACTAGAAGGGAGAGCAAGATGGGAATGAATGTAGGCTCGTCCGACGACGAGCTGATGGTGGAGATGAACACCACGCCCTTGATCGACGTGATGCTGGTGCTGCTGATCATGTTGATCATCACCATCCCGATCCAGACGCACGCGGTGAAGCTGGACATGCCGGTGAGCAGTCCGGCGAAGCCGATGGAGAAGCCGGTGGTGGTGCAGATCGACATTGCGGCGGACAACGGGATCTTGTGGAACGGAGAGCGTTTGGCGAACCGGGAGGCTTTGGAGAAGAAGCTGACGGAAGCGGCGGCGCGGGCGCCGCAGCCGGAGTTCCACATCAAGCCGAACAAGGACGCGGGGTATGAGCCGGTGGCGATGGTGCTGGCGGAATCTCAGCGTTTGGGTGTGACTAAATTGGGCATCGTGGGCTCCGAGCAGTTTGTGCAGTGATCCCGCGAGTCCGGCCAAGGCACACCTTATATAACTTGTCTTGATCCATATATTGTCTTTGTCATGAAATTGATGTTTGACACCTTGTGAGGAAAAGGCAGCCTTCGGGCTGCCTTTATTTCGCAATTGCGAGCCGGCCCGGCATTTTCACCGGAACCAAAACAAGGAAAACAGGGCCGCAGAGAAATGGAGTGAAAGGAACCCCGATGAAAATGAAGTTAGCCCTGATGGCCGCCAGCCTGTTGCTGGCCTGGCAAGCGCAAGCCAGCGCCGTGTCCGGCATCGACAAACAGCATTTCGACAGCGCGGTGCGTCCGCAAGACGATATCTATCACGCGGTCAACGGCACCTGGGTCAAGCACGCGGTGTTGCCGGCGTCCGAAGACAACGACGGCGCTTTCAAGCAATTGCGCGATCTGAGCCTGGAACGCAGCCGCAAGCTGATAGAGGAGGCCGCCGCCAAGCCGAAGGCGTCGGCTGAGGCGCAAAAGATCGGCGATCTGTATCACAGCTTCATGGACGAGGCCGCGCTGGACAAGCTGGGCCTGACGCCGATGCGCGGCGAACTGACGGCCATCGCCGCCTTGAAGGACAAGAGCGCCTTGGCGGCCTGGATGGGCGCGGCGCAGGGCCTGGGCGTGCAACAGCCCTTGGCTTTTTACGTTGAAGCGGACGCCAAGGACGCGCGCCAATACCTGGCCGGCCTGTATCAGAACGGCCTGAGCATGCCGGACCGCGACTACTATCTGGGCAAGGACGCGCGCTTCGAGAAGGCGCGCCAGGCCTATCGCGCCTATCTGGTCAAACTATTCAAGCTGGGCGGCTACGCCGACGCGGAGCAGCGCGCCCAGCGCGTGTTCGCGCTGGAAACCAAGCTGGCGGAAGCCCAGTGGAGCAAGGTGCAGAACCGGGACCCGCAAAAGACTTACAACAAGATGAGCGTGGCCGAGCTGAAAAAGCGGGCGCCGGGCTTTGACTGGCAGGCTTTCCTGGACGCGGCCGAGGCCGGCGGCGTCAGCGCCGTCAACGTCAATCAGCCCAGCTACGCAGAGGCCTGGGCCAAGCTGGCGGCCGCGTTGCCGCTGCAAGACTGGCAGGATTATCTGACGGCGCAGACGCTGGACGCCTACGCGCCTTATCTGGACGGCGTCCTGGCGCAAACCCGTTTCGATTTCCACGGCAAGGCGCTGGCCGGCACGCTGGAGCAACAGCCGCGCTGGAAGCGCGGGGTGAAGGCGGTGGAGGGCAATCTGGGCGAAGCCCTGGGCAAGCTCTATGTGCAGGCTTACTTCCCGCCGGAGTCCAAGGCCAAGATGGAAGCGCTGGTGGGCAATCTGATGAAGGCCTACGCCCAGAGCATAGACACGCTCAGCTGGATGAGCCCGGCCACCAAGAAGGCCGCGCAGGAAAAACTGTCCAAATACATGCTGAAGATAGGCTATCCCAACAAGTGGAGAGACTACGGCGGCCTGGAGATCAAGCGGGACGATCTGGTGGGCAATATCAAGCGCGGCTCGATGTTCGAATACCGCCGCATGCTGGCCCGCTTGGGCAAGCCGGTGGACCGCGAGGAGTGGGGGATGACGCCGCAAACCGTCAACGCCTACTACAACCCGTCGCTGAACGAAATCGTGTTTCCGGCCGCCATTCTGCAGCCGCCGTTCTTTGACGCCAAGGCGGACGACGCCGCCAATTACGGCGGCATCGGCGCGGTGATCGGCCATGAAATCAGTCACGGTTTCGACGATCAGGGCAGCCAGTTCGACGGCGACGGCAATATGCGCAATTGGTGGACGGCGGAAGACCGGGCCCGTTTCGACCAGCTGACCGGCAAGCTGGTGGCGCAGTACAGCGGCTACGAACCCTTGCCGGGCAAGCATATCAACGGCGAACTGACGCTGGGGGAGAACATCGCCGATAACGCCGGCCTGCAAATCGCCTACAAAGCCTACCTGCTGTCCCTGGACGGCAAGCGCGCGCCGACGATAGACGGCATGAGCGGCGACCAGCGTTTCTTCTACGGTTTCGCCCAAGTGTGGCGCACCAAGATTCGCGACGAGGCCTTGTTGTCGCGTTTGGTGACCGATCCGCATTCGCCGGGGGAGTTCCGCGCCATCGGCGCGGCGAGCAATAGCGACGCCTTCGCCGAAACCTTCGAGGTCAAGCCTGGCGACAAGATGTTCAAGCCTCAGGACGAGCGCATTCGCATTTGGTAAGCGCCGGCGCAATGCCCGCCGCGCGTCGGCGGGCTGGAAAAAGCCGGGGTCTCCCGGCTTTTTCAATGGCAGGCGCGTAGCACGGCTGCAATCTGGCGGGCGCATAGTGGCTTGGGCGGGCTAAAGTCCAGATTGCGGCCCGGCGGTCTCGGCCCCGGCCGAGAGCTCGGAGCAAAAACTCTAAAAAAATGGATTTTCCCACAATGCGGGGGGATAATGCCCGCCAGCATTCAGGAGAGATAGGCTGATTTAATGAAGTGCGTTGACGATTTCAGACTGCGGCTGGGCAAGCAGGAGCTGGTGCCCATCATGATAGGCGGCATGGGTGTGGACATCTCCACCTCGGCGCTGGCGCTGGAAGCGGCCAGGCTGGGCGGCGTGGGCCATATTTCCGACGCCATGGTGCCCACGGTGACCGACCGCCGCTTCAACACCAAATACGTCAAAGACAAGCTCAAGCAGTACAAATTCAATGTCGAGAACAGCGACAAATCCGTCGTGCAGTTCGACTTGGGCCTGCTGGCCGAGGCCACCCGCATGCATGTGGGCAAGACCATGGAAGCCAAACGCGGCGACGGCCTGGTCTTCATCAACTGCATGGAAAAGCTGACCATGAACGCGCCCAAGGAAACCTTGCGCACGCGCATGCACGCCGCGCTGGACGCCGGCATCGACGGCATCACCCTGGCCGCCGGTCTGCACCTGGGTTCCTTCGCGCTGATGGAAGACCACCCGCGCTTTCGCGACGCCAAACTCGGCATCATCGTCTCCTCGCTGCGCGCCCTGCAGCTCTTCCTGAAAAAGAGCGCGCGCAGCAACCGCTTGCCGGACTACGTGGTGGTGGAAGGCCCGCTGGCCGGCGGCCACCTCGGCTTCGGCATGGACTGGGCGCAATACGATCTGGCCGCCATCGTCGTGGAAATCCGCGACTGGCTGCGGGCCGAACAACTGGATATCCCGCTGATTCCGGCCGGCGGCGTGTTCACCGGCAGCGATGCGACCCAGTTCCTGGAAATGGGCGCCGGCGCGGTGCAAGTGGCCACCCGCTTCACCGTGGCGCGCGAATGCGGTCTGCCGGAGAAGGTGCAGCAGGAATACTTCAAGGCCAACGAGGACGACATCGAAGTCAACCAGCTGTCGCCCACCGGCTATCCGATGCGGATGATCAAGCACTGTCCGGCCATCGGCGACGGCATCCGGCCCAATTGCGAGGCCTACGGCTATCTGCTGGACGCCAAGGGCGGCTGTTCCTATATCGAGGCCTATAACCGCGAAGTGGCCGCCCACCCCGGCGAGCGCCGCATCAAGGTATGGGACAAGACCTGTTTGTGCACGCAGATGCGCAATTTCGATTGCTGGACCTGCGGCCACAACGCCTATCGTCTCAAAGACACCACAGTCCGGCGCGAAGACGGCGGCTATCAACTGCTCAGCGCCGAGCACGTGTTCCACGACTACCAATACAGCAAGGATCACAAAATCGCCTTGCCGGAGCTGGAGAGCATTGTTCTGGCTTGAGCGGAACAAGACGCGGCAGACTAAAAACCGGAAGCGAGGCTTCCGGTTTTTTTATGTGTTACGTATTTTCACGTAGTTACCTTGTGATTGTCATTATTTAAAATGGGAACATAAATACCATTTAAATAATTTAAAATAATCACTCTAAGTCTCCGTGAACCATACCCTGATTCAGGCCGCCGTTTTGGGCGGCTTTCTTGTTCCCGCCGCCGGCGCCGCCGCGCTGGATGAACACATTCTTCGGCATCAGCAACAACAACTGGAGCAGCAGCGGGAAGAGCTGCAACGGCGGCCCGACGTGCTCCAATCCCCATCCGCGCCCAGTCCCGCCGCTCTGCCCGCCGCCGCGGGAGCTCATGAAGGCGCGTGTTTCACGGTGAGGCAAATCGCGCTGGAGGGCATGCCCGTCGCCTGGCGCGGCTGGCTGCCTGCGGCGGCGGCCCGCTGGCAAGGCCAATGCCTGGGCTTGGCCCAACTGGACCAAGTGGTGGCGGAGCTGAGCAATGCGATGGTGGAGCGCGGCTATGTCACCAGCCGGGTGTATCTGCCGGAGCAAAACCTGACGCAGGGGCGCTTGCGGCTGGCGGTGGTGCCCGGCCGCATCCATCAAATCCGGCTCAAGGACGGGCCGGGCGACCGCGGCCTAGCGTCCGCCTTTCCGCTTGGCTCCGGCGACATCCTCAATGTGCGCGCGCTGGAGCAGGGGCTGGAACAACTGGGGCGGGTGCCCACCCAGCAGGCGACGATGGAAATCGTCCCCGGAGAACAGCCGGGCGAAAGCGATGTGGCGGTTAGCCGCAGCCGCGCGCGCCAGCTGACCGGGCAACTGAGCCTGGACGATAGCGGCCAGCCCGCCACCGGCAGGCTGCAGAGCAACGCCAGCTTGCTGCTGGGCGGCGCCACCGGCTTCAACGACCTGCTGTCCCTGTCCTGGAGTCAGGACGCCGAGCATATCGCCCACCCGCTGAGCCAGGCGCATACCGTGTCCTGGCTGCTGCCCTGGGGCGATTGGACCGCCTTCGCCAGCTATAGCGCGTTCGCTTACCGGCAAACGGTGCAGGGCGTCAACCAATCCTTCTCTTCCAGCGGCCATAGCCGCAATACCCTGCTGTCGCTGGCGCGTTTGCTTCACCGAGACCAGAGCAGCAAAACCGAACTCAAGGCCAGCCTGACCCGCAAAGCTTCGCGCAGTTTTATCGAGGATGCGGAAATCGCGCAGCAGCGCCGCGATCTGACCATCGCCGGCCTGGAGCTGAGCCATCGCCGCTATCTGGGCGAAGCGGTGCTGGACGCCTCGTTTAGCTATCAGCGCGGCATCGGCGGCTGGGGCGCGCAAAACGAAGAGCAAACGGCCGCCTCCGGCTTCACCGCCCGCCATGAGCTGTTTCAAAGCCGTCTGGCCTTGCAGCTGCCGCTGCGCTTGGGCAGCCAGGCCTGGCGTTGGAGCAGCGAGCTGCGCGGCCAGTACAGCGCCGATCCGCTGCTGCCCTCGGAACAGTTTTCCATCGGCAGCCGTTACACCGTGCGCGGCTTCAACAGCAACAGCCTCAGCGGCCGCGGCGGCCTGTACTGGCGCAATGAGTTGAGCGCGCCGCTGCCGGCCATGGCCGGCGCGCAGCTGGAAGGCTATCTGGGCTTGGACGCCGGCCGGGTGTCGCATCCGGCTTACGCCGACGACAGCAGCCGCAGCCTTTCCGGCTGGGCCGCCGGCCTGCGCGCGCAGTTGGCGGGCAAACTCAGCGCCGAACTCAGCCACGAACGCGCAATGCGCCAGCCGCAAGGCTGGAACCGGCCCGCCATCACCCATTTCAACCTGACCCTGCTCTGGCAATAAGCCCGTTTTGCCGAGCTCTCGGCCTTGAGCGTGCGTTCAAGGCCGGGCCCTGTCCCGTTTCGACGACGCCATCATGAATAAAACACTCTATCGCATCATCTTCAACCAAGCGCGCGGCCAACTGATGGCGGTGCAGGAAACCGCAAGCGGGCAGGGCAAGGGCGGCGGCCGAGGCCAGAATGCGGCGGGGGCGAGATTCGCCGCCGCGCGCGGCTTTGGCTTCAAACTATGCGCGCTGTGGGTGGGCGTCGGCCTGGGCAGCGTCGCGCTGGCGGCGGACATTGCGGCGGATCCCGGCGCGGCGGCCGGCAAACGGCCGACGGTGATTCAGGCCAACAACGGGTTGCCGGTGGTGCAGATCGCCGCCCCCACCGCCGCCGGCGTGTCCCACAACCAGTACCAGCAGTTCAACGTCGGCCCCAAAGGGGCGGTGCTCAACAACAGCGCGCAAGTCGTCAATACCCAGCTGGCCGGCTATGTCGGCGGCAATCCCAATCTGGCCGGCGGCAGCGCCCGCATCATCCTCAACGAAGTCACCCACGCCAACCCCTCGCAGTTGAACGGTTATCTGGAAGTGGCGGGCCAGCGCGCGCAAGTGGTGGTGGCCAACCCATGGGGCATCAGTTGCAGCGGCTGCGGCTTCATCAACACTCAGCAAGCGATGCTGAGCACCGGCACGCCGCAGCTCAACGCTCAGGGCGCGTTGACCGGTTTCCAGGTCAACGGCGGCGTCGTCAACATCAGCGGCGCCGGCCTGAACGCCGGCAATGTCGATAAATTCGCCATCATCAGCCGCGCGCTGCAAGTGAACGCCGACCTGCACGCCAAGCAACTGGAGCTGGTGCTGGGCCGCAACCAGGTGGACGCCGACACCCTGCAGGCGCGACCGCTGGCGGCCGACGGTTCCGCCGCGCCGGCCTTCGCGCTGGACGTGGCGCAACTGGGCGGCATGTACGCCAACGCCATCCGCCTGGTGGGCACCGAGGCCGGGGTGGGCGTCAAGCAGCAAGGCGAGATGGCGGCGCGGGCCGGCGATCTGCAGCTGACTAGCGCGGGAGATCTGGTGCTGAAGGGCAAGACTTTCAGCCAGCAGGACATCAAGCTCAACAGCGGCGGCAAGCTGGAACACAGCGGCCAGACCCGCAGCCAGGGCGCCTTGCAAGTGACCGCCGCCGACACGGCCCAACTGGAAGGCAGCCTGACGGCGGGCGGCGGGCTGGGTCTGGAAGCGGCCGCGGTGGCGGGCAAGGGCAGCGTAGCCGCCGGCGCCCAAGCCGACGGCAAATTGGGCGAGGCCGGCGCGCTGACGCTGCGCAGCCGCGCGGGCCTGGATTTCCATGGAGAGCTGTTGGCCGGCGGCGATGTGAGCATTCAGGCGGGCAGCGCCCAGTTGCAGGGGGCGGTGGTAGGCGCCCGCCACGGCGATTTGCGGGTGACGACGGGCGGTGAGTTGAATGCCTCGCAAGCCAAGCTGGGCGCCCGAGGCCTGGCCCGCATGCAAGCCGGCGAGGACATCAAGCTGCAAGAAAGCGCCTTGAGCGCCGGGCAGTTAGAACTGCAGGCGAGGGCGCTGGACAACCGCGGCGGCCTGATCGCGCAAAGCGGCGCGGCGGCCGGCTCCGTACGCTTGCAGGGCGTGTTGGACAACCGCGACGGGGTGATCTCCAGCCAGGGCAAAACGCTGGACGTGGAGGCTGCGGCCATCGACAACCGGCATGGCGAGATCAGCCACGCCGGCGCGGACACGCTGCGAGTGAGCGCGGACAAAATCGACAACCGCGAGCAAGGCAAGCTGCACAGCGACGCCAAAGCCGAGGTCAAGACGGCGGAGCTCGACAACGCGCAAGGGCGATTGACCGCCTTGCAGGGCCTGGAGCTGAACGCCAGCGGCGCGCTGCGCAACGATGGCCTGCTCGGCAGCGATGGCCAGTTCACGCTGACGGCTGGGCAGCTGGAGAATGGCGTGGGCCTGATCCAGGCGGGCAAGGATTTGCAACTGACGGCGGCCAGCGTCAGCAACGTCGACAAAGGCCAGATTCTGGCGCTGGGCAAGGACGCGGCCAGCAAGCTGGAGATCAGCGGCCAACTGAACAATCAGGGCAAGATCGCCGGCAATGCCGGGCTGGACATCAAGGCCGCCGA